>JAQVLF010000046.1 GCA_028704295.1 Minisyncoccota bacterium | reverse complement strand
ATGCATTTTTTATCAATGTCAAAGCAATTTAGAAATATCATACACGATGTTTACATAAGTTATATTTTATTGTATAGTTAAATTAAAATAATAAAATTCAAAGAATATGTTTAACAGTAAGAATCATTTATTCCTTTTTATCTCTATCGTCGTAAGTGTAGGGCTAGCTTTATTTATTTTTAATCTTTTGATATCTATTTGTAGTAATGAGGCGGAAAATGGAAAATTAGAGCCTTTCCAAGAAGAAGGTGCCAATTATCAAGAAAAAACAGAGATATTTTCAAAATCTGAGATGTCCGAAGAATTAGTCTATTCAGATATAATAAATTTAGATTATAATATTTATAATCCAGACTATCCAGATTTTAGGTTTTATGTACTCGATGCAAATGAATTTTACAGGCAACAAATTGTTTGGGGAGATTTGAATGGTGACGGAAGACAGGATGCCATTGTTGTTCTTGGTTTTTATTTTGGGGGTAATAGCACGGAGATTTATTTGGGTGCTGTTATTAATGAAAATGGAAAGCCACATTTTATAGATAGCATAGCCTTAGGGGATAGGACGCAGATAAACGATATTGATATTCAGGGAGGAGCTTTATATATCGACATGTTTGTTAAAAAACCAAGCGACCCTGGAGCAGCCCCATCTCAAAGAAAAGTAGTTAAATATTTTTTTAATGATAATAAACTTAAAATAGATGATAGAAAAGAGAAAGAAGTTGTTTTTATAAATAATATATATTCTAATAATTATGATTATTCCAAGTCTTCCGGATTCTGGGACAAAAAACTTATTTTATTAGAAAATGGTGAAGGGCGGGTTCTAGTTGAAAGCTTGGTTGATTCTTATGATCTAGAACTAAAAGGTTATCCATTTGTAGTTAGTTTTATTCCGGAAGATAACGAACTATACTTTCAGTCTTTTGTCGACGGGACAGAATTATATAGTAAGTGTATGAGGATCAACATCGATACTATGCAATTGGATAAGCTAGATTATTACTGTACTGTTTTTGGCTATAATCATGCAACAAAGCTTTCTCCGGATGGAAGAAGAATGGGTTATTTAACTGAAGACTCACTTTATTTTATAGATATTACTAACAATAAGAGAAGTAATGATTTAGTTAATGCGGAAGAAAACGAAGCTTTGTATTTTTATGAAGCAGAATATTTTAAATGGTTGAATAACGAGATTTTGCAATATCCTGTCTATGTAAAAGGAGATAATGGGTATGAATTCAAGGAGGTGAGAATGGTTTTAGTTGATAATTAAAAATATTTTAGTAAAGAGAAAATGGTATCAATAAAAAAAGCAAGTTTTAGAGTTGTTTATTCTTCTTGCCTTCTTTTTAATTGGAGCACCAAAGAGCTTTGTTAGATCAATAATGAAATGTGTGTTTCCACGACTATATAAGTAGCTGCGTTATTTTTCATGATTGCTATTATAAACTACAAATATTTGACTGTCAATTTTGACAATTTTTTAAAATCAGCTAATATTAGCAATAAAAGGTCATAACTGCTAATTAATTAAAATTATATAAAATGAAATTAAAACCTTTAACAAATCACGTAGTTATTGAGGCTATTAAGCCAGAAGAAAAGACAAGATCAGGCATTGTGCTCCCACAATCAGGGGACGAAACTCCGGATCAGGGAACAGTTGTTGCAATAGGCTCTGATCCTAAAATAGAAGTAAAAGTAGGAGATAAAGTCATATTTTCTAAATATGGCCCTACTAAAGCAAAGGTCTTAGACAAAGAATATTTAATAGCTAGCCAAGATGATATTTTGGCAGTAATTGAAGATTAAAAATATGGCAAAAGAAATTTTTTACAATGAAGAAGCTAGAAAAAAATTAAAAGAAGGCGCTGATAAATTAGCTAATGCTGTGACAGTAACTTTAGGTCCAAAAGGAAGAAATGTTGTTTTAGGAGGATCTTTTGGCAGTCCTACAATTACAAATGACGGTGTTTTAATTGCTAAAGAAATAGAATTTGAAGATGCGGTTGAGAATATGGGAGCCCAAATAGTTAAGGAAGTTGCTGAAAAAGCAAATGAAGTTGCAGGAGACGGAACAACAACAGCTACATTATTAGCGCAGACTTTAATAAGAGAAGGGCTTAAAAACGTAACAGCAGGAACAAATCCTCTTGCAATCAAAAGAGGACTTGAAAAATCTGCTAACGTTGTTATTGAAGAGCTTAAAAAAATGTCAAAGAAAATTGACACAGAAGAAAAATATGCTCAAGTTGCAACAATTTCAGCTGAAAACGAGGAATTAGGAAAGTTAATTGCAAGCACAATTGCTGAAATTGGAGTAGATGGTCCAGTTTCAATTGAAGAATCACAAAAATTAGGCATTGAAAAAGAAATTGTAAAAGGACTTCAATATGACGAGGGTTATGTTTCTCCATACATGGCAACTGATGCAGAAAGAATGGAAACAGTTTTAGATAACCCATATATATTAGTAACTGACAAAAAGATATCTTCCATTAAAGAAATATTGCCATTGCTTGAGAAAATAATGGAGACTGGAAGGAAAGATGTTTTAGTTGTTGCAGATGAATTTGAGGGGGAAGCACTTGCTACTGTTATTTTAAACAAGCTAAGGGGAACATTTAATTTAGTTGCAACAAAAACTCCTGGATTTGGAGACAGAAAAAAAGATATGCTTCAAGATGTTGCAATTGTAACAGGAGGGCAGGTTATTTCATCTGATTTGGGAACAAAATTAGAAGATGTTGAATTAAAGGATTTGGGTTCTGCAAGAAGAGTTGTTGTTAACAAGGATCACACAATTATTACAGAAGGAAAGGGAAATAAGGACGACATTGAAGCAAGGATTAAGCAAATAAAAGCTCAAATTTCAAATACAAAGTCTGAATTTGATAAAGAAAAAATGCAGGAAAGATTGGGAAAATTATCTTCAGGCGTTGCTATTATTAAAGTAGGCGCTGCAACAGAAGTTGAGCAAAAAGCAAGAAAACATAAAGTAGAGGACGCCTTAGCAGCTACAAAAGCAGCTATTGAAGAAGGTATTGTTCCTGGAGGAGGAACAGCACTTTTAAGGTGTCAAAAAGCTTTAGAAGCATTAGAACTTGAGGGAGAAGAACAGGTCGGAGTGGAAATCATGAAAAGAACCTTGGAAGAGCCTATTAGAAAGATATCGGAAAATGCAGGAAAAGATGGCGCAGTAATTGCATCAGAAGTCAAAAAGCTTTCTTTAGACGAGGGTTATGATGCTTTAAATGATAAGTTTGTTAATATGTACGAAGCAGGAATTGTTGATCCTACAAAAGTTGTAAGATCATGTATCCAAAATTCACTTTCAGCTGCTTCAATGCTTTTAACAACTGAATGCGTTGTTGCTCCTAAAAAAGAAGAAAATCCTGCTCCAATGCCAAATATGGGTGGAATGCCCGGAATGTACTAAGATGCTATTAAGAAAGTCCTGCTCAAGAGCAGGCTTTTTCATGTCATTTCTTGCAACAATTTGAAAAATAGTATATCTTTTTTATAGTTGTTTCTCAAAACAACTTGTATGGAGGAATTTATTTGTTAGCATTATCGTGTAAAAACATAGAAAAACTGGTTAATAGAAATGTAGCGCTAACTATGCGAGCTCTTCAAAATGGAGCATACAGGCTGGCGGATTGCCCAAAATTTCCTGACGTAATAATTGCATTGCTTAGGGGATATACAGAATCGCAGGTCTCTGAAGAAGGGGTTTTAAGCGTACTTAACCATTTGAACAGGAAAGGAGTCATGACCTTTGATTTTAAAGAAAGGGTCAAATGCCTTGAAGCTTATTCTGAACTAAAAGACAAGCTTTCAAGAAAGATTATTTTTGCACTGCGATAAAATCCTTTAACACAAGTTTTTTAAAGACTCTGCACAAACTACCAATATGAAACGCTGCAGAGTTTTTTTGTTGACATTAGATTAAAACCAACTTGCGTTATATATATATAT
>JAQVLF010000013.1 GCA_028704295.1 Minisyncoccota bacterium | reverse complement strand
ATATATACATGACTCCTTATGATAAATTTAAATCTCTTCCTAACTGTGAAAAACACTTAAAGCCAGGGATTACGCTTGAAATGTTAGATAAGATAGCATATGCTAAAAGCGACAATGATTTTGCAGAGGAAATGCAAAAAGCAAAAGAAGAATTATTTAAAAATTTTAAACACGTACCTCAAAAGATGCTCACATTTACATCTTTCGTTTCATGCCGTTTATTGGATTAGAAAATACTGAGGTTTTGTGGAAAAATGGTGTGAAGGCTAGATCATATTTGAAAAGCCTTCACAGCCTGCTTTGCTTCTTCCCAGTGCCGTTGTAAATGTGCAGGGAATCGCAAGTGTCTACAATCTCTACAATCTTGCAATCGAGAGGTCTTGCAATGTCTCTCTGGAGCATGTTGGCCACAGCAACAAGATTCACGTGCCAAGCCCCATAAAGATCTCTTGATCTCCAGTCAAGACGAGTTGCAAGCGATTTTTCATCAACAAGAGTTACCCATACTCGTTGTAAGCATGGTGGGCTATTTGAATAAGCATCGATCCATGGGATCCAAGTGATCATTTGATGCCTATTCGAGAAGATGCCATTTTCAATAGCTTCCCCAAGGTTCTTTTTCAGAGCCTCGATTTGGTCGAATGATCCTGTTGGGGTGGGGTAGTATCGGAAGCGATCGTAGTAAGTGTAAGAAAATTTCTTTTTGTGTCCATCAGGTAGGCTTCGCTGCTGGCCTACATACTCCATCGTATATTCATTGACATACATCTGGACGTATCCAGGGCCGAACTTGAATCTCGGATCATTTCCAAGTACCTCAACTCCATTCAGGATTTGATCAATGGCGTTTCCTTCAAGAACAACCATCGAACGAATTTCCCCTCGGAGCGTTTTTGGATCTTTTATGTCACCAAAAACAACCGGTCGTTCATTGCGAAGACCTTGCTTTAAAAGCTTTGCCCACGCCCTCGGGAGATCGTTTTCTCGAATAGAAAAAGGATTTATCCTCCGTTTCATAGGCTTCATAAATGCACCTCTGTGCTATTTTTTTATTAGCTCATGTGAGGACTAAAGTCAATTTTTGTAATAAAAAAGCGGATAACCTTGTATCCGTCACTATACCCCTAAAACTTTACATAAAAAGTAAGTTAAATTTCTTCTGGAGATATATATTCTGAGACAAGGCAAATGCCACGCCTACTCTTAACCCCTGTATCTGCAAATTCATATTTTACATATTCAAGAATAGTTGTTTTATCTATAAAAGAATAATAACCTCGTCTTCCTTTGAGAGCTTGTATAGATTCTCCTCCCCAGTTAAAACGATAGCCTTCGTTTTGGGCAGTGACGATGCCGATAGCCCACCAAAAATCTTCGACATCCCATCCATAACCGTCCTCTGTTACGGTATTTGGGCATCTGCATGCTTCCCAAAAGTTTTTCATGTTTACCGAAACTTTATTGTTTCTAATTTCTAAGAACTTTTTAACAAAGCCGCTTCGTTCGTCAATATATTTTTGAATTCTTGAAGAAAAACATTCTGGGCATATGCAAGGATTAAGAGGGAACTTAAATCCTGGCTTTATTATTACTCTTTTACCTTTCCAGCTCAAATAGTACTCTGCGTTGCTTTCAATAGTTGCGTTACACCAAGTGCATTCACTCATGCAAGCCTCCTCCTATTTTATGTGCCAGAAGAATTTTAACATTAATAAATAAAAAAGACAATTAAGTTGAAAATTAAATAAAAATAAGGTATAATTTAATTAAGATTAATAAAATAAAAAAATATGTTTATCAATAACAAAAAATTATTGATAGAGCTTTATTCTTTTATTGTAATTCTTTTATCCTTTAACTTTGTTAATGTTTTTGCGGAAGAAGACAATATACCTCCAATTGTTAATGTTGAGCAAAGTATAACCGACAAGGCTAGCACTTATACGCTAACTGCAAATGAAGCTCTTTCATTTTTAAAAGTAGAATTAAGCAAAAATTTGTACGTCATTTTGCATAAAAATAGTGACACTGATTTTGAGTGGCAAGTAGTGGCTCAAAAAGACGGTGGAAGCATAATTTTTGCGGATGTTTTTAAAGATAAGAATGATTTTTCTTTAAAATATGCTGGTTCAGAGGCAAAAGTTGGCGTAAATCAAAACGAGACACAATTTACCTTAGAAGTTATTGGACCGATTGCAAAACAATTAAGATCAGAGAAAAATCTTTTGGTTTCAGTCAAAGACATTGCCCAAAACGAGGTATTTTTGGATCTTGGGAAAAAAGAGACGTTGAGTGTAGATAAAGTGAAAAAGGGATACTTTAATCAAAATTCTATTGATTATCCTTTGAGAGTGGCTAATGTAAATTCTTCTAAAGAATGGATGACTAATTTGAATGTAAGCAAGGGAGATAAATTAAAATTTTGCGTCTATTATCATAATTCTAGCAATATAATATCTCAAAATACTGCTCTTTATCTATCTTTCAATGAAGGTAAAGCAATATCAACCATATCTTCAGATAATTTTAATAGCCATGTTGGCAGCCTAATTATTAATCAAGATATCGAGCTTGATGATGTTGCAAAATGGTATCACAACTATAATGGCAAATATGAAATTGATGATTTAAAAATAGATTTCGCTAATAATGGAGTAATGGTTTTATTGGGAGATGTTAATTTGGGCTATAGTCCAAACGATGGATACGTTATCTTTAGTGGCACTGCAAAATAATGCAAACTCTTGACAAAACATGTTAAATGTTTTAGTTTAAAGTAAATAATTTATTTACTAATTTAACATGTCGAATAAGAGTTACAATAAGAAATTATTAATAGCGCTTTTTATTATAGCGTGCCTTTTTATTATTTCCACTTCAAAAGTTGAGGCAGCTCATGAAGGTTTCAAGGTTAAATATTATAGAGACGAAGCATTAGAAGAAGAAATTGAAGGACATTCTAAATTGAAAGAAGGAGACTATTATATCAAAATAACAAACGAGGGAGAGTCTGTTTCTTCAGTTAAAATTTCAATTGATTCGGAAGGGTATATTAACGATGTTGATAACGCAGAATCTTCTAAAATTGATGCTAATAATTTCAAATATAAAAGAAGCATAAAGTATGATAGCGAGGCTCAAGGGATAAATCTTGAAAAAATTTTAATCAATGACAAAGAACCCTTGGACGGACAATTGAATTCCTGTTATATAGATACAAACGATCCTAAATTAGATATTCAAAGCTATAATAATGGAGGAGTTGATATATATAAGTTGGCTTCCAATGAACCGTTATCATATTTAAAGGTTGAATTAAGAAGCGATCTTTATGCCATTTTATACAAAGGATATTATACTGGCACGTTTAAAACATATTATGGCTGGCATGTTAAAATTAAAAAGGGATCAATGTCTCTTGTCAGCATTGATGTTTTTAAAGATACAAATGAATATGTCTTAAAGTATGTGGACACGACCGTTAAGATCATAATGGCTGAAAATGAATCAGAGTTTGCCATTGAAATTGATGGACCCGAGGCTGAGACAATAAGAAATCAAGATAGCATTCCTCTTTTGGTTAAGGATGTGGCTCAAAACGAAGTTTCAGGTCAATTTGAGATTCCTCAAATTTTTAATAAAGAAGAAGCTACTTTTTCTTTGAGGCAGCATATTATAGATGGAACAGGAGTTAAGAAAGAGTATGAGCTTTTAGATAAAAATGGAAAAACCATAGATTTAACAAAGGCAATTGAAATTAAGAGAAGAATAAAAGATAGTAGTGATTTTGAAACAATAAATGATTTAAATATAAGAGTTGAGGATAAGGGTGAATATATTTATACTGTTCTGTTTGACGATATAGAATATACAGCAGAAATATCTCTTTTAGGAGTTGAAACTGTTGCTGCAAATAAAACAGGAAATGTAAAAGAAGTTGATGGAAAGATATATTATGAATATGCTATTCCAAACATTAGTTTTTCACATTCTCCTTTGTATGAAATCGCAAGCGGAGAAGGAAAAACTATTAGCGTTAAAACTTCTACTATATTTTTTGATCAAGAAAAAGAAGGTGATTTTACATATTATCTTCAAAAAGGTGATAATTGGTATAAATTTTCAATTCATTTTGAAAAAGATTTAGTGCCAGCGCCATCTCTTAAAAGTTTTTCTTTTAATCAAAAAGAAGAGAATAAGATTTTTTATGCTTTTGAAATCTCTTCAACTGGTCATAAAGACATTTATGTTAATGAAGCAGTATTAACTATCTATGACAAAGATAGCAATATTGCAATAGAAGATAAAAAAGAAGGACAGTTTACAAAAGACACTCCTTATACATTTGAATTAAATTCAGCAGTGCTAAATAAGGGTGAAACATATTCATATACAATTACTTTATCAAATACTTCAAAAACATATGAATCTACTAAAACAGAATTTACAGTAAGGCCAGGAAATGTATCCAATATTAATATATCTAAATTAGATTTAAACAAAATTAAATTAAGCTTTGAGAAAGGAATTGGTTCAACAGGAACTATTATCTTAGACAACAATGAAAATATCATATACAAAGGAGAAGATAATTCCTTTGAATATGAATTAACAAAGGAAGACACTTTCCTTTGCCTTGTTTCATACAAATTAATTAATGAAGCAGAATTTAAAGGATTTAGTGAAGTAGAGATTGAAGTAGGATCGTATTATACCGAGGTTCCGGCAATTACTTTGCCTCAAGTTAAAACCCTTGAAGCAATAAACATTACTGAGACAGAAGCTTTAATTAAAGGTGAACTATTAAATAATGGAGGATCAGACAATGTATCGCTATCTTTTGAATATGGGAAGGAATCTGGTAACTATACTGAAATCAAAGAACTAACATCTAATATTTTTGAATTAGCTTTAACTAACTTAGACCCTGAAACAACATACTACTTTAGAGCGAAAGCTTGCAATGAAGCAGGATGCAATTTTGGAGAAGAAAAGAGCTTTAAAACAGCCATGCATATTTTAGAATCTTTACTTAAAACATCTTCATTTGAAGAAGGAAAGGATACAAGCACTATTTCATTTGAAATTGAAGATACTGGGCACAAGGATATTTATGTTAATGAAATAATCCTAAATATTTATAATGAAGAAAATAATCTTGTTTATAATAATAAAAAAGTAGGTGAATTTAAAAAAGATACTTCATACACTTTTGAATTAGATAAATCAGTATTTTTAAAGGGCAAGACATATTCATATTCAATAATTTTAAAAAATACTTCTAAAACACATGAAAGCGATAAGAAAGAATTTACAGTAAGGCCAGGAGATGTATCAAACATTAGTATTGCTAAAATAGATTCAAACAAGATTAAATTAAGTTTTGAAAAAGGAGAAGGATCTCTTGGAACAATTGTTTTGAATAGAGAGGGAAATGTAGTATATAAAGGAAGCGAAGAATTATTTGAGTATAATTTATCCAAAGAAGACACGTATCTTTACTTTATTTCGTATACAGAAATTAATGAAGCAGAATTTAAAGGATTTAGTGAAGTAGAGATTGAAGTAGGATCGTATTATACCGAGGTTCCGGCAATTACTTTGCCTCAAGTTAAAACCCTTGAAGCAATAAACATTACTGAGACAGAAGCTTTAATTAAAGGTGAACTATTAAATAATGGAGGATCAGACAATGTATCGCTATCTTTTGAATATGGGAAGGAATCCGGCAACTGTACTGAAATTAAAGAACTAGAATCTTCTAACTTTGAATTAGCTTTAACTAACTTAGACCCTGAAACAACATACTACTTTAGGGCAAAAGCTTGTAATGAAGCAGGTTGTTCATATGGAAAAGAATCTAATTTTAAAACAAATATGATGATTAACGCCCCGATACTAAAAAACGCTTCTTTTGAAGAAAAACAAGATAAAAGTCTTTTTACATTTGAAATTGAAAATACAGGAAATAAAAGTATTTATGTGGAAAAAGCAAGTTTGAAAATTTTTAATCAAAATAATGAAATTGTGTTAACCGAAATAAAAGAAGGAAATTTTGAAAAAGATATTCCATATATATTTGAGCTAGATATAAGGTCTTTAAAAAAAGGAGAGATGTATTTTTATTCATTAATTTTAGAAAATTCATCTAAAGCATCAGAAGAAGAAAAAGTAAGCTTTATAACAAAGCCAGGAGATGTTTCAAATATCACTATTGATGAAAAAGGAGTAAATGAAATTAGCCTTTCTTTTCAAAAAGGAGAAGGATCTCTTGGAACAATTGTTTTGAACAGTGAAAGAAATATTGTTTTTAAAGGAGAAGAAAATCATTTTGACTATAATTTATCTTCAAGTGATACTTTTCTTTATTTTATTGCATACAAGATAGTAAACGAGACGGAAATTAGAAGCTTTAATGAAGTAGAGGTTGGTGTTTCAGAATATTTT
The DNA here is from genome assembly GCA_028704295.1 of Minisyncoccota bacterium. Classification (GTDB taxonomy): domain Bacteria; phylum Patescibacteriota; class Minisyncoccia; order Minisyncoccales; family Minisyncoccaceae; genus JAAZMU01. The sequence continues at coordinate 9,591 of JAQVLF010000013.1, read as the reverse complement.
AAGGAAGTACCTCAAATTGAATTGCCTCAAGTTAATACAAAAGAAGCTATTGATATTACAGAAACAGAAGCAATCATAAAAGGTGAATTACTAAATAATGGTGGGTCAAACAATGTTTCATTATCTTTTGAATATGGAAAAGAATCAGGTAACTATACTGAAATCAAAGAACTAACATCTAATATTTTTGAATTAGCTTTAACTAACTTAGACACTGAAACAACATACTACTTTAGAGCGAAAGCTTGCAATGAAGCAGGATGCAATTTTGGAGAAGAAAAGAGCTTTAAAACAGCCATGCATATTTTAGAATCTTTACTTAAAACATCTTCATTTGAAGAAGGAAAGGATACAAGCACTATTTCATTTGAAATTGAAGATACTGGGCATAAAGATATTTATGTCGAAAAAGTGACTTTGAACATTTTTGATGAAAATAATTTCAATATATTTGAAGACGTGAAATATGGAGAATTTAAAAAAGATGTTTCATATACATTTAATATAGATTCTTCAATGTTTTCTAAAGGTGAAAAATATTTCTATTCATTAACTTTAGAAAATTCATCTAAAATACATAAAAGTGAGGAGGTAGAATTTATTATAAGACCGGGGGATGTTTCAAATATTGCTGTTGCAGAGGCAGGTGTGAATAAAATTAGATTAGTCTTTGAAAAAGGAGAAGGATCAGACAAAACTATTGTCCTAAATAATAATGACGATATTGTATATAACGGAAATGAAGAATCTTTTGAATACAGCTTATCTTCCACTGACACTTCATTATACTTTAATTCATATTTAGGAGAACTTAAAGGATTTAACGAAAAAGAAGTTGAAGTAGGATCATATTATACAGAAATTCCAAACATTGTTCTTCCTCAAGTTAAAACCCTTGAAGCAATAAATATCACTGAAACAGAAGCAATCATAAAAGGTGAATTACTAAATAATGGTGGGTCAAACAATGTTTCATTATCTTTTGAATATGGAAAAGAATCAGGTAACTATACTGAAATCAAAGAACTAACATCTAATATTTTTGAATTAGCTTTAACTAACTTAGACACTGAAACAACATACTACTTTAGAGCAAAAGCATGTAATGAAGCAGGATGTTCATATGGAAATGAATCTAATTTTACAACAAAAACAGTTGTTGGTGAGCCTATACTTAAGAATTCTTCTATTAATGAAAGCGAACAAGGCACCATTGTTAATTTTGAAATTTCTTCAACTGGTCATAAAGACATTTATGTTAATGAAGCAGTATTAACTATCTACAACAAAGATAACACTATTGCTCTTCAAGATAAAAAAGAAGGACAATTTACAAAAGACACTCCTTATACATTTGGATTAGATTCAAAACTATTAAGTAAAGGTGAAACATATTCATATACAATCACTCTATCAAATACTTCAAAAACATATGAATCTACTAAAACAGAATTTACAGTAAGACCGGGAGATGTATCCAATATTAATATATCTAAAGTAAATACAAACAAAATTAAATTAAGCTTTGAGAAAGGGATTGGTTCAACAGGAACTATTATCTTAGACAACAATGAAAATATCATATACAAAGGACAAGATAATTGCTTTGAATATGAATTAACAAAGGAAGACACTTTCCTTTACCTTGTTTCATACAAATTAATTAATGAAGCAGAGCTTAAAGGTTTTAATGAGATAGAGGTTGATACTTCTTCATATTATGAAGAAGCTAAGCCCGAGAAAGGTGTTTTCAATAATAATACAGCTGATTTTCCTTTAAGGCTTGGAAATCATACAAAAAGTGCTGGAACTCAAGAATGGGTAAGGGATTTAATGGATATTACTTTAGGAGACGAATTGAGATTTTCTGTTTATTATCATAATGCTTCTACAAAAATAGCTAAAAATGCAAAAATTACAATTACATTATCTTATGGATTAGAAAACAAGGTCACTGTAATCTCTAAATTAACAGCTGATGATTTCGAAGACTATATTAGTGAAGCAACCATTGAAGTGAATTCAGAGCAAGATATTAATTTCGAAAACAGTGTAAAGTGGTATCATAATTATGACGGATCAAAATATGATGTTGATGATCTTAATGTAAATATTTTAGGAGATAGTTTAACATTTGACTTAGGAGACATTGAGCCAGGTTATAGACCAAATGACGGCTACCTTATCTTCAATGCAAGGGTTGATGCTTTTCCTCAGATTCAAATTCAAGAAAGAGGAAGATTATATGATGAAATCATATCAGAAGTAGAGGAAATTAAGACAAGGGAGTTAATTGTGAATAATGATAATATTATAACTATGGAATATGGGGAAGAATCTGAAAATTATACAGAGCAAATATCATTTAACGAAGCAGAATTAAAAGAAGAAGCTTTGAATAGTATTGAATTAAAAGAAGGCACGTATTACAAAATTAATTTGAACACCTTATTTTACGGAAAAGAGCATTTATTGTAAATATGGATTTTTTAGAAAAATATAGTATAATGAATAAAAATAATAAAAAAAAGAATATGTTTAAGAAATTTGGATTTATAACGTTGGCAACATTTTTATGTTTAACTGGTAATGTATTTGCAGGAGCAGATACAGTAATAAATGTTAATGATTTAGAAGTTACTTTAACTAGAAGCATTGGTGCGGAATTTGAAACTTACGAGGTAACTGCTAATGATTCTATTCAAAGTTTAGATTTCGAATTTACAGGAACTTCTAATAATTTATCAGTAACAAAAAGTGGCGAAAGTTGGACTATTGAGGCAAATTATAATGGAAAGAATATTTCCTCAGATGCGTCTTCTTTAACGGAAATTGATATTAATGAAGATAAAATTACAGACTTGGGCTCTGAAATTATTTCTTCAAGCCATATAATTTTCACTGTTTCAACAGCTATATCAGACGCTTTCTTTAATAGAGTTTTAGTAAATCACGATCCATTTAGTTTTAATGCTGTAAGTCAAAATGGAAAAGACATAACAGTTACTAGAACTAATGAAAGCGGAGATGCCTATACTTTTTCTTCAAGTGAGACATTTACAAGAGCAAGCATAGTTGATGGAGATAATAGCATTAATATTCAAAGGAATGGAAATGATTTTAATGTTTCAGGAAACTACAATGGAAGATATGCGAATGAAACTTTAACAGTGGGCATGCCATTTGAAATAACAGTAAATTATGGTGGAATGGAAGTTGCGCTTCAGGGGGACGAGCATAATTTAAAAATTACTCCAGATCCTTCTATTATAGAAGCAATAGCTAATAAAATTTTAGAAGAAAAGAAAAAAATTACAGAAATTACTGTCGAAGATGGGGTTGCTTATGAAATTCCTCAAGGCTCAAGTTTAAGAAATATTGAGATTCCTGCCAATGTATCTGAGCCACAAGTTAAGTTTACAGTGGAGAATAATAAAGTAAGTGTATCACAAGACCTTACAATCACTTCTCAAAATATAAATGGAATGCAGGTTGTAATTCCTCAAAGTACAGAAATTACTGGACCTAATGGATGGAATGGACAAATGATGCTTCCAACAGATTTAAGTTTAAATCCATCAGTTTCTCCTGAAGAAATAGAAGGCTATACAAATTTTGTTGAATCGGCTATTAAAATTGGTTTAGAGAATCAAAACTTAAGTTTTACAAAACCAGTTAAAATTACTTTTCCTAATAAAGCCGGAAAGAAAGTTGGTTTTGTAAAAAACAGTATATTTGCAGAAATAGAAAATACTTGCGATAGTCTAAATCCTACATTAGGGGAAAATTCAGAATGCAAAATTAATAGCGGTTCAGACTTATTTGTTTTTACAAATCATTTTACTGAATTTGTAGTTTATACTCAGATAGCGAATTCGTCTGGAAGCGGTGGCGGCAGCGATATTAATTATTTAACTATTTCAAATATAAACATTAGTGCAACTGAAAATAGTGCTACAATTACATTCAACACAAACGATCTTGCTTCTACAACTGTAAAATATGGAATAAGCCAAGAAAACCATACTGAAACATTAGAAGATAAAGAATTAAAAACCTCTCACAGTTTTAATTTAACAGGACTTTTAGCTGGAACTGTATATTATAAGCTAGAGGCTAATGACGGCAAGGGTTCTACTGCAGAAAGGATGGGAAACTTTACTATAAGCCAGTCAAATGAGGCAGTTAACGTTCCAACAAGCAGCGACACAGCGACAATAGAAACTTCTACAAAAATTAAAGAGCAAAAAACATACAACTATAATGGTGTTATTACAACAAAGCCATTAACTGAAATGAATAAAAATGAATTATTCAGACTACTTTTAATGTTAATTTTAAAATCATTATTAGCTCAAAGAGGTATTACATTATAATCAATATAATTTAAAAATATATGGAAGACCAAACAAGAAATAAAATTATCTTAACTTGCCTAGTATGCGCTATTATGGCGTTCGGAGTTTTCTTTGTTCTTAATGAAAATCAAAAAATACTAGAGAACAAAGCTTCTGTTGTAGATCTATACAATGGAGAATTAAAGAAGGTAGAGTATAATATCGATGGACAAATAGTTGGAACATATATTGATCCTAAGACAGGAAATATTGTTTCAGAAGAAGGCGAAGTTGATTCTACAGAGGTAATTTCAAAAACAATTGCTTACTTAGATGAATATTTTGAAGGAGACAATACAGTTTCTCTTAAAAAAGTAGAGGAAGACAAAGATTCTAGTTTATACAAGTTACAATTTCAAATTGGAGATCAATTAACAGAATTTTATGTGACAAAGAACGGAGAAAAGATCTTTATGGGAGATGTTTTAAACATGGATGACAACGAGCTTTTAAATGGTTTTTCAGAAAAAAGTATCGATATTAAATTGATTGATAATAAGGTGCCTGTATATTTTTACGGAGTTTCATACGATAGCCACTCAACATGGGAGTATGATGTTTTAAACCAAATCAAGGCTAAATTTGGAAATGATATTGTTGTTTATGATTACATGGATTCAGATGAGAACGAAGATTACTTTTTTGATTATAGCGATGGATCAATGCCACTCCTAGTTATAGCTGATAAATACTTTAGAGTAGGTTCAGGAGAAAAGGTTGGAAAAGAAGCTGATATTAATGCTATTTCTTCAATCATTTGCGGAATACAAAATCTAGACGCTTGCAAATAATATTGGGCAGGGCTTAAAAGCCCTGTTTTTTATTTGACTTGCGTTATATATATATATATATGGTAATATTTTAATTGATGAAAAAAATAAGCCATGTACATATGAAAAAGAACACTTCTTTTACTTTAATAGAACTACTTGTAGTAATAGTTATCATTGGAGTTATAGCAGGAGTTATTATGGTAACTGTTTCTTCGTCTGTTTCTAATGCAACATTTGCTCGTGCTAAAGCTTTTTCTTCAAACGTTCAAAACTCTATGCTTTTAAACTTAGTTTCTGAGTGGACTTTTGATGAAGGACCCACAGAAAGCGGGAATGCACAGACTGGAGATGTTAGGGACACATGGGAAAATAATGATTTGTCAATTACTGGTCTTCCTCAAATAAAGAATGGAAACGATTGTATTACTAATAAATGTTTACAATTAAGTGCGAGCGATTATCTTATTAAAACAGAAGCCTCAATAATATTAAAAGAAATCACCTTTGAAGCATGGGCAAAACCAACTGCTATTAATAGTGACGCGGCTCCGGTTTATGGAGTTTCTCAAATTATTTCTTATAATTCGGGCAATACAGGCTTGGCGTATATAAGTAATAATAAATTTAGATTCAGAACTACTACAGCGAATGATGTAATGTTGGATTCACAACATACATATGCGCTTAATGAATTTTACTATGTAGTAGGAACTTACGATGGCTCAATTGTGAAAATATATGTTAATGGGGTTTTAGAAAACTCAAGAAATGATCAAACGGGTAATTTATACTATAATGGAACAACACATTTTTTTCTCGTAAGTGATAACTCTTCGCAGAACAGAGATTTTATAGGAACAATCGATGATGTGAGAACATATAATGCAGCTCTATCCTCCTCTCAAATCAAACAAAACTACATCGCAGGCCTAAACTCAATGCTCGCAAACGGAAATATTTCTCAAGAGGAATATAATAAAAGAATCTCAGAATTAGCCTCTAACTAAGTGTTTAAAGCATAACCCTTGATTATGTGTTTTTTTTATGCTATAAGAATGGTATGCAAAACGACACATTACAAAAATTAAACGACACAGTAAAGGTACCTAGACCGGGTGACATTATCAATGGCACGGTTTTGGCTATAGAGAATCTCTGTATTTATCTAGATATTGGACCTGCTAAGACAGGTGTGATTTATGGATCAGAGTATCAGGGTGCAAAGAATATCTTGAAGAACTTAAAGATAGGTGACCCTATTTCAGTAAAGGTTGTTACTTCTGAGAATGAAGAAGGTTTTGTAGAATTATCTTTGAAAGAAGCTGCAAGAGAATTAGCTTGGCAGAAAATCAAGGAAGTTAAAGATGAAGACAAGCCTTTCAATGTTAAAATTGAAAAAGTTAACAAAGGAGGTCTGATCAGTCAATTATTTGGTTTTCCAGCATTCTTGCCAACTTCACAATTATCTTCTAACAATTATCCAAGGGTTCCAGAAGGTGATAAAACAAAGATATTAAGAAAATTGCAGTCTTTTATTGGAAAGGAATTTGAAGTAAAGGTATTAGACTTTGATGAAAAAGGAGGACAAGTAATTTTAACCGAAAATTCTAAGGAAACAGGAGAAATCGAGGATGTAATTTCTAAAATTAACGTAGGAGATATTGTAGAGGGAATCATTTCAGGAATTGTTAATTTTGGAGCATTTATGAAATTTGCAGTAGGAGGAAAAGAAATAGAAGGATTAGTACACATTTCAGAATTAGATTGGCAATTGATTGAAGACCCAGCTGAAATTATTCAAATTGGAGAAGAAGTTAAGGCAGAAGTTATTGATGTATCACAAGGAAGAGTTTCTCTATCAATTAAGAAGTTAAAAGAAGATCCTTGGAAAAGCTTAAAATACAAGGTAGGAGATATTATTAAGGGAAAGATTTTGAAATTGAATTCATTTGGAGCTTTTGTGCAAGTATTGAGAGACAATGTTGATAATGACAGTTCAAAAATTCAAGGCTTGATTCATGTATCAGAGTTTGGTACAGAAAAGAAAATGCAAGAAGAGCTTGAATTAAACAAGGAATACGATTTCAAGATATTAAGCTTTCAGCCAGAAAGACATTGGATGTCTCTTAAAATCGTAAAAAAATAATTAGTTTTCTATATGAAAAAAAGAAACCCCTTTTTTAAGGGACTCATTAAAAACATATTTTTTGTTGTCCTAATTTTTATTTCACTTTGGGCTTTTTTAAGCGTGTTTGATTTTAATTATTTTGCTCAAAAAAACGTTAGTGAAGCTTCTATTCCTAAAATAGTAGAATACATTAATAACGGGGAAGTAAAACAAATCGAGGTTTACAAAAATGATATCAGAGTTGAACTAAAAGACGAGTCTTTACTTAAATCAAAAAAAGAGCCGGGAATAACGCTAACAGAGAATTTGTCATATTTTGAATTAGATCAATCAAAACTAGAAGATATTAGTTTTGTGTATAAGGAGGACAGCTCAGAGTGGTTATGGCCATTTCTTTTAATGGTTGTTTTGCCTTTTGTATTGCTGGGAGTATTTTTCTTCTTTTTCTTTAGAAAAAGCAAAGGCGGCATTACTCAGACTTTTGATTTCACAAGACCAAAAGCTAAAATGTTTGTGCAAAACGGTAAGAAAATCAATTTTAGCGATGTTGCGGGATTAAAAGAAGAAAAAGAAGAATTAAAGGAAATTGTAGATTTTTTAAAGCATCCTGGCAAGTATATGAAAATGGGGGCTAAGATTCCGAAAGGAGTATTATTAGTCGGTCCTGCTGGATGTGGAAAGACGCTCCTCGCAAGAGCAATTGCAGGAGAGTCAAATGTTCCTTTCTTTTACGTGTCAGGGTCATCATTCATTGAAATGTTTGTAGGAGTTGGTTCAAGCAGAGTTAGAAATCTTTTTGAAACTGCAAAAAGGCAACAACCATGTTTAATTTTTATTGATGAATTAGATAGTATTGGAAAAGTAAGAGGTATTTCAATGTCGGGAGGAAATGAAGAAAGAGAACAAACCTTAAATCAACTTTTAACTGAAATGGATGGATTTGAAAAAAATGATAAGATCATTATTTTGGGCGCTACTAATAGAGTTGATGTTTTAGACCCAGCGCTTTTGCGTCCAGGCAGATTTGATAGAAAAGTTGTCGTCAATCTTCCAGACATTAATGAAAGGGAAGATATTTTAAAAATTCATGCAAGAGGCAAGCCTTTAGGAGAGGACGTTAATTTAAGGGAAGTAGCAGAAAGAACTCCTGGTTTTTCTGGGGCTGATTTAGAAAATGTTGTTAATGAAGCTGCTATTTTAACAGCAAAAAATGAAGAAGAAAAAGTTTCTCAAAGAAATATATTAGAATCAATTGAAAAAGTATTATTGGGGCCAGAAAAGAAGACTAGGGTATTTTCAAAAGAAGAAAAAGAAATTGCAGCTTACCACGAGGCGGGGCATGCAATCGTAGCTTCATTTGTGCCCAACAGTGAACCTGTTAGAAAAATTTCTATTATATCAAGAGGAATGGCAGCAGGGTACACCCTTCAAGTTCCTGAAAGAGAGAAAAGGTTCAGAAGAAAGTCTGATCTTGTTTCAGAAATAGCAGTTCTTTTGGGAGGATATCTAACAGAAGAAATGGTTTATGGGGAAGTTTCATCAGGCGCATCAGAAGATTTGAAAAGAGCATCTCGATTAGCAAGAAGGATTGTCAAAAGTCTTGGAATGTCTTCATTTGGGCCAATAGTATTTGGGGAGAGGAATGAAGACATATTTTTAGGATACGAAGGAGCTGAGACTAAAAATTATTCAGAAGATACTGCCATTAAAATTGACAATGAAATTAAAAATATTATATTAGAAGCAGAGAAAAAAGCCAAAGAGATTTTAGTTAAATACAAAGATATCTTAGAGAAGGTGACAAGAGAGCTTATAACTAAGGAGACTCTTGAAAGAGATGAATATGAGAAGCTCTTAGGCATCTAAGCGCGTGTAGCTCAGTCGGTAAGAGCGTATGTCTTATAAACATAAGGTCGTGGGTTCGAGTCCCACCTCGCGCACTATTTACATTTGACATTTTTTTACTAATTGTGGTATCCTTTAAGCATAACAAAAAGGAGGTGTTAAAAAAAGACTTTAAAGTTTCTACGTCCCCCTTGTACAGCTTCAGCTCATTCTTATTCGAAAAAGGAGGTGATAATAAATCATTTTGGTTCACGGGAAGGCGTCCATTTTCCCCCCAAGACTGTCGCCTTTTCGGAAAGCGAGACGGTTGTTCTATTCTTAAAGAGAATACGAATAATCGTCTCTTTTAGTTTATTTGACTTTTCTATACATTTGATTTAAATTAATTTTGGTTCATAAGGAGGTGATTCGTTAAAAAATATCAAGTCAGAGAGTTATAAATACTCTC
>JAQVLF010000045.1 GCA_028704295.1 Minisyncoccota bacterium | reverse complement strand
TCCTAAATATATATTCCCTTTGATCACTGCCCCTTTTTCAATTTTTCCTAATTTCTTAAATTTAAAATCTTTGAAAAGAGAATTTGCCATATTAAACAAATCCCAAGGGTATGAAGCGGGAATCCAATAATCAGCTTCTACATAATTAAGATTATTTGAATCAATCAATTTTTTAACATAATCCGTAATTTCATACTCACCTCTTTCAGATTTTTCAATTTGTTCACTAAAAATTGATTTCGGAAAACAATAAAGACCTATGTTTGCGAGATCGCTTTTTGGATTTTGAGGCTTTTCTTCGATTTGAAGAACCTTACCATTCTCAATTGAAACAATTCCAAAACTGTGTGGATCTTCTACTTTTTTAACTGCAATTGAAGGGCACTTTGAGAAAAGTTTTTTAATGTCACTTTTATGATAGAGGTCATCTCCATTCATTATGATTATCTTATCATCGTTAATTTGTTCGGCAGCTAACCTTGCAGAATTTCCTGTTCCAATGATTTCATTATCTAAAACATATTTTATTCTTATTCCATTGTAATTATCGCCGATAGCTTCTTTTATTTTGTCTCCTAAATATCCAATCACAATAAAGGCTTCATCTATTATGCCCTCTAAATTAGAAAGATTGTGCTCTAAAATAGATTTTCCTAAAATTTTAGTTAAAGGCTTTGGATTGGTTTTAGATAAAGGCAGAAACCTTACTCCGTTTCCTGATGCTAAAATAATAGCTTTCATATTAGTTTCATTATTTGATTAACAAGCTTTTTTGGATCATAAGCTAATTCATTTTCTTTAAGTAGGCTTAATCCAATATGCTTAGAATCATTATACAGAGAAAATGAAACTAAATCAAACTTAGAAAAAATATTATTATCATTATTAAAAATAACATGGTCTAATTTCTTATTTAAATATTTTTCTATTTCTCTTTCAAAATCTAAAACAGTAAAATTATCTGTCTCCCCTTTTTTATTTATTGGATTGCAAATATATATTAGTTTGGCCTTGCTTTTATTAATAGCTTCTTTTGCAATGAGCAAAACCTGGATAAGAGAAGAGTATAAATCTCCTGGCCCTATGATAATAGCATCTGCCTCTATAATTTTTTCATATGCTTCGGGATAAATTAAAATGTCTTTATCTAAAAAAACTCTTTTAATCTTTGAATCATGCTTTGGAATGTCAATATTAGTTTCCCCAACAACAACTCCTCCATCTTGAAGCTCAGCACATAGATTTGCGGTTTCAAGCGTTATGGGCAGAACCCTATGAATTGTCTTAAAAAAATTATTTAAAACATCGATTGGATTTTCTTCATTTAATAAAATAGAGGCTATAATTAAATTAGCTAAATTGTGCCCGTCTTTAAACCTATAATCTAATACTGCTTTATTATCCAAACTAGACAGTTCTAAAAATGCTCTTCTTAAATCTCCTACTGCAATAATATTATAATCCTTTCTTAACTTGCCAGACGATCCTCCCGAATCTAAAGTAGCGGAAATTACTTTAAGATCAATATCTTCATTTTTAATTTGAGGAAGCACTGCCTTAGGCATTGCTCCTCCCCCGCCAAGGCAAACTACTTTTTTCATATAAGTTCTAGCAAGATTTCTTCTACTGTTTCTTCTTTTTTATTAATTAATGCTCTTTTGTGATATTCTTCTTTTTTTATATCGTAAAAAATACCTAAAGGAATTTTTTTGTCTTCCATAGTATAATCCCATTCTTTTATTTTTGAAAGCGCTTCTTCTCTTGAATCTAAGTTTTTGTCTTCTAAAACATATGTATTCTTATTATAATATTCTGAAGTATTAAAGAATGAAACGCATGGCTCTAAAACTTCAACAATAGAAAAACCTTTATGATCCATTGCTTTTTTTATAGTTTCTTCTAAATGCTTAATATTTCCACTATAACTCCTTGCTATAAAAGTTGCATTAGCTGCTAAAAGAAGCTCAAGTGGGTTTAATGGACTTTCAGGAGCACCCATTGGAGTAGATTTTCCTTTAAAGCCTTCTACTGAAACTGCTGTAAATTGTCCTGTTGTCAAAGCAAATAATCTATTATTGTGCAGAATAACAGTAATATCGCTATTTCTTTTAGCTGCATGAATTAAGTGAGCGATACCTTCGTCTAATGAATCTCCATCCCCTGTAAAGACGATTACTTTCATTTCAGGATTCGCAAGTTTAATTCCCTCTGCTGCTGGAATAGATCTTCCATGAAGAGAATAAAAGGAATTTATATTAAGGTAATCAGCTATCTTGGCATGGCATCCAATTCCCGCAGTAATAGCTATTTTATTTAAATCTTCATTTTCAATAGCTTTTTTAAAAGCTGCTAATATCCCGAAATTACCGCAAGCAGGACACCATGTATTTTTGCAAGTTGTGTTTAAATTAATCATATTATTTCTTTTAACAAATCTTTTATTTCTTCTTTAGTAATTACTCTTGAAGAATATTTCAAAATTAATTCTTCAGCTTCTATTCCGTTTTTAGCTAGTAGCCCTGCTAATTGTCCTAAGGCATTCTGCTCTACGCAGATAATTTTTTCTGCCTCTTCGATTTCATTGAAAATTTGATCTGGGAAAGGCTCTAAAACAGCAATTTGAACAACTTTTATATCTAAATCTTCCGCAGCTTCAATTGATGGGCCTGTGCTTGATCCCCATGTTATTAAAACATTTTTAGAATCTTTTTTCCCATAAACTTTAACAGCGTCCTCCATCTGATCAACCTCCTCCTTCATCGCTTCAAACTTTCTTAATCTCTTTTCCTGCATTTTAACGATCTGCTCTTCATTTTCTTCTACTGTTAATCCATATTCATCATGTTCATAACTTGTAGTTTTAACAACTGCGTTATCTCCTGGAAAAGCTAAAGGAGATACACCATTTTCAGTGAATTCGTATCTTTTGTATTCACCTTCTTTATCCCATAAAAGAATATCCTCTTTTTTAATTTCTTTGTTAACTTCTAAATTGAAAGTGCTTTCGGAAATTTCTTTATCAATTAAAAGAACTGCTGGTGTTTGATATTTCCAAGCTAAATTTAAAATTCTTCCTCCCCATTCATAGCATTCATCTGCATCTTTTGGAGCAATTGTAAATTTAACAATATCGCCATGCCCAGCATTTAATGTAAAGTTTAAATCAGCCTGCCCGCTATAAGTAGGAACCCCTGTTGCTGGCCCTGGCCTTTGGCTATTTACAATAACAACAGGGATCTCAGCCATTGCTGCCATGCTGATTCCTTCTGTCATCAAAGCAAAACCTCCTCCTGATGTTCCTACCATAGATCTTTTGCCAGCATAAGCTGATCCTAGAGCAGATATAATAACAGAGATTTCATTTTCAAGTTGAATTGTATTGACTCCTAATTTATGGTTTGCTAAAAAATGCAAAATGCCAGTTGCAGGAGTCATTGGATACGCATAATATATATCAAGTCCCGCTTTAATAGCGCCCAAAGATAATGCTTCGTTTCCAGTTATTAAAGGAAGTGGCTTATTATTTAATTTTTCTATTTTTATCTTTTCTTCTACTTTTGCATAAGCTTTTTCAGCTATTTTCAAATTAACATCTAAATCTCTTTTAATTTCTTTTTGAAAAACTTTTTTAAATAATTCAAAATCTATTCTTACTAATTTAGCAAAAGCTGCAATCATTGCCGTATTTGCCATAATAGACGATCCACCTTCTTCTTTTGCAATTGTTTCTATGTCTATGCCTATTCCATTCTCATAATTAACTCTATTTGAATTAAATAAGACAAGGCCATCTTCTTTTAGATCTATTAGATTAACATCAATTGTTTCTTGATCCAGTGCTAATACAAAATCAATTTCTTTATTTTGAGTTAAAACCTTTTTTTCTGAAGCCCTGATCTTAGAAAAAGAATGTCCTCCTTTAATTAAAGATTGATAATCATCGTAAATAAAAATTCTATAACCTAAGCTGTTTAAAATTTTTGCAATGATTAATCCCGCTTTTCTAGAACCTTGTCCGGCTTGTCCGCC
>JAQVLF010000012.1 GCA_028704295.1 Minisyncoccota bacterium | reverse complement strand
AATGATTTTGCAGAAGAAATGCAAAAAGCAAAAGAAGAATTATTTAAAAATTTTAAACACGTACCTCAAAAGATGCTCACATTTACATCTTTCGTTTCATGCCGTTTATTGGATTAGAAAATACTGTTTATTAACCCAAAATCTGAATTTATGTAGGCATTGCAAAAACAGGACAATGATAGTAAAAATCGCTTTCTCCTTGTAGCAAAAGGGTTCTAACTTCGTCCAAGAGCCCCAGCCACTTCTGACAAAACGAACTCTGAATTTGGAGACAAGAGGGTTCGCTCGGACAGCTCGCATTCCTCTCCCCTCAAACCCCCTCCTGCCGAGCCGTCCTCGCTCAAAATTCAGTGTTCAGCGTAGAGAAAAAGTGATAAAATAAAGAAACGCAAATGAAAAAATTACACATTGTCATTTTAGCTTCGGTTATTGTCTGTGCTTTTGCGCTTGTATTTTATTTTGGTTTTTTGAATCAGACGACCGAGCAAACCGTTGAACTGCCAGTTAAAAAATCAGAAGATGCAACTAAAAACTTACCCTTGGTTTTTAACGGAGTAAAAAAAATGATTCTGATTCCTTCTGGCAAATTTGTTATGGGCGATGATGATAGTAACTTCTCTGACGAAAAACCAGAGCATTTTGTTTCCGTCGGTTCGTTTTATATGGATGAGACTCCGGTCACCTATGCCGATTTTCAAAAGTATATTGATGATGGCGGAAATAAGACAAGGTATTGGGTATATGACACATATAATAAACCAGAAAATCCCATTTCTGGAATTAATTGGTATCATGCCATAGATTACTGTAATTGGAGGAGTGAAAAGGAAGGGCTTGCTCCAGTGTATAAACCAACCAATAAATTAGACGCGTGGGGTTACCCGCTCTGGGAATTAGACTCTTCGGCAAATGGTTACCGGCTTCCGACCGAAGCAGAGTTCGAATATGCGGCGCGAGGTGGTTTAGAAAAAAAGAAATTTCCTTGGGGTGATGAATTCAATCCACGATACGCCAATTATGATAACGAGAAAGGTTTGATGATTGGCGATTGGTGGAGATTGTCAGGAGTTAAAGATACACCTGCTAATGGATACGGCCTTTACGGAATGAGTGGCAATGTCTGGCAGTGGACAAACGACTGGTACGATCAAAATTATTATTCAAACAGCTCAGAAAATAATCTACAAGGGGCGCAATCCGGAAGAACAAAAGTTATTCGGGGTGGTTCTTGGGGCAATATTAGCCCTGAATATCTTCGAGTTAGCAAGAGAAGTGCTATGGCTCCAAGCAACTATAACTATGATGTAGGTTTTAGATGTGTTCGCCTGGCAACAAAAATTTTGGCAGAATTTACTCTCCACAATGTTACGAATAAGAATTTTTATGAATACGAAGTTTCTCAAAATCAAGAAATCCCCAGCATGGATATTTATAGTGCTAGCTTTGTAAATAGGCTGGGTCAATTTATTGCTGACTATTATCCCAATTCAATATATTTTCAAACACAAATTGATCAGCAGGAAATTATCAATCCGCAAAAAATAGCACAATTAATCGTTGATGTTTCTAAGGAATATTCTATTCACCCGTTATTTCTAACTGGGATTATTGCGTCAGAAAGCGGTTTTGGATGTTGCTCTTTCCCAAGGTGGTATAACAACCCTATGGCTTATCATTGGCAAAATGCGCTAATGAAAAATGGTTTGCCGCTTTATGACGCAGATCGGACTAGAAATAGAAAGTATAAAGATTTGCGAGACGCTTTTAGTCAATATGCCGAAGGGATAAAACGAAACATATATCTTAACGCGGCAAAAAAAGATTTGGATGTTTTTCACTTGTTATATGTTGGCTATAGGGCTGATGAATGGATGTACACACTTTCCAAAGTTTATAAGGATGTTTTAGGTATAACGTTGAGCCCTCATGTTCCGAGCGAAAATGTAGGCAGATATATTTATGTTGATAAAAAGACACTAACTAATAATGAAAATGCAGAAATACTCCCAGTACAACTTAAGATTATTGATCGTTTGCTTCCACTTTCAAATTCTGAACCGCATTTAGAAGCGGACAAAATAACTCATGTCGTCATTCACTTTTCAAGCAATGTTATAGCAAAACCGAACAATCCCTACATTCCTGAAGATGTAATAAATATTTTCAAGCAGTACGGAGTATCCGCTCATTATCTTATTGCGAGAGATGGAACAATATTTAGACTTGTTAATGAAAACAGAAATGCTTATCATGCTGGGGGCAGTCTTACCGATTATCCATTATATACAGACAAGCTGAATCGACATTCTATTGGCATTGAACTTCTGGCAATCGGCACCGAAAATGAAATGAAACAATATATTTCACCGGAAATTTATGCAACCATACCAAAAAATTATATTGGATATACAAACGAACAATATAAAGCGTTAAATTTTTTGTTGCCGCAGATTTATCAACGGTACAATATCAGGATTGATAGAGATCATGTTATCGGACATGATGAATATTCTATCGGTACAAAGAAAGATCCGGGCAGTCTATTCGATTGGATAAAAATTGGATTCTAAAAGTAATTTAGTTAATTTTCTCTACGCTGAACACTGAATTTTGAGCGAGGACGGCTCGGCAGGAGGGGGTTTGAGGGGAGAGGAATGCCGAGCTGTCCGAGCGAATCCTGCCGCCCGCGCGTGGCGGCGGGTCAGCGCAGATTTCGCTTTTTGGATTTGTGTATCATTTCGCTTTTTGGATTTGTGTATCAGATTTGGTAAGATAATTTCAAAAGTTTGAGGATGTTCTATATTCGCAGCCAAGTTGAGCGGGGTACGAGACGCATCGAAAGCCCCAGGAATGGGTTTTTGATTTGATTCTATCTATGCAAATTTATTGTTTTGCGGTATATTGTATGCAATAGGTTAAAACAAAAAAGTTATGTTCAAATTTTTAAATCTCAATCAAATTTACGTAATGATAGGTGTTATTGTTGTGTTAGCTATATTAGTCGGAGCAATAACTTATTATTTCAATCCTCAAAAGATGGAAAGAAAGGAAGTAATACTTAATACGGAAGGGGAAGTTAAGATACCTGAGGAATGGAAAAAATATGAAAATGATGTTTTAGGTATTTCTTTTTATTATCCATCTGAATGGGGCGATCCATATACAGGGCCAAGTAAGAATATTACAGATTTAGCCACAGCTAATAAAGGATATAAAGATGTCACAAATGATTTCTTCTACGCGGTTAAGATTTATTTTCCAGAAGAGAAAACTCCCGTGATAAATTTATATAATAATGAATATAAAGGAGAGTTATATCCGAATGGAGACGCTCTTCCTTTTGGGTATGTTGATAATATTCTTGAAGTGGAAAAAAGCGGAAATATCTGCGATTACAGAGTAGAGTTTGATCATAGGCCTGATTATAAAGGCACTATTGATGAAGTCTATAGCGAATGTAAAAATAAGGTGAGAACTTACATTACTAGAAATATGGAAATTTATGAGAATGGAACTTTGGTACTATATAACTACGCATTAAAGGATTCTTCCTTTGTTAAACTAGAGAATGGCTATTTTGACAATGTTTTGATTAGCTATTTCCATACTGCAATACAAACACCAGACGACGGAGTGGGCATGCAAGACATTTTGGAGCAAGTAAACGATAATTATCAAGAAGATAAAAATAATTTTGTTATTTTTATTAATAGTATTAATACTTTTAAGCCAGCTCCTCCACAGGAAGAATCTTTCGAAATTATTGAAGGAGAAAATCCTCATATAACGACGATTCGTAAATATTACTTTGAAATAGAAAAAGGAGATTTGGGGACTGCATATAATATGTATCAAGATAAGAGTGTAAGTTTTGAAACATATGAAGAGTGGTATAAGAATACCCTGATAGCGAATCCGATTGAGTTTGAAGAAATAGGCGATAACCGCTATCAGTTCAAAGTTCAATTTCAAGACAACAATCAAAAACAAAAATTGTACCGTGTTATAATGGAGGTTAATGAGGGAAAAATTATTCCAATTTCTTCAGAAGAAATGGCCGCAGATCCGATATTGTTCGGAGATATGACGGCATTTGTAAAACAAAAACAATTGGGAGCATATCAATTTAAAACATATTTAGTATTATCAGAAAACGGAGAGGAGTATGTTTTAGACGAAGAAATGGCTTTTGAAGGAGGGGGAAAAATGTTTTCCGGATCATTAGAATTTTCTCCGGAAGGCAATTATTTAATTAGCCATATTTATGGATATGAGTGGAGTGGGATCAATGTATACGATATTAAAAGCAAAAAAAGAATTTTAGAATTAAACTCACCTTCTATGGCTAGTTTTACGCCAAATGAAAAATATTTCTTTGCTTGCGCCCAAAACGAGCTTGGCGGAGATTACTATGGAACAGTATATTCTGTTCCTGACTTTAAAGAAATATATAATGCTTTAACGAGAAAATATTCTGTTAATATGAACTGCGAGTATGATGAGGAAAAGCAAGTTATCAGATTTAGAGTGGATAATTTTTATGATTCTGAAAATGAGGAAGCAGAAAATCAATCAAAAATTATGGAATTCTCAACAATTACTGGAGATGTAGAAATAATTAATGATTAAAAAAAGACCTAGAGTATGTTGAAAAATACACAGGATTTTTAAAATAACTAGGCTCAACCAAACTTAAATTCTAATCCAAAGAGCGAAAAAACTAAAATGAATTGGATTAGTTTTGACTAAAAAGTCAGCTTAAAGATTTGCAAGATTTAATTTAAGTTTTATAATTAAAAAATGAGTAAAAGAAAGGTTTCAGTATTAGTTCCATATAGGATAGAAAATAATTCGGTATATATTTTTCTCCAAAAGAGGTCAAAGGATGCAAAAAGAGCGCCTGGCTTTTTTGGATTCTTTGGCGGAGGCGCCGAAGAGGGAGAAACCCCTGAGCAAGCTCTTTTGAGAGAAATAAAAGAAGAGCTTGATTACAATCTTAAAAGTTTTGATTTTTTTAATAAATATGAAACAGAAAATGTCTTAATGGATTTATTTACCCTTAAAGTAGATGATAATTTTGAAAAAGAAATAAAAGTATTAGATGGAGATTATGGAAAATGGTTTGACGAGGAAACATTTCTAAAAGAAAAAAATTTAATTATGGGAGACATTTTAATATTAGAAGAATTATATGAAAAATTATGAGAAAAGATTTTTTAGAAAGCTTGCAAAATATTTTTAAAAGCGAAGCAGTAGTTATTCGTCCATGGGGAAGCTATGTAGTTTTAAAAGAAGAAAAAGGTTACAAGGTTAAAAAGATTATTGTTCTTCCTAATCAAAGATTAAGTTTGCAAATGCACAATCATAGGTCAGAGCATTGGGCTGTTATAGAGGGCAAAGCTAAGGTTAGAATAGGCAGTAAAGAATACTATTTAAAAAAGGGGGAAAGTTGCTTTGTTCCTCTTAAAACAAAACACAGATTAGAAAATCCTTTTGATGAGCAATTAAAAATTGTTGAAATTCAAAATGGCGATTATCTTAAAGAAGATGACATTATTAGACTTGAAGATGATTATAATAGAAAATGATGGAGAATATATTATATGATGAGCCAATATTTCATCAAAGCAAGGAGGATGTAGAATTTTTGATAAAGATTTTCCTTATAAAGAAAAGTGCATTATTGATACTTAATTAAAATTATAATGAAAAAAATATACTTCATAACATCAAACAAGGCTAAGATTAAATCTCTAAAAGAGCAATTGCTTGATAAAGGATTAAATATTGAAGTTGAGGGGAAGAACTTAAATATTATCGAGCCCCAAGCAGATAATGTTAAAGACGTTTCTTTAATTAAAGCAAAAGAGGCTTTTTCTATTTTGAAGCAGCCTTTGATTGTTGAAGATGGAGGGTTTGAGATAGAGGCCTTAAATGGATTTCCTGGAGTATATGCAAAATATATTTTGAAAACTATTGGAATAGACGGTATATTAAAACTAATGAAAGAGGAGAATAATAGGAATTGTAAATCTGTTAGCTGTACAACTTTTGTAAATGAAAAAGGAGAAATATATCAATTTGAGAGAATCGGGGGTAAAGGGATTATATCAGAGAAGAAAAGTCTTAAGCATTCAGATTTTGCATGGTCAGATTTTTGGTATGTATTTTATATTCCAAGATTCAATAAAACCTTAAATGAAATGACAAAAGAAGAATTATTTGATTTATGGTCAAATGAATCAGAAAAAAGCAGTATCACTGTTTTTATAAAATGGTTAGAAAATAACAAAAAATAATTATGAATGCAATGAAAAACAGCGAACCTAATTTTTTAATAATAGCAATAATTTTTTTAATAATCTGCTCTTCTTATCTATTTATTAAAAACGTAGAAAAAGTAGAAGTAACGGTAAAGAATACTTCGGAACAAGTTCAAGAAGCTAGTGTTAAAGAGGAAATAATTCAGGAGCAAGAAATCATAAAAGATGAAAAACAAAGGAAGTCGCCTAATTTGATTAGCAAAGAAGATCCTCTATATATTGCTGTCGATTGGGAAAAAGAGCCAATTCTTGTACAAGAAGGATCTACAAACATTTATAAAATAGGGGAGGTGTTAGATGGAGAATACAAAGGCGCAGATGTTTTGTTTATGTATAATACAGATAGTGTGCCTTATGCGTATTCAAGAGTAATTAGAAAAGATAATCAGGATATAATATTAGATAATTATTCTTCTCACAAAAACCATAACGCCAGTAAAAATATTTTTATTTCTAATCTTTATCCATTTGAAGAGTTGCAATTAAATTGTAGTACAAGTCTTGTGTTGGATAAGGATTTTCATGATTATAATACAATACTTTTCAAAGATCAAAAAAAGTATTTAGAAGCTATCAATTTTGAAGAATACACTTTATATAAAAGAGATGGAAAATTTTTTGCATTAAATTATGATGGAACAATTCAAAAATATAATTTGCAATTAAGTTTTACTAGTTGTATAGATCCTTGGAGTTTTAGAAATTGCGCAATACAAATAAATTTCACAAACGGAGAATCGATTAATGATTCTTATGCAATAGGAAATAATCAAAAAAGAGAATGTACATTTGCACCAACTCCAGGATATGACTATACAAATATTAACTTAGAAGATTTAGAAAAAATAGGGGAAACAATTGATGAAAATATATTTTACAAGCCTAAAGATATTCGTAAATATTTTAATGATATTTATGACTTAGATTATAATGAAACTTATGAACAGCTTAAGGAATATTACAAAAGAGATTACGATTTTGTTGTTATTTTTTGGCAAGACCCTTTTGGTGATTTAATAGAGATAATGAATACTGATTTCCATAATCATATTTTTAAGCAATGTTGATTTTACTTTTTTGAAACAATGTGTATAATATAATCATGCAAAACGTTTATGGAAAATTCTATTTTGGATTTTTCGGCCTAACTTCTTAGGAGACGTTTTGTGTAAATTAAGTTTTTCAAACTGTCTCCATGAGGCAGTTTTTAGTTCTTTTAAAAGGGAGGCTGAAATTATGGATAAAATGAGGTTTTTAAAGCATATTGAAATGCATTACCTTCTCAAAAAGAACAGAAGAGGAAGGGCATGCTTTTCAATGAGTATTAGAACAGTGATAAGAGCAACAAGCGAAGAAGTCTTTAAAGAAGAATTAGCTTTTCTTGTTGATTTTCTTAGGAAAAGCAATTGGAAGCACGCGGACGAAATGAGGAAATGGTTCTTGTCTACTAGTGACGAAGAACTGAAAGCGATGGGAGTGATTATTGATCGCTCCCATTTATGATATAATAAAAATATGATAACAAAAGAACAAAAAAATGGATTAAACAACTTCCTTTAGATGTAAAAATAGAGATTTTGCCTTTAGATAGATGTGTATATTCCTGTAAAAAGGGAAGACTTCGATGTGTTTATATTGCACTTTACTGATTTATTTGGAGAACCTAAAAGTCATTATAAATTAGAAAGAGCAAGGTTTGTTACTTTCATAGATAAAAAACATATTGATGTGTTTTTAATAAATAAGGAAAGCGATGGGTTAGAAGCGTTAAGTTTGAAAACTATTTAAAAAATAATCCTGAATTATTAAAAGCATACGAAGAGTTAAAAAAATCTTTGAATGGAGCAAATATGCAAGAATATTACAAAGAAAAAATAGAGTTTATTAATGGTGTTTTAATTAATCTCGATCTTGACTCTTGATCAAATTTGTTGCAAAATATGTGAAGAGCATTTTGTTCATTCACAGGTTGGAGGATTATTATGGGATTTAGGCTTTCTTTAAGTCCTTTTGAAGATGCTTGTTTCTTTATAAAAAATGGCAAGCAGTTTTCTTTGAAGGGAGCAGATATTTCGGTTGAGCTTAAAGAACAAACAATAATTTTTTGTCTAAAAGGAAGTTATAGAAATTCCTTTTTAGCTCAATTTGAGATTTCTGTCGCAACCGAAGATTTTACGGTTGAGGAGACGGAAAAGAAATATAGTATAAATATGAGATGCAATCCATTCGAAGTTCAGGTTATTTTAGATGGAGAGTTTTATTCTCTAAATAAACGATATAATCTTTCATTTTTGTTTAAAAAAGAAGGCGTAGAAAGACTAACCCTAATTCACGAAGGGTTTAGGATAGAAATAAAAAATGACTTTTTAAACAATATTATGGAAATAGGCTTTAGCCCCTTTGTTCTTAGAGGAAATTGTCCTTTTTCAAGAACAGGAGAGCAGGGCAAAGCTAAAATGTTGAAGGGTATTTTATAAGATAATATAAGATAGCCCTTTTTTTGTTTAAATATGATATACTACTAAATATGATAATTAAAAAAGCTAAATTAAAAAATCTTGATGATGTTGTGGATCTTTCCTATGCATCTACTCTTTATCATGAATATCTGTCTTTTTACTATAAGCGCGATAAGAATGCTAAAGAAATATTAAGGAAATCTTTGAGGAAGAATATTTATTCTTCAAAAAGTGCAATTTTTGTAGCGGAAGATAATAATAAAACGGTTGCATACTTACTTGCCTTTAAGATTAGTAGGCCCGAAATGTTTGAGGTTAAAAAGGCAGGATTAATTGCAGATATTTTGTAAAAGAAGAGTATAGAAGAAATGGTATTGGCAATGAGCTAGTTAAAGAATGTTTTAAGTGGTTAAAAAGCAATAAAATCAATTTTATTGAAATTAATGTCGAAGTTAAAAATGAACAAGGATTGAACTTTTGGAATAAGATAGGATTTAAAGATGTCTGCTTAGAGAAATATATAAAAATTTAGAATCAATTTTATTGTGCTTTATAATATTTCTTGATACAATCAAAGAAAAAATATAAATATAATTGCAATGAAAAAAGAAAATAACATTATTATTTATCAGGCACGAAATGGGGAAATAAAATTAAAGGAGGATCTAGAGAACGAAACTATTTGGGCAAGTCAAGCACAAATCGCTGATGTTTTTGAGATCGAAAGATCAGTAGTGACCAAGCATATAAAAAATATTTTGAAAGATAAAGAACTGAATGAGAAAGGCAATGTGCAAAAAATGCACATTGCAAATTCTGATAAGCCGGTTTCTTTTTATTCATTGGATTTGATTTTAGCAGTTGGATATCGTACAAAATCCTCAAAGGCAGTACAGTTTAGAAAATGGGCAACTAAAACACTTAAAGATCACATATTAAAAGGTTATACGATCAATAAATCGAGAATAAAAGAAAATTACGAACAATTCTTAAAAATTATAGAAGATATTAAAATACTTTCTAATTCACGAATAGGGACAAATGACGTTTTAGAGCTTGTTAAGGCTTTTGCGAATACATGGTTTTCTCTTGATGCCTACGACAAAGATTCCTTCCCTAAAAAAGGATACACTCAAAAAACTTTTAAATCTGGAATAAAAGAGCTTTATTCAGATGTATTAAAATTTAAGGAGGAATTAATTAAAAATGGAGAAGCTACAGAATTTTTTGCAGAAGAAAGAGTCAAGAATAATTTAGAAGGAATTTTTGAAAATGTTTTTCAAAGCGCTTTTGGCGAGGATGTGTATAAAACTGTTGAAGAAAAGTCAGCTCATCTTTTATACTTCATAATTAAAGACCATCCATTTATAGATGGCAATAAAAGAACAGCAGCTTTTTCTTTTATCTGGCTTCTAAGAAAAGCTAAGGTTGATTTTAAAAATATGATAACGCCTCAAACTTTGGCAGCACTTGCTTTGCTTATTACCTAAAGCAATTCAAAGGACAAAGAAAAGATGTAGGGTTTACAATATTATTACTTAAGAAATAAAAATATGAGCAAAAAAACAATATTAATAATTATATTCGCTTTAGTTGTTATAGCAGGCGCCATAAGAGGCATATATTTCCTGCAAGAATCTAATGTGATAATTCAGAATCAAGAAGAGAACGATGTTAAATCCCTTGTTGAGAATTTTGGAAAGACTTTGAAAAATGTTTCATTATTGTCTCCCACAGCATCTCAAGATATAGAGGAGAATTATAAAGATTTTATTGCCGAAGGTTTGCTTAATAAATGGAAGGAATATCCATCAGGCGCGTTAGGAAGGTTAACTTCTTCTCCTTGGCCAGAGCAAATCGACATAGCAAATATTAAGAAAGTTAATTCAAATAATTACGTTGTTTATGGAGATGTAATTAAAATGACAAGTACTGGAAAAAGTGAGGGAGAGCCTATAGAATTAAATGTTCAAAAGGCTAACGGTAGATGGCTAATTACCGAAGTCAAAAGCGGCTTTAAAGAATTTATTGATAATTCTGAGGGAATTTCATTTAATTATCCTGAAAATTTAAATGCAAATTATGTATTTACACAATCCTGGCCTCCAAAGATCAGTGTTTCCGAAGAGGGGAATCAAATGATATGTCCTGAAACATCTCCTGAAAGCAGCTTGCCTCAAAGGGTAATGAAAAAGACAATTAACGGCAATGATTATTGTGTTTCTGCTTTAAGCGAGGGTGCAGCAGGCACAATTTATACAGAATATGCTTATTCAAGAATTATAAATAATAGAGTAGTGAGCCTGGATTTTGTTTTAAAGTATCCTCAGTGTGGGAATTATCCTCAAGAATTAAGAATGGAATGTAAAACTGAAAGAGAAATTTTTAATCTCGATAACATCGTAGATAAAATCTTTTCAAGCATAGAATTTTTGCAAGATATTTCATGGAACGATGTGCAAGACCTAATTTCAAACTGTAAAGTCAAGGAAGCTTTTCAAGCGCATTCAAAAGAAGTAAAAGTTACTCTTCAAAATGGCTTAAAGCTTAATAGCAAGGAGCCAAAAATAGATGATATTATTTATTTGGTTGATTCAATCGAAAATAAATGTGGAGACATTAGAATGGGGACTGAATAAAAAACGTATGATTAAGTATAATCATAAGTTTTTAAAAAATGATAAATATTACAAGCTTAGCATTTTCAAACAATGAAATGATTCCTAGAAAATATGCTTGCGATGGGATGAACATGAATCCGCCTCTTTTTGTTAGCAATGTTCCAGAAAAAGCTCAAAGCCTGGTTTTAATTGTGAGCGATCCTGACGCTAAAATGGGAGTATGGACACACTGGATTGTCTTTAATATAGATCCCGGAATAGAGGAGATAAAAGAGAATAGCTTGCCACAAAATGGAATTTTAGGGGCTAGTACTTCGGGTAAAATAGGCTATGAAGGACCTTGCCCTCCAAAAGGAGAAATCCATCGCTATTTTTTTAAGATTTATGCAATAGATATGATTATTGAGGCAGATGAAGGCGTTGATATAAACAAGCTTGAAAGAATAATGGAGGGGCATATTATTGAGGAGGCTGAGCTCATGGGCATATATGAAATTTATTGACAAAAATGTTAAAATAATATAACATTAAGTTATAAATAATTAACATTAATAATATGCCTAAATTAGATTATAAGACAAAAATAACAATTGGTTTTTTAATATTTATACTAAATATTCTCCTTCAATCTTTTTATAATTTAAATAGCTATATATACTCTCTTTTGACAGGATTTGCTGTATTCTTTCTTGTCTTGGGTTTTAAAGAAAAAAGATTTGTAAAAGAGCCTAGGAAAGATGAAAGGACAGATAAAATCGCCGCCTATTCAGGTTTTCTGACTTTCTATGCTACCTTTATAGCTATAGCTATATTATGGCAATTATACTATTTATTTAATATTGCCTTTGATTATAATATTCTTTTAGGAAGCATGTTTTTTGGAATGCTTTTAATATATTTTATTGCAAGAGTATATTATAATAAAAAAATATGACAACGAGGATTAAAGAATTAAGAGCTAAATATAATCTAACTCAGGAGGATTTGGCACAAAAAGTAGGAGTTAGAAGAGAAACCATAGTCTTTTTGGAAAAAGGTAAATATATGCCATCTTTAAAGCTTGCACATGATGTGGCAAAAGTATTCAAATCAAAAATAGAAGATGTTTTTATCTTTGATTAATTATTAAAAATCTGCTAAAATTTAAATATAGGATAGTTGAAAGAAAGAAAGAGTCTGCTTTGTATGAATTTACACGATTATTATTTTTAATAAAATAAAAATATGAAAAAGAAAGACTTACTTTTAATTTTAGCAATATTTGCCTTAATTGCAGTAATGAACGCGCCAAAAGTTGAAGCTAAAAGTTTAGATTTAGCTGAAAGCAAAACTACGTATTATAAAGAATTAAGTTATGAAAAGTGGAGAGATGTTCACGAGAATAAGATCAAAAAGCTTCAAACAAAGATGAATAAGATGACGCAGGAAAGGTTTAACAAGATGAAGGAAATGCAAATAAATTATTGGAATAATAATAATTCTTAGCTTTACATGCAAAAACAAATTTTAATTCTACTTCTTATTGCGATAGGAATATTTCTTACTTATTTATATCTCAATCAAGATAATATAAGCGACATAAGGATCTTAACAGAGGAGTATAAGCCTCTCCAATATATAAATGAAAACAATGAACTCGATGGATATGCTGCGAGTGTAGTAAAAGATATTCTTAAGGAATTAAATATTTCAAAGGAAATAGAATTAACTGATTGGGATACAGCATATAGCTTAATTTTAAATGAGGACAATATAGCCCTTTTTTCTACTATCAAAAATCATGAAAGAGAGGATAAGTTTAAGTGGGTAGGTCCTATTGGAACTTTAAAGGTAAATTTATATAAAAGTGCCGATAGCGATATAAGTATAAATTCTTTAGATGGAGCTAAAGATTATAAAATAAGTGCGGTCAAAGATTATGCTTACACAGAGGATTTATTAAACTTAGGATTTAAAAATATTGTAGAATGTAACAGTGAAAAGGAGGCTTTAAATAAATTAGTTAATAAAGAAGTAGACCTTTATTTAACATCGAATATTGCAATGGATGAATTAGTTAAGAGTGAGAATGAGCCTATTGACTTTATTGAAAAAGAATTTAATATTTCCATAGACCAATTTTATATTGCTTTTTCAAAGAATTATCCTGACAAGTTTATTACTAGGTGGCAGACAGCTCTTGAAAAAGTCAAACAAAACTCAACTCTTCTCTTTATTGAGAATTAAAATTGATCAAGTTAAATTTTAAAAAACATGAGCATAAGAGGTTTTGAAAATACAACTGATGAGGAGGTGGTGAAATTAGTTCTCAAAGATCAGAAGTATTTCATCATTTTAGTCAAGAGGTACGAGGAGAAGCTTTTTAGGTACATATCAAGAATTTCTAATTTTAATGAGCCAGAAAGAGAGGATATTTTGCAGGATGTCTTTGTTAAAGTATATGTAAATTTAAATAGTTTTAATTCAAATCTTAAATTTTCGTCATGGATTTATAGAATAACAAGAAATGAAGTTATAAATAATTTTAGAAAATTTAAAAGAAGGCCGCAGATAGCGAGAATTGATCCTGACGATGATTTTATGGCAAGAATAGGGTCTCAGCTTGATTTGGAGCATGAAATTAATACAAAGGTTGATATGGACAACATTAAGAATGTCCTAAATCAGATCAATGATAAGTATAAAGAAGTTTTGATTCTCAAGTTCTTAGAGGAAAAGGATTATAGAGAAATATCTGATATTTTAAAAATTCCTATGGGTACAGTAGCCACCTATATCAATAGAGGAAAAAAAGAATTGAAGCAAAAAATAAAAAAATATGACAAACTTAGATAAGCAAATATTAGATAAAATCAAAGATCTTGAGCCAATAGCCAAATGGAAGTTTTTAGCAAGAAACTATCTTCTTTGGTCTTCCGCAATAATATTCCTAATCTTTGCTTCCTTTGCATGTGCATGGTTTATTTACCTTGTCATTAATAATGACTGGGAGTATTCCAAGATTATAGCGGGCAATTTCTGGGATTTTTGGATTGCTTCCTTTCCTCATATTTGGTTTGTCTTTACAGTAGCTTTCCTTTTAATAAGTTATTGGAATTTAAGGCATACAGAAAAAGGATATAGAATCCAAAGAAAGCATTTAATTTTTTTAAATGTTTTAATAATACTCTTTTTGGGATTTGTATTCTGTTCATTTGGGCTTGGAAATACAATTGAAAGCATTGATTTGGAACAGAGCAAAATATTCAATCAAAGAAAAGTAATATGGCTAAATCCAGGGGGCGGATTTTTAGCAGGAGAAGTTTCTCAAATTAATGATAATAGCATAAGCTTAATAGATTTTGATGGAAAATCATGGATCATCGATATATTGGATGCGCATGTAACTCCTTACACAGAAGATGGTGTTAAAATTTTAGGGACTCAAACAGGGGAAAATACTTTTAAGGCAAAAGAGGTTCTGCCTTGGAGTAGAATCTTTCTATTTGAAAAAGATTTTTTTGAAGAATTATCTAATTAGCAGACAAGCCGCTTGACTGCTAAAATAATTATGGTATACTCAAACCATGATTACAGATAGGCAGAAAAAAATATTGAATGTAATCGTTAATGAGTATATTAAATCGGCAGAGCCGGTAAGCTCTCAGATTTTATCTCAAAAATATGATTTCGGACTTTGCTCTGCAACAATGAGAATCGAGATGAAGAATCTTACAGATTTTGGTTTTTTAGAAAAGCCATATATATCATCTGGAAGAGTGCCTACAGACAAAGCTTATAGAATTTTTGTTGATGAATTTTTTAGTGAATTTAACTTTGAAGAAGAGCTAAGCGATATTTTTCAAAAAAATGAAACAGAATTTGATATGGCAAGAGAATTGACAAATTTCTTAGCGAACATGTCATCTAACTACATAATAGCATCTTTTCCTGAAAGAAAATTGTCTTGGCAGGCAGGACTTAATGACATTATTAAAGAGCCAGAGTTTCAAAGCAAAGATTTCATAATTAACTTTTTATCTTTTATAGAAGAATTGAATGATAATCAGGAGGCAATAAATTTAGAATCTAGATTTGAAATTTTTATTGGAAATGAAAACCCTTTTCAAAGAGGACGCGATTTCACTTTAATTTGTTCAGAAAATATGCTCAATAATAAAGAAAGATTTAGATTATCTTTAATAGGACCTAAGAGAATGGATTATTACAAAAATATTAATTTAATTAATTCTTTAATAAAAACATTAGAAGAAAAAATATGAAAAGAGAAGAATTGGAACAAGAAATAGAAAAGCTGAAAAAAGAAAAAGAAGAATGCTTGAATTCTTGGAAAAGAGATTTGGCTAATTACATCAATTATAAAAGTAAGGAATGTGAGAGAACAGAAAATATAATAATGGTTTTAAAAGAAGATATGTTTTTTAAGTTAATCCCTATTTTAGACAATATGTTTCTTGCAGAGAAGTCTATAAAAGGAGAATTAAAAAATAATTTAAGCGTAAAAGGACTTTTAATGATTAAGATGCAGCTAGAAGATTTTCTTAAAGGAGAAGGCATAGAAGAGATTAATGAAGAGAACTTTAATCCTGAGTTCCATGAAGTTATCGAAGAAGTAGAAGGAGAGGATCCAGGAAAGGTAAAAGAAATTATACAAAAAGGGTATAAAATAAATAACAAGGTCTTAAGGCCAGCAAAGGTTAGAGTAATTAAATAATAAAATAAATAAAAAGTTTATGTCAAAAATATTAGGTATTGATTTAGG
>JAQVLF010000011.1 GCA_028704295.1 Minisyncoccota bacterium | reverse complement strand
TTTGCTTTAATTCAACTCCTGCTTTTTTAGCTAATATTTTAAGAGCGTCTCCAAAGTCTATCCCTTCTATTTCTTTTACAAATTCAAAAATATCTCCTCCTTTTCCGCATCCAAAGCAATGCCAAATTTGCTTTTGAGGAGAAATCATTAAAGAAGCGGTTTTTTCATTATGAAAAGGGCAGCGGGCCCTATAATTTGCACCTGCTTTTTCAAGCTTAATGTACTCTGAGATTACATCTATAATATCAAGACGGCTTTTAATTTCCTCTAGTTCATTCATCAATTGAATAATAGCAATTTAGTTTTAAAAAAACAAGTTTTAATAAATTAATTTGCAGCCAATTCGCTTATTCTTTGATCATATTCTGCTTTTGATATAGCTTCTTTGCTTAATAGAGAGTCTAAGCCAGCAATGTAATTTTATTTAACTTGAGAAGAAGATAAGGCTGCATTATATCTATTAACGGTAAATGATGTATCTTCTTTTTGTAATTCATATTATCTCAATGATAACATAATATTAAAAATCTTCCCAGTCTCCCAAAGTAATATTCATTGTTTTTTCTTCTCCATTTCTTAAAACTTTAAGACTAACTTGATCTCTTGGGAAATAATTCTGCATTATCTTTGTTAAAGTATTATTCTTATCTATCATCTCTCCATCAACTTCTAAAATAATGTCTCCTTCTTTAATTCCAGCCTTGTCTGCAGGAGAATTAGGAACGATAGCAACTTCTCCTAAAGATC
The DNA here is from genome assembly GCA_028704295.1 of Minisyncoccota bacterium. GTDB lineage: Bacteria > Patescibacteriota > Minisyncoccia > Minisyncoccales > Minisyncoccaceae > JAAZMU01. The sequence continues at coordinate 15,516 of JAQVLF010000011.1, read as the reverse complement.
CTTTAACAACATATGCTCCATAATTAACATTTAAGTCTTCGGCATCTGCATACTCTTCATTAATTATTACATACCTAACTCCAATAAATGGGTAAGCAATCTTGCCTTGAGTTAAAACTTGCTGTAAATCCCTTTTTGCTTTGTTTATTGGAATAGCAAAGCCAATATTTTCTCCTGACATTGAAACCGCAGTATTAATTGCAACAACTTCACCTCTTAAATTCAAAAGTGGGCCACCTGAATTTCCTCTATTAATTGCAGCATCTGTTTGTATAATGTCTTCTAAGTTTTCAACTATATTGTCTCCTTGAGCTATTAAATTCCTCTCGAGTCCTGAGACAACACCGATTGAAACGCTGTTCTGAAATTCTCCCAAAGCATTTCCTATTGCAATAACGCTTTGTCCTAATTTTATCTTAGAAGAATCTCCCAAACTTAAAGGAATAAATTCCTTATCCCCTGCGTCCTTTACTTTTAGAATAGCAATATCTTGAACTGGATTTTGAGCTAAAATTTCAATATCATATTCTTCTCCATCGTCTGTCAAAACACTGTAAACTGCTGTTTCATCAGTAATAACATGTTTATTTGTCAAAATCATGCCGTCCTCAGAAACAAAAAATCCTGTTCCTGCACCAATTTGCTTCAAAGCATTTTTATCTTTAGGAAGATTTAAATCTTCGTAATTAGGAATTAATTCTCTGAAAAAATCATCAAAAGGCTCTCCTTTTAAATATTCATCATAAATTTTTGAGGAAGTCTTTTTAACAAGAATGCTTACTACTGATGGCATGCTTTTTTCAACCGCAGAAATAACAAGACCTTCCTGCTCTGTTTGAGGTACATAATCTTCTTCAACAATGTTAATGCCGCTATTTTCAAGAGTTTCTTCCGAAGTATCATTTAAGAAAACTTCTGCTTGCGAAAGTATTGCTTTTCCAATATTCAAACCTAAAAAAATACTCATTAAGAAAGCAAATATTAAAAGCAATATATCTAAAACTTTTTTAGGCTTTTTATCTTTGTTGTTAATTTTTGTTTCTGGAAGTTCGTAAATTGACATAGTTTTTTCTTTTTATTTCATCTTGATTATAGTGATTAAAATTGTAATGGATTATATCTTTTTTAATAGGACCCTTTGTATTTATATGCATAAAGCAAAAGGCATATTTCAAAAATGTTTTCATGTAGCCATCTTGCCTAAATCTTCGAAGCGGCATATATAACTTTGTACATCTTATTATATCATATTTTCCAATTTCGCTCACCTTTTTGACAAAATCATGATCCTCTGCAATCTTAATATCTTCATCAAAACCCTTAACTTTCTTAAACATTTCCTTTTTTACCATAATTCCCATTGCACCCATAGGACTTATCTTTTTTAATATCCTTTGTGGATAATTGTAAAAGATATTCATAGTTGCTTTATTAAGATAAAGATTTTTTTCCTGTGTATAAATACCAAAAGACGCACAGTCTAATTTTTTTCTTTTAAACTCTTTTAAACTTTTTCTAATCGCACCTTTTTCAAATAATGTATCTGCGTCCAGAAATAACAAAATGTCAGAGGTTGCATATTTAGCTCCGTTATTTCTCCCTCTCGCAGGAAGTCCCCCTGAAACAACCTTGCAGCCATAGCTCTTTGCTATCTCTACGGTTTTATCAGTAGATTTAGCATCAGCTACAATAACTTCGATATCTTTTTTGTTCTCTCTTTTTATTAATTCTAAAAGAGATGGCAATAACTTTTCTTCATTTAACGTTGGTATAATAATGCTTAATTCCATAATTTTTTTGCCTCATCTAAAAAGGAAGGCTCATTGTTTTTATCTTTCATATAGTACCACCATTCTACACCCCAAAAGTAAAAAGTGTCTAGTCCTGTTGCTTTGGCAAATTCAATATTTTGTTTAAATCTATTCAAGCTCATATTGTGAAATTGTTCTTCTTTGCTCGAATCTTGTATTAACTCTTCACACCATGGTTCAGCTTGAAGCTCTAAACACCATACATTTTTTTTAAAAATCAATTCCACCAAATCTGCTTTTTTCCCATAAAAAACAGCTGGCAGAAAATAATTAAAATCTTTTTTTAGCAAGTCGGACCACACTTTTGTATACATTGTTATTCCCACAATATCTCCTAATTTAGCTGCTTTAAACCAAAAAGACATTTCCCCGCTATCTGTTATTACAATGTCGTGCTTATCGTCTATTTTTTTAGCTAAATCAACTTCTTTCTTAATAAAATCATTATCTTTCCATGGTGCTTTTCCAAAATTAAAAAATGGCTCATTTTCAATTTGCCAAGACAAAAGGCATGGTTCATCTTTATACCTATTCATTACAAAAGAAATCATCTCTAAAATTTGTTCTTTTTGCTCTTCCTCGCTTAACTCCATCGTCCAATCAGGCATATGATATTCTGGCCATCTCGGAGTTTTCATTCCTATAGCTAGAATAATTTTTATTCCTTTTTTATTAGCTTCATTGATATAGAAATCAATATTGCTTAAATCAAAAACATTTTTTTCTTTTTCTATTAAATCCCAATGAACTGCAATTCTAATATTGTCAGCCTTAAGATCATTTAATATATTTAAATATATTTCTTTAGGATCAAGCCCTAAATCGCTTGCCTGCTTAGGAGAAAAATTAACACCCCAATGAATGTTTTCTGCTAAAGCCTTTTTTCCCGCAAAAAAGAAAAGAAAAAGAAATAGAATTATTAATACTATGATTCCAATAAAAATCCACATATTTGATATTTTCATATTTGAATTATATCACACGTCTAAATGGCGAGCAAGGCAATTCCAATGACTATAAAAACAATAGATATGATTTTTCTAATCAGACTTTTTTTGCTAAAACTTTCTTTTAAAAGCTTTGAATAAAAAGTTGAGATTATAAATGTTATAAATATTAAAAATATATATTGGATTCCTTTTAAGGCATTTAAAGTGGCTAAATGCATTACCGGAACAAGGCTTATTGCATAGCTTTGAAGCAATATCCCAACTCCGCCAGATAATTGGGTGCCTAAAAAAATTAATTTTTTATCATTTTTCTTTTTCTTAAATATATTTTTCCTAAACTTTTTATCAAACAAAAATATAAGCACAGCCAAAAATGAAAATATTCTCATCAAAACAATCCCTTCTAAAAAAGGCATTACATTAAAAACTTGCTTTGTTAGAATAAAGTCTCCTGCAAATAAAACTGCAGGAATTACGCAAAACAATAACTCTCTATTCTTAATTTCTCTTCTTCCTTTTTCCATAGAAATTAGAAATGTTCCAATAATTAGAATTATTAAAGCAAGAATACTTTTTATTGATACAGTAATTCCAAAAAACACAATTGTTAAAAGAAGTATAAAGATCGGCTGCAAACCTCCGATCCCTGGAACAATAGTAGAGACTTCAAACTTATCCAAGGCATAGTAGAGCGCATAAAGTGCACATATATATACAACACCTTCTAGTGCTGGCCATATAAAAGAAATATTGCTTAAGTTAAGAAAGGGAATTAAAAAGATTAAAAGCCCTCCCAATAAACCAACATAAAAAACGTAAGTTTTGGGATCTTCCTTTCCTTTAAGATAAAGCTTGTCTCCTAAAGAAGACAAGGCTAAGAAAAAATAGGCTAAGATTATAATTATGAGCCAGAACATGATTTAATAATTTTTTTAATATTTTTAAGGCCGTTCCTTTCTCCCTTCATAAAACCATTCATTGCCATTTCAGCTAAGTACCCTCTATTAATTGAGTCGAATAGCCAATCATTAATATGCAAAGGATCCTTTTGCTCAACTCCAAAGCCAGATTTTTCTATCCATCTTTTATTAAACTTTTCCTGAGATCCAATCTCGGGAGCAATAATTATTGGAATAGCAAGCATCGCATAAAAAGAAAGTTCAGACGGTTTTGTCCATAAAATATCAGTTTTCCTCAAAGCATTATTAAATGTTTCAAAATATGTTCTAAAATTCTTTTCATAAATTATTTCAACGTTCTTAATATTTGAAACAGTTTCTTCAAAATAATCTCTAACAGTAGGCCTTACCCCTGCTGACAAAATTATTCTAACCTCTCCAGCTTCTAGCTTATCTTTTAAAGCCTCAACCATTTGAACTCCAATTTCAGATTGAGCTCCTGCCCCTCCAACAGAATAAAGTATCGTTAAAGGGTGATCGCTCTTTTTAGGAAGCTTTCCCAATTCACTATCAATTAAAGACTTATACTTTTTATAATATTTCTTCTCTGTGTCTAAATTAACTAATCTATTTTTCAAATCTTCTTTTAGTATTTTGTCTTTCGGCCCGATATTTTTTTCTGGCAAAGGAAAACCAGTTAAAAATATGTTTTCTTTTTTTATTCCATAGAGCTCAAGCCTTTCCTTTGCTCTTATTGTTGAGGCAAAATATTTTATTCTAGTTTGCCTTGGATCTAATGGCGCCCATCCTCTTGAAATATCGGTATCGCAAACTACGCAAAAAATCTCATTTGGATAGTTAAAGTATTCTGCCATAAAAGCAACATTAAAAAATGTTGTAATAAGCGGAATATTTTCTCTGCTCAATTTTTTGACTAAATGCCTACCCCAATTCTTTTTTAAAAGTGAATAAATGGACTTTTGCACAATATTTATATCTGATAAATCTCTTTTGGGATAAAAATTTACAATTCTTTGAAAATTATCGTATATGGCAAAAGCATAATCACCTATAAAAGGAACGTTCTTGAAGCGGGATATAAACTCATAAAAAGACCGGGACTGCCTCCACAAGTCTTTATCTTTTTGAGGAATACCTTTATAGTTATTTGCTGTGATTATTCTATTTTCGCAAGCAATACTCTTTAAGGCGTACGCAGCTCTTTGATGGCCATAACCCATATCTATTGAAACTACCCAAGCTTTTTTTGACATTTAGTAAATAAAAATTATTCTAATATATTCATTATAATAGCTTTAGAAATAAAATTCAAATTTATTTAAAAAAGAAAATTAAAAGCAATCCTGATATAAATCCGCCAACGTGTCCTAAGTAAGCAACATTACCTCCTCCTAAATACATAAAAAGAAGTTGTATGCAAAACCATGTGAATATATACCAAAAACTACAAAAAACAAAATTAGGAAAAACTCTCAATTTGTTTTTAGGAAATAGAATAATATAGCTTCCTAAAACTCCTGAAATTGCACCTGACGCACCAACGAGTGGCACATTTAAATTCTCTCCTGCAAAAAAGAAATAAATCAAGGTAGATAAAATTCCGCATAATAAATAAAAGAAAAGAAATTTTGTATGCCCGATCTTTTTTTCTACATTGTCTCCAAATATCCATAAAAACCACATATTAACCATCAAATGCGCAAAATTAACATGCAAGAACATTGATGTTAAAATATGAGTAAAATTAAAATCCCCTGGAATAAAGCCATATGAATAAATAATTTCATTTAAATTGTCTTTGAATGAAAAAAAGAAAACAATATTAAATAAAATTAAGAGGACAGTAGTATAAGGAATTTTTGTGAATTGTTTTTTATCAAAAAGAGGGATCATCTTAAATAACAAATTTCAAAATATTGCTTAATCTCATTTATAACCTTTTGAATTTCAAACTCGTTAAAGGGAATAACTGATTTGAAATCTGGATCAATCAAATCTTTATCATTTCTAAAGTTTTGAATGAAATATCTTTTAGCAGGTGAAATTTCAAGAGCAATCTTTTTTAAATCATTTAATGTATGAATTTGAGGAACAATTGTTGTTCTAAATTCATAATCAACTCCTGAATCCTTAATTATATTTATAGATTCTTTTATTTTAAAAACATCAACTTTAGCTCCTGTAGCTTTATCATATTTTGAAAACGGAGCCTTTACATCCATTGCTACATAATCTATCAAGTTTTCTTTTATCAATTTTTTTAAAACTTCAGGATTAGATCCATTTGTATCTAATTTAACTTTGTAATCTAAACTTTTTATTCTTTTACAAAAATCAAAAATCTCTTTATTGAGCGTTGGCTCTCCTCCACAAATAACACAGGCATCCAACTGCCCTTTTCTTTTCTTTAAAAATGAAAAAAAATCTTCCTCGTCTAGAAATAGTCCATTTGGATCTTCTTCTACAAGTTCTTTTGAATAACAAAAAGGACATCTAAAATTACAACCAATAAGAAAGACTATACAGGCGATCTCGCCTGGATAGTCAATCAAGGTTGTTTTTTGAAGCCCGCCTATCTTCATATATATTATTACTTTTTGTAATCGCTTTGCCTTACTTTAAAGACTTTCCTATCTTTAAATTCTTGCTGCTTTGCTTCGTTCCATTGAGATACAGGCCTTAAGTATCCTACAACTCTAGAATAAACCTCGCAAGGCTGCTCTATTGTACACTTAGGACATGTAAAGTGTTTTCCAGAAATGTATCCGTGATTTGGGCAAATAGAAAATGTTGGTGTTAAAGTGATAAATGGCAAGTGATAAATTTCAAAAATCTTTTTTACTAATTTTTTAGTAGCTTCAATATCAGAAATTTCTTCTCCTAAAAATATATGCTCCACTGTTCCTCCAGTGTATTTGCATTGAAGCTCGTCCTGCAAATCAAACTCCTCAAAAATATCATCGGTAAAGTTTACTGGAAGCTGAGTTGAGTTTGTATAATATGGAATCTTTTTTGTTCCATTAGCAATGATATCAGGGAAGATACCTCTATCTTTTTTAGCTAAACGGTAAGCAGTAGATTCGGCCGGAGTTGCTTCCAAATTATATATGTTTCCTGTTTCTGTTTGGTATTTAATAAGCTTATTTCTCATAAAGTCCATAACTTCTAAAGCAAATTTTCTTCCCTTCTCCGACTCAATTCCTTCGCCTAAAAAGTTGAGAAGTGCTTCGTGCATTCCAATAATTCCAATTGTAGCAAAATGATTGGCAAAATATTGTCCCTTTGCTTTTTTGACGCCTGCTAAATAATATCTTGAATAAGGATATAGGCCTTTTCCTGTATAATTTTCAATAGTCTTTCTCTTTATCTCAAGGCTTTCCTTGGCAAGATCCATTGCTTCTCCTAATTTCTCAAAGAATTCCTTCTTTGTTTTTGATATATATCCTATTCTTGGAAGATTTAACGTAACAACGCCTATACTACCAGTTAATGATCCTGATCCGAAAAGACCTCCTCCACCCCTATTGCTTAATTGCGTTAAATCAAGCCTCAATCTGCAGCACATTGATCTTGCATCACTAGGACTCATTTCTGAATTAATATAGTTTGCAAAATTATTAATTCCATATTTTGCAGAAGCCTCCCATAACTTATCTAATTCAGGATCATCCCATGGAAAGTCTTTTGTAATATTAATAGTTGGAATAGGGAAAGAAAATGGCCTTCCACTTTTATCCCCTTTAATCATTGCTGTATAAAAAGCTTTGATAAACATTTTCATCTCAGGCTCAAATTCTCCGTAAGTTTCTTTTTGAGGCTCCCCTCCAATAATAACTGGCTGGTCTTTAAAGTTATCAGAAGGAGTCAAATCTAATGTAATATTTGTGAATGGACAATTTCCGGTAATAAAAACTTTTCCGTTCCTCCTTGCAATAACTGTTTCATTTTTTGTTGTTGGACACCAAATAATGCCACTGTATTTTACTTTCTTGATTTGAGAAATATATGTTTCTGTGTGCTTTATTAATCTCAAAATATATATTTCTTTCTTTCCAATAGTTGGCTTTCTCTTTAGGACAGTAAATCCATAGCCTGCATTAACTACAACCATTTGTAAGCCATCAAGTAAATCTAAATCTGCTGTAGCTATTTTAACATCTTCTGTTCCATCAGCCTTTAAATATGTGTCTAAAAATAGTCTTGATTGTCTTTCACTTAATTCGTTTAACATTTCAGGAATAAAGTGGACATTGTCTCTTGTCTTAAACCAATCATGGATCTTTTTTGAAGATAATGCGTTTAATCTTAGTCTGTTTACATCGTCTCCCAAAGAAGCGGTTTTAAATTCAGAATAATTAAATTTAAAATGATTTAATAAAGAAACAATTTCTTCATAATTTTTCTTATTCTTAATCTTTGATTGGTAAATTGAAACCCTATAACATGACCTATAATTTTCTCCTGGCTTTTCAATTGCCCCTTCAGCAATAATCCATGCCATTAATTTAATCTGCTCATCAGAAATTTTAGCATCTTTTTTACTATTCTTTCCTGCAATAGGAATAATTACAGGAGATTTTAATTTAGCAACATCCTCAATTTTTTCTAATACAAAATCACTGCCATTAAATACTTTTCTTAAAACTCTATGCTCAGGAGAAATCAATTGATCCTGAATTCTATTTCTTAAATTATACATTTCTCCTTTATATTCTCTTTTGAACATTTGAAGAACTTCTTTATCTTCAATTTCTCCATTCTTAATATTAAAAGTTTTAATTTTGTCTCCAATATTAACATCCTCATATCCTTTCCAACCATCTTTAGTTAAAATTTCTGTATCGTCTGATAAACACTGAAAACCGACCCTTGTTGGTACAGCCATATTGTACAAAAATTCTTGAACAGCTTGCTCTACTTGATTGTAATTTAGATTGTCATATCTAATAAATGGGGCAAGTAAAGTATCAAAGTTTGAAAAAGAAACTGCTCCTGCTGCTTCTCCTTGAAGAGTATACATGAAGTTTACAACTTGCCCTAGAGCAGATCTAAAATGTTTAGGAGGACTTGATTCAATTTTACCAGAAACTCCACCAAAACCCCGTAGAAAAAGATCGTATAAATCCCATCCAACACAATAGCATGCAAGTGTGTCTAAATTGTGCAAGTGGAATAGTCCTTTTTCGTTTGCTTCTCTAATTTCCTTTGGATAAATTTTATTAAGCCAATATTTTTTAACAATGTAAGAGACTCCATAGTGATTCATTCCTTGAAGAGAAAAAGTCATATTGGAATTTTCGCGAACTTCCCAGTCAAGTTTGTCCAAATAGTCGTCGATCCTATCAACCGCTTCCTCGCTAACTTTCTCCTGTTCCCTTATCCTTCTCCTCTGCTCTCTATAAAGAATATATGCTTTTGCTGCTTCTACTTCATCTTCAAGCATCAAAGCCTCTTCTACAATATCTTGAATCTGCTCAACCGTAGGAGTTTCATCTTCTTTAAACCTAATATTTAAAAGTTGATTAACCTTTTCCGCTATTTTAGCTGACTTCTCGCCATTGCCTTGCTTTGTTGCAGTTAAAGCTTTCCAAATAGCAATTCTAACTTTCTCAATATTAAAATCTTGCTTTGTCTTGTCTCTTTTTTGTACTTTTGTGACCATGTTTTCTCTTCTTTATTAATTATTTTTTACATTAGCAGATGTTGCTATAATCGTTATCCTCATCTCATCCTTAGCTAAATTATTATCAAACGATGCTCCGAAAATAATCTTGGTTAAAGGCGATGTTTTTTCCTTAACGAGCTTCGAAACTTGTTTGACTTCTGATAGGGAAAAGTTATTCTCACCAGAAGTTACATTAAATAAAATGCCTTCAGCCTTTTCTAAAGGAAAACGCGTTATTTGAGAGGATAAAGCCATCTTAGTTGCTTCTATCGCCCTCCCTTCGCCTTTAGCTTTTCCTACTCCAAAAAAAGCTGATCCACCTTCTTTTAAAACTTTTTTAATGTCTGAAAAATCTAAATTTAATATTCCTGGACAAAGTATTACATTTGATATGCTTTCAACAGCCTCTTTTAAGAGGTTGTCGCACTTTGCAAGAGCACTCTCAATAGTAGATTCCTTGGGAATAATTTCTAAAAGCTTATCATTCGGAATAACAACAAGTGTATCAATATGATTTTCAATTTCACTTAATGCATCCATTGCAATCTTTTTTCTTTTCTTTCCCTCAAAAGAGAATGGCAATGTCACTACCCCGATTGTTAAAATATTATTTTTTTTTGCAATTTCAGCAACTACTCCCATTGCTCCTGAACCGGTTCCTCCTCCAAGACCTGCTGTAATAAAAAGAATATCAGTGCCCTTTATTACTTCTTCTATATCAGCATAATTTTCTTCTGCACTTAATTTGCCAAGTTCTGGATTCATTCCAGCCCCAAGACCCCTAGTTGCTTTTTTTCCTATCCTGATTTTCTTAGTTGATTTTTTCTTTTGCAAATCTTGAATATCAGTATTTAGCGAAATAAATTCAATGTTTGCGCCGCTGCTATATAGCCTATGAATGGTATTGCACCCAGCTCCTCCAACACCGATTACCTTGATTTTTGTTGAATTATTGTTCATAAATTTAAGGAATAATGTTGTCAATAAAATCTTTAAATTTCTTTAAAAATCCCTTTTTATCCGGAACCCGATCTTCTTCAAATTCACCTTCTGTCAAGACAAGTCCACAAACAGTTGAATAAGACGGATCATTTCTCTCAAATCCAATAAATTTTGAAGGCTGCCCTATTTTGCAAGGAAGCTTAAATTCTTTCTTAGCAAACTCCTGAAGCCCTTTTAATTTGGAGCCTCCTCCTGTAATTACAATTCCAGCTGGAAGTTTCTCTTTATTCATTTTCTTCAACCTTTCTTTTATTAAATCAAAAATCTCACTCATTCTAGGAGCAATAATGTCTTTCAAGTTTTTTTCTGTGAAAATGAGACAATTTTCTCCTTTTTTTCCTATTTTAATTTCTTCATCTAAGTCTTCATCGCTTAAAAAAGTTGGAAGGTGAATTTGTATTTTTTTATTGCTTGACTCAGGAAGCCCGTAATCTAATTTAATTTTCTCAGCAATGTCAATTTCTGTTTGAAGCCCAATAGCAATATCATTTGTGATGTGAGATGAACCTACTGGAAAAATCGCTAAATCAACAAGCTTGCCATCCTCATAAACAACCATACTTGTTGTTCCAAAGCCAATGTCTATTAAAAGCACTCCTAATTCTTTTTGAGTATCGTCTAAAAGTGCGTTAGCATCGGCAAATGGAGTTGGTATAATATCTTCCACAAATGCGCCACTATTTAATATAATATTTTCTAAGATTTCTCTATCAGAAGAAAAGCAGCTTAAAATAGAAGCTTCGAGCCCGAGTCTTATACCTTGAAGTCCAAATGGATCAGCAATATCCTTTTCTCCGTCTAGTGACCATTCTTTTGGAAAAACCTTGAGAACTTTTTTATTGTTTCCCAATATCACCGCCTTAACATCTTCCAGAACCCTTTCCTTATCAACTTCTGAAACTTTTCCATTTGCTCCTCCAACTGAAACAGAGGCTTTATTATTCATAAGTTCTAGCCTGCTTCCAGAAATATTTACAATAACAGACTCTATCTTTGTATTATATTTCTCTTCAATCTTTTCAAATAGCTCTATAATCTTCTTTGTCAAAATTTTTTCGTCCTTAATTCTTCCTCTAGAAAATCCAAGAGTAGGGACTTCTTCAAAAAATTGTACTCTGTATAGATCGCTATTATCATCCTTAACAGCGCCTAAAATTTTAATGGTTTGAGATCCAATATCTAAACCAATAACAACTGGTTCTTTTGACATAATACTAATAATTATTTGTTAATTAAAGAAAAATATTCTTCCTGTTTTTTTAGCATCTCGCCTTGATCTTTCTCATGATCATAGCCTAAAAGATGAAGGGTTCCATGAATTAAAACTCTTTTTAATTCATCTTCAAAATTATCCCCATTTTTTTGAACTTCACTTAAACAGATAATAATTTCCCCTAAAAAGTTTCCTTCTCCCTCAAATGATAAGACATCTGTAGGCTCATCAAGCTTTCTATAGTCTCTATTGATTTTCCTTATTTCATCCTGGCTAAGAATGGCTATAGAAATATCTCTATAAGTCCCCCTATTTTCTTTTTTAAGAGTCTCCAAAATTATTGATTTTATTCGTTTTTCATCAATGCTTCTGGAGGTTAAATTATTAACTTCAATCATGTGTATCTCTTATTTTATCAAATCAAATTTTTTCTGCAAGGCTTGATTAATTTGCCAAATTATTTTAAAAAAAATCCCCTCAAAATGAGGGGAGAAATAGCTAGCTTAATAATTCTCTTGCAATCTCATTTATCTTCTTTCCTTGAGCCCTTCCTCTTGTCCTTTCAATTGCCTCTTTCATAATTATTCCGATTCCTTTCATGTCGCTTATTCCTTTCTTTTCTATAATCTCCTTAATAATTCCTCTAATCTCTTCTTCTCCCATTTCTTCTGGAAGATACTTTTGCAACGTTTTTAATTCTTTTTCTTCTTTTTCTTTTAAATCTTGTCTTCCTGCTTTTTCAAATTCAGAAATGGCATCTTTTATCTTCTTAGCTTCGGAGAAAACAACCTCTAAAATTTCCTCATCATCTAATTTAGATTTTAGTTCTAATTCTTCGCCTGAGTATAATGAAGACAATTTCAATCTTTTGTCTTTTTCTTTCATTACAATGGAAGATAAGAGCATTCTTAAAGAAGAGACTTCTTCAAGCCTCCTCTCTTTTTGATAATTAATTAAATCTTGTTTAATTTGAGAAATTAGCATTTATTTGCCTAATTTTTTATTTCTTAAATATTCCTTTTTCTTTTCTTCTCTAATAACCGCCTTTCTTTTAAGAATATTTTTTGATGGAGTTCTTTCATTAAACTGCCTTTTTCTAGCTTCAACTAAAATTCCGCTCTTTTTAATAGCTTGTGTAAATCTATATACAAGTGATTGTGATGTTTCTTTCTGTGTTTTTGGTTTAATCAACATAACTTATTTAATTCTTTTTTTAATTTCTTTTACAATATTTTCTTGTTTTACAATTAATTGTTTTCCTGTTTTCATGTCCTTGATAATAACAGCATTATCAAGAGCTTCTTTTTGCCCTATAATCAATACTACATTTATGGCTAATTTATTGGCTTTTGTCAACTGTGTCTTCATTGAATCCTTTGAAATTGCCTCGTAAACCTTTATCTTTTCTTTTCTAAAATCTTCGATTAGCTTTAAAGCTTTTCTTTTTGCCAAGTCCCCTACCTGGACAATGAATATGCTTTTTTCTTGTTTTTGTTTTAATTTAATTTTGTTTAATTTCATAAGAGAGATTATTCTTTCAACTCCCATTGAAAAACCTACTCCTGGTACAACATCTGTTTTTAAAGCTTTACCTAAATCATATCTTCCCCCTCCTAAAAGCGATCCCAAAGCTTCCTCTTCCATGGTTTCAGAAAAACCGATTTCAAAAACAGTCCTGCAATAATAATCTAATCCCCTTACAAGAGATGGATCTAAATTATATGGAATAGAAGCTTCTTCTAAATATTCAAGAACATGCTTAAAATGATCTTTGCACTCAGGGCACAAATAATCGATGATTTGAGGAGCTCCATTCAAAACTTGCTGACATTTAGAATTCTTACAGTCTAATATTCTCAAAATGTTTTTATCAGCCCTTCTTTTACAATCAGCGCAGATTAAATCTTTTTTATTCCTTAAAAAAGAATTTAAAGCCTTTTTGTAATCTTTTCTGCATTCCTCACATCCAATAGAATTAATTTTAACTATTACTTTTTTAAATCCTAAATCTTGAAGCAGGGCGTGAGCTATTAAAATTGCTTGTGCATCATATACTGGGGATTTATCTCCTAAAAACTCGAATCCTATTTGCCAAAACTGACGATATCTTCCAGCCTGAGGCCTTTCATATCTAAAAAAAGGACCATAATACCATAATTTCACCGGCTGAGAAAAAGACTGCATTCCATTTTCAATATATGCTCTAAAAACAGGCGCTGTTCCCTCTGGACGCAAAACCAAAAGGTCTTTGCCTTTTGTTTTTAGCGCAAACATTTCCTTTTCAACAATATCAGTACCTTCTCCTACCGATCTAATAAACAATTCCTGATCTTCTAGAATAGGCGTTGTTATTTTTTGAAAAGAATAAAAATCAGCGATCTTTTTTGCCGTCTCTTCTACTTTATCGTAAAACAATTGCTCTTTGCCATAAATATCATGCATTCCTGTTGGTGTCTGATATATAATTTTACTCATAAACTTTTTGACTGGTTGGCTCGGTTGGAGAGAATCTTAAAAATACCTTTCCGTCAATATTTTTAAGCGGAAGCGTTCCCCATTTCCTTGAATCAGAAGACCCATTTCTATTATCCCCTAAAACAAAGTACTCGTTTTCGCCTAATTTATCTGTTCTAAAATTATTTAAATATATCCAGCCATTTAAATTTTCCTCGCTTAAATACTCGCCTTCGTCCAACTTAAGCTCTTCTCCGTTTTCTTTTGTTATTGTTATGACTCCGCTATCAATCGATACTATCTCTCCTGGAAGTCCGATCACTCTTTTAATGTATTTAAAGCTAGGATTCAAAGGATAATCAAACACAACAACATCTCCCCGTTCAGGTTTTTCAAGAAAGTTATAGCTGAATTCATCTACTATTAAATAGTCTCCCGAATAAAAGCTAGGCTCCATTGAACTTCCATTAACTATAAAAGGCTGAAATATATATGTTCTTATTGGTATTACTATTGCAAGAGCAATGACAACAAGAAGTACAATCTCTAAAAATGAATTTAATGCTTTTTTAATTTCCATATTTAAATAATATACTAAAATATGTTTTTTGGCAACAAATTAACTTTTATTTTTTCCATCTTAATGTATAATATAAATATGATTTTAATAGCAGGCTTAGGAAATAAGGAAGACAAATACGAAAATACTCCACATAATATTGGATTTAAAGTGATTGATCTGTTTAAAGAAAGATTTGACTTTCCTTCGTTTTCTATTGACGAAAATGTTTTAATCTCAAAAAAAAATGATGTTATCTTAATCAAGCCTCAAACATATATGAACAATTCAGGCATAGCAGTAAAACAAGTTGCTGCATATTACAAGATTAAAAATGAAAATATTTGGGTCATTCATGATGAAAACAAATTGAAACTAGGAGAACTAGAAATTATTAAAGGTAATTCTAGTAACGGACATAATGGAATTAAATCCATTATTGAAAGATTGGGAACACAAGATTTTGTAAGATTTAGAATAGGAATAAATAATAAAGAAAAACACGATTTAATGGATTATGTCTTAAAGCCACTTTCAAAAGAAGATCAAGAAACAATTAACGAAGCAATATATGAAACTGCTTCTGCTCTTGACGAAGCCATTAGAAATAGTGTAGAACAAGCAATGTTAAAATATAATAAATGAAACTTGTAATTGTAGAAAGTCCTACAAAGGCAAAAACAATAGAAAAATTCTTAGGAAAAGACTTTAAAGTCTTATCTTCTTATGGCCACATTAGGGATTTACCTAAAGGGGCCTTTGGAATTGAAATTGAAAAAGATTTCGAACCTAAATATGTTACACCAGTAAAAGCAAGAAAAAACTTAAATGAACTTAAGAAAGAAGCAGAAAAAGCTGACGAAATCATTCTTGCAACTGATCCTGACAGAGAAGGAGAAGCTATTTCATGGCACTTAATCAATGCTCTTAAATTAAAAGATT
>JAQVLF010000010.1 GCA_028704295.1 Minisyncoccota bacterium | reverse complement strand
TTGTGTTTTTCTAAAATTTGCTTAACAAGGGTTGTTTTTCCAACTTGTCGCACCATAAATCACTACTATTTTACCCTTAAAAAGCTTTTTTTTTACTATTTTTTATAAAATTCTGTAAATCATTTTTAAAATTTCATGTAAATTTGCAAGTCTATTTACATTTTTACATAAAATTTAGCAAATACGAAATATTAGACTATATCCAATTTTGCATTTAGCTATAGTCGACTATATCTATTTTGTCAAATAGATATAGTCAACTTTCAATAATCTTAATATTTTGCATTATTCCCAAGGCAATAAAATTAAAAAGCAGGTTTGTTCCTCCGTAGCTTACAAGCGGGAGCGGCAATCCAACGACAGGAAGCAGCCCTAAATTCATAGAGATATTGATAAACATTTGAGTAAATATTGAAATTGCCCAGCCGGACAAAAACAGCCTTGCAAAATTAGAACGCGAGTTTATGCTGACTTTAAGAATTCTATAAAACAAAAGCATGTACAGCAAAGCTAATATTAATATCCCAATAAAACCAGTTTCTTCTGCTATAGCTGAAAATATGAAATCAGTTTTTGGCTCTGGCAAAAATCCATATTGAGCTTGAGAACCATTAAAAATTCCCTTGCCTAATAGCCCCCCTGAACCAATTGCAATCTGTGCTTGATTCTTATTCCATTCAGAACCTAGGTCATCGCTTTCAGTTGAAACAAAGCTTAATATCCTTTCTCTTTGATAATCTTTCATTAAAAAAGCAAAGCTAAAGGCAAACATAATAATGAAAGACATGACTAGAATAAAAAAATGCTTCTTCCTTATTCCTGAAACTAAGAGCATTCCAAACCAAATGCATAAAAGTACAACTAAATCTCCAAAATCAGGCTGCAGAAATACTAATATACATGGGATAGATACATACAATCCTGAGAATATAACATTTTTAAAATGATATATTTCTCTATGCCGCTTTGAAAAGAACTTAGCCAAAAGTAAGAACAAGGCAATTTTTGTAAACTCGACTGGATCAAAGCTAAAAGGCCCTATCTTATACCACGAAGCAATTCCCCTAATGGAAGGCATGAAAAGAACGCCTATAAGAAGTCCTATGCAAATTATATAGCAAAGAATAATAAAGGCGGGATTTTCTCTTAATTTCCTATAATCATAAAAAGATACAATAATCATAGCAATAATTGAAATTCCTAAGAATCCAATTTGCTTGTAAAAGGAAGTAAAATCACCCTCTACAATAGATGAAGAATAAATGGAAATTAATCCAAATATGGCTAAGCCTATCATTGAAAAGAACACTATCCAATCAAATTTTTTAAAGTGATTCAATAAATTCATAAAACTCTTCTTCGTTTAAAATCTTAACTCCCAATTTTTTAGCTTTATCAAATTTTGATCCGGGATTTTCCCCAACAACAACATAGTCAGTACGTGAAGATACAGACGAAGAAATATCCCCTCCTGCCTTCCTTATCATTTCTTTTGCATCATCTCTTGTCATTTCTTTTAATGTTCCTGTTAAAACAAAGCTTAAGCCTTGAAGCTTATTCTCTTTTTTCTCAAAGACGATTTCAACCCCATTCTTTAAAAGCTTATCCATAAAAGCTAGATTGTTTTCGTCTCTAAACCATGAAAAAATAGAATTAGCAACAATAGGTCCAATATCAATAATCTGCTCTAAATCCTCTTTTTTAGAATTTTTTAAGTTATCGATAGAATTAAATCTATCAGCTAAGACATTAGCTGTTTCTATTCCAACAATTGGAATTGAAAGAGAATATATAAACCTAGGAAGAGTGATTCTTTTACTATTTAATATAGCATTAATCAAATTATTTGATGCTTTTTTCTTAAATCCTTCAAGCTCGAGCAAATCTCCTTTTTTTAGCGTAAACAAATCAGCTGCATCCAATATCAATTTCTTATTTAATAAATCTTTAACAATATTTGGGCCCAAGCCAACAATATTAAAAGCAGGCTTAGAAACAAAATGAACAATTGTCTTATACCTCCTAGTATAGCAATCTTTTTTAGGGCAGAACCATAATGCATCTTTTTTTATTAAATCAGCATCGCAGGCGGAACACTTCTTAGGAAAAATAATTTCTTTCTCGCTTCCATTTCTCATTTCTTTTAGTACACGAATTACTTTAGGAATCACGTCTCCTGCCCTAGTAATAACAGCCGTATCCCCTATTTTGAGATTTAATCTCCTAATTTCATCTTCATTATGAAGCGTTGTTCTTGATATTATAACGCCTTCCAAGGCAACTGGCTTTAAGATCGCAACAGGCGTAACAATGCCTGTTCTTCCTGTTTGAAAAATTACATCATTGACGATTGTTGTTGCTTCTTTTTGAGGAAATTTAAAAGCAATTGCACCTCTTGGAGCTTTGCCAACTATTCCCAATTTTTCATATATTCTATTATTATTTATCGCAACAACTACTCCATCTATCTCGTAAGGGAGATCGTTCCTTTTCTTGTTAAGATCTTCGTAATAGTCAAAAACTTCTTCCAAATTTTTGCAAATCTTATTATACCTATTGTTTGTCTTTAAACCTAAGATTTCTAGAATCTTATGTTCTTCGCCGTGTGTTTTCTGCCCCAAATCTGAAAC
The DNA here is from genome assembly GCA_028704295.1 of Minisyncoccota bacterium. Lineage (GTDB taxonomy): Bacteria > Patescibacteriota > Minisyncoccia > Minisyncoccales > Minisyncoccaceae > JAAZMU01. The sequence goes on along the minus strand of JAQVLF010000010.1, from coordinate 13,658 downwards.
TAGAGAATAAAAATCTGCATCTAAATTTCTTTCGCTTGTAATTTTAGGATTGAGTTGCCTTATGGACCCTGCTGCTAAATTTCTTGGGTTGGCATAAATTTCTTCTCCTCTATCTAGCCTTTCCTTATTTATTCTTTTAAACTCCTCTTTTGTCAAAACTGCTTCACCTCTCACGACAATTTCATTATAATTAATATTCTTCCCGAGATCTTTTTCAATGTTTTCCTTACTTCTTAGTCTTAATGGAATAGATTCTATTGTTTTTAAATTAGAAGTTACATTTTCTCCGATAATTCCATCCCCTCTTGTAGCGCCAACTTCCAAAATTCCATTTCTATAAATCAATTCTATTGCAAGGCCATCTAATTTAGGTTCACAATAGAACTCAACACTGTTTTTTTCCTCTTCTCTTAAAAGTCTAAAATTTCTATCTCTCCAATCATATATATCTTCCTGTGAAAAAGCATCATTAAAAGAAGTCATCCTTTTTGGATGCTTAAATTTTTCAAACTTTTCCAAGGGCTCTCCCCCTATTTTTTGGGTTGGAGAGTCAGGGGTAATTAAATCAGGATACTCTTGCTCTAAATCAAAAAGCTCTTTTTTAAGAGAATCAAGAGCCTCGTCTGAAATCTCTGAAACATCCTTTACATGATATAAATATCTATAATGATTAATTGTCTCCCTTAATTTCTCTATTCTTTTTTTTACTTCGTCTTTATCCATATTAATTAATAATCAGCCTCAATTCTTCTTTGGGATCCATTGTATGAACCAATCACCTTAAGGGATGTTGATGTTGACTGAATAGTACACGTTGTTATTCCATAATTAGTAAAAGAGGAAGAACAAGGATTAGGAGGGTCATCCTTCGGAACACCGCTCTCCTGCCTTAATCTATAAAGCTCCTCTTCTACTCCCGAATCTGCAATATGAAAAGCTCTTACTGAATCTCCCAAACCTTTAATTAGGTTTGATCCCGTAACAATAATTCCTGTGACACCGATTGCAATAGCTAAAACAATCCCTAAAAGCACAACCGTTAGATATAGTGAACCTTTTTGTTTTTCTGTATATTTCATAAATATTAAAAATCTAATCTTCTTTGCGAAATAGTTGTTTGAAGCTCCACTCCTTCGCTATCATCAATTACACCGCTTTTCATTTTTAAATTAATAGTCACCTTTGGCTGCTCATTGTCAGAATCATTATCCCCATTAACAGTAAATGACAAAGATTGAACATAAACAGATGAAGATGTTAAATCAATATAATCACCCCATATTAAAGGCGAAGAGTTAGTAGATGTTCGTTGTCTCACACTATTACTATTGTCATTTAATGAAAATTCTCTACACCTATAATCTGCTGATGCTTGGTCATAAATTTTGAACTTAATAGTTGAACTTGAATTATTTCTTCCATAATTTGTACCAGGAACCACACATATGCCATCTGTATCTTTTTTCGCCATCCTCAACTCTTTTTCCATCTGATCCAAAGCAAACACTGCTTGATCAAACATGTTTTGCTCTGAAATTACTTTAATCTGATTTTGTATGGAAACAGTAATAACTTGGGCCAGCGTAACTGAAATCGCTATAAATATACTTATAGAGACTAAAGCTTCTATTAATGTAAAACCTTTATTGTTCATAATTAAAACCAATTATATAAATATTGCTGCAATTCAAACTCTTCATTTCCATAAGTAACAGTAACAATCACTTTTATCTTATCACCACTCTCTATAGTTGTGATTTGTCTTGAAAATATTGTATCTACTCCGGAATCATAACTATAAATTCCATTATCATTTTTAAGCAAAGCATAGGGACTTGTTGAATCTAAAGCAGTATCTGTTATATCTATTTTGCAAGGCGCAGTTATAGGACAATTTGTTAGCCCTGTGCTCCAAGGTTCAGTTCTTGATACAAAATTAGTATCTCTCAAATTTTTAACAAGTTCAACTCCTTCTTCTGCTAAATACGCTGCCATAAACTTATCTTTTGCCTTTTTAACTGAATTATATGAATAATTAATGCCATTGTATAAACCTAAAACAGCAACTGTTAAAATAAACACTGAAAGCAGAACTTCTATTAATGTAAAACTTTTGTTATTCATAAATTATTCAATTAATCCCGCAGCATTAATTGTTATTAAATGGCAGGAAGTAAGTCCTGTCTTACAGACACCAAACTCCAAACTTCCCGTATTAATACAACTAGTTCCTGTGCATAAAGCTACATAGGGAGTCGGCGGAACAAATAAAGCACCTTTGTCTGTATTCTTAAAAACCAACCCATCTCCTAAAGTAACTTTATCTAAAATTACATCCGAGCCGCCATAATTATATGCTGTCTTTCCGGCATTTTTATAAATAATATATTCATTAGCTCCTGTGACCCAAACGCCTATGCCATAATTCGTATCGGGAGAAGCTCCCACTCCAGACATTGCCATTTCTTTTGCTTTTGAAATATTCTGTCTTAAAGTATTCGCAGCATTATATAAATCAATACTATCCTTTGACGAACCATTAATAACAATAACCCCTGTTGCAATAATAATTATGGATATAACTACTAATAACTCTACTAATGTCAATCCTTTATTTTTCATAATTACATTAAACTTAAATACCAATTAACAAAAAAGCTTCCAAAAAACAAAGAAACAAAAGTTCCTAGAACAAGAAATGGACCAAAAGGAATTTCTGATTTCATTCCTCTTTTCTTAAATGCCATTGCAACAAGTCCAATAATTGCACCTGTTCCAAAAGCAATAAATAGAGCTGGTAAAATAATTGGAAAGCCAAGTAATAATCCCAAAAAGATTACAAGCTTAACATCTCCAAATCCCATTGCTTTTCCTTCTGAAAAAAAGTACAAAGCAAAAAAGAATAGAAAAACAACAAAAGCCGTAATAACTCTTGTCAAAAGCTCGGCTTCAGTAAACATTCCTAAAGCAAATGTTCCAACAAATAAATAAATTAAAGTGATAATTATAGCTGAGAAAGTTAATCCGTCTGGAATAATGAACCATTTAAAATCAAAAATAAAGATCATTATAAAGTAAGATGCAATAAGAAAGTAAAATATTAAATTTAGAAATTCTAAATTAAAAATGCCTTGAGTTAAAAAGCTAGCATTTAATAAAAAGGCTATTAATAAAAAGATAAGCCCTGTTGCTATTTCAACTATTAGATATTGCTTTGAAATTGACTTTCCGCAATACCTACACTTTCCTTTCAGGGAAAGATAGCTAAATATTGGAATTAAATCCAAAAGACCTAATTCATGTTCGCATTTAGGACACTCGGATCTTCCCTTTAAAAAACTTTTATTATTATACACCCTATAAACCACACAGTTTATAAAGCTTCCTATCAATAAACCTAGTATTAAACTTAAAATGTATTCTATCATGTTTTAAATAATAGCATATTTTGTTATAAAAAAAAACTCCCCGGAGGGAGTTTGCAAGGTAACTTATTTACAATCAAAATTTGTACCATCACAAGCAGAAGTAGTTCCCGCATATCCTGTGCTATCGATGCACCAACTTGTTGTATCGGGCATAGTTACTGGTATACAGTATTTTGTTGATGAGTAATGTGCAGAGTGTACACCCGTGCCACCATTTGACAAAATATCGGTTGCAAGTTTTGTGATAATGCTAGGCGCTGTAGTAGAAGTATAAGGCGCAGGCAAAGACACACGAGCAGTAGGATATTGCAATGATGTGTCCTCTATTTTTGCCTTTTCCATTGTGGTTCTAATTGTATCCATATCTGCCTTAATTCTCGCAACCTTAGCCTTTTGTGATGGATCTCCAATATTAACCATTATAATACCAGATAAAATTCCGATAATAGCAATTACAACCAATAATTCTATTAATGTAAAACCTTTATTTATATTTTTTTTATTCATATCAGTCTAAATTATTTATAAATTTTTTTAAGGACATAGGTATGTAGGAGTTGATCCAGCTGTCACACAAGAACAAGCATTGATATAGGTAGTAGCACCATTATTTTCGACCACTGCTCCTGTATTATCAACACACATACAAGAATTATTTGGAGTAATAGCATATGCACACCACGCAGCTCCTCCCGATTTAACATTCATTAAATTTGCTATTGCTGTTGCTGATTGCGCTGTTCCACTGCCTACTCCTCCTCCATCACTATCGTATCTAACGCTATTATCTTTCATGTCATCAAAAATGTTAACTACTTTAGGATCGGTTAATAAGTTTGTATAACTTCCATTTGTATTAAAATGTAGTTGTGCCACCGGCCTTAATTGATCTAAAGCAGATTTGATCTTTGCCTCTTTAGCCTGATTAGTAGCATCTCCCAAAGAAACAATAATTAATCCTGACAATATACCAACGATTGCGATAACAACTAATAACTCTATTAATGTAAAACCTTTATTTATATTTTTTTTATTCATATTATTTAAAAATTATTCTTTATTGCGACCTTTGAAATAATTTTCTCTTATTATATCAAAGTTAAAATTATGCGTCAACTTACCTTATTGTACCCCCTATTTGGTATAATGGCAAGAACACGGCAGCAACTAATAATCCTACCATTCCCGCTAATCCCAAGATAAGGATAGGTTCAATAATATTTGAAATCGAGTCCACAAAAGTTTCTATTTCAGCTTTATAGAATCTGACCACATTCATTAATGTTTCAGATATTTTACCAGTACTTTCTCCTACTGCAACCATTTGCACAAACAAAGGTGAAATATACTTTGGATAATTAACAAGTCCATCGCTTAGCTTCCGCCCCTTAATAACCCCTTCTTTAGCATTTAGTATTATATCCCTATAAACATTATTTCCTATTAAATCAGCTGTCACTTCAAGAGCTTCCGTGATTGCCTTTCCAGAAGATAATAGTGTTGATAAGTTTTCAGCAAAACGGTTCATGTAGACGTTCTTTTGGAAACGCCCTAATATTGGTATATTTAAAATTAATGTATCTGTAACCTGTTTGCCTTCTTTTGTTTTTGGGTAATAAATTACAAAGCCAACAACTGCCCCAATAATACCTAAAACTAACCACCAGTAATTAATCGCAAAATTTGACACCCCTATTACAATCTTCGTCACAAGAGGAAGCTCAGATCCAGAACTTTCCAAAACCTCTACAAGCCCAGGAATAATGTATACTATTACCACTATAAAAATTACTGTAAAAACCACCAAAACAACTATAGGATAAATCATTGCACCAATTGTTTTTGATCTGATATAGTATTCATTTTCAAGATGGTCCGCCACTTTTCTTAAAACATCTGGCAAGGTTCCTGAAATTTCTCCAGACCTTATCATGTTTACATAAAATGTTGAGAATATCTTAGGATATCTTGCAAATGCTTTTGACAGAGTTACTCCTTCCCTAATATCAGCTGAAATTCTAAAAATCTTTTCTTTAAATGATTTATTACTAGTTTGCTCCCCTAAGGCTTCCAAGGCTTTTGCGGGAGGTACATTGCTTTCCATCATAATAGCTAATTCTCGTGTAAACATTACAACGTCTTTAGCTGACACGCCTTCAAAAATCTTTAATTCAGTAGAAAAATTTACTCCTTTTTTTTCCTCAACAATTGATGTTGGGAAAAGATTATTTTTCTGAAGCAATTCAATGACAGCCATTTTAGAAATAGCTTCCATTGTTCCTTTCTTAATCAATCCTGCCTTTGTTCTTGCTTGGTATGTAAACTTCATATTAATTTAATAAGTTCTTGTGGATTAGTTGAATAATTTGTTGCTGTTTCAAGATCAACTGAGCCTAGCCTTACAAGCTCAGCTAAAGATCTATTTAAAGAGACCATACCTTCTTCAAATGAAGTATCAATGACAAGTGGAATTTCATAAACTTTATCTTTTCTTATTAAATTTGAAACTGCATCATTATTAAATAAAATTTCACAAGCTGGGACAATACCCCCATTAATTCTAGGGACAAGTCTTTGAGACACGATACCAATAAGAGATCGTGATAGCTGAGATTTAACTTGATTTTGTTGCTCTCCGGAAAATGAATCTAAAATTCTATAAAGAGTCTGTGATGCAGAGTTTGTATGTAAAGTTGCAAAAACTAAATGTCCAGTTTCCGCAGCAGTAATAGCTGTCTCCATAGTTTCTTTATCTCTCATCTCCCCCACCATAATAACATCCGGATCTTCCCTAAAAGTAGCTTTTAAAGCTTTTTCAAACGACATTGTATCTTTGTGTAACTCTCTTTGGGAAATTATGCATTTATTTTGATCGAACAAATATTCAATCGGATCTTCAATCGTAATAATGTGCTTTGTTTGATTATTATTAATTTCACTTATTAAGGCTGCAAGCGTTGTACTCTTGCCATGGCTTGAAGGACCTGTTATTAAAACAAATCCTTGAGGATAATTACAGAATTTGTATAAAGTGCTTGGGAGATTTAATTCATGCAATGTTCTAATTTTTCCTGGAATAAGCCTTAATGCTGCACTAATATATCCTCTTTGAAAAAATACATTAACCCTAAATCTTCCTTTGCCGTTTTGAAAATTATAGGAAAAATCAATTTCTTTTTCCTCTAAAAACTTCCCTCTTTGTTCTATTGTCATTAATGCAAAAGCTAATTCTTTTGTATCATCAGGAGTAAAAGGCGCCTCATTTTCAAGAGGCACTAAGGCTCTATCCATTCTTAATATGGGAGGCTTGTCCACAGATATATGAAAATCAGAAGCCTTTTTCTCAATAACAACTTCTAAAAGCTTTTTTAAATATAGTTTGTAGTCTATGCTCATAATTGTTCTCCTTCAGTTACTCTTAATACTTCTTCCATTGAAATTTTTCCCTCAAGAGCCTTTAATATGGCATCTTGTCTCATTGTCACCATTCCCTGCCTACTAGCTTCTACGACCAAAGCTGACTCCGTTGGGTTTTCAATAATAATTTTTTCAAGCTCTTTATTCATGGATAATATTTCAAAAATACCAATTCTACCTTTTTCCCCTTTATTATTGCACTTAGGACACCCTTTTGATTTATAAATACATAACTTGCTTGGAATGTTAAGCTTGTCTCTTATCTCTTTTTTGATTTTGCTTAATTCGCTTATCATCATTTTCTCTACTTTTGGTATTATTTCAACTTTTTCCATGCAATATGGACAAAGTTTTCTTGCAAGTCTTTGACCAATTGCAATATTTAAACTAGCAGGAATCAAAAACGGCCTAATCTTCATATCAACTAACCTTGACACAACTCCAATAGCATTGTTTGTATGGATGGTTGATAATACAATGTGTCCTGTTAATGCAGCATGCGTAGCTAAATTTGCAGATTCTTCATCTCTAATCTCACCAACCATGATAACATCAGGGTCTTGTCTTACAACAGATCTTAATCCTTTTGCGAAAGTATAACCAATTTCAGGCCTTATCTGAGATTGATTTACACCTGAAACAAAATACTCGATAGGATCCTCCAGCGTTACTATATTAACATCTGGTTGATTTAATTGCTGCAGAATAGCATAAAGAGTAGTTGTTTTACCAGATCCTGTAGGACCGGTTGACAATATCATTCCATAAGGCTTATTAATCTGTTCCTTTAATATTTCTAAGTTATTTTCAGATAACCCAATTTCCTTATATGTCCTCAATCCTTCTGTTGGATCCAAAATTCTAATCGCAACTTTTTCTCCCAACTTGGTTGGAAATGTTGAAACTCTGAAATCAATCTCTTTATTATCAATTCTTGTTGAAAACCTTCCATCTTGAGGAATTCTTGTCTCATCAATCCTTAATCTGGATAAAATTTTAATTCTTGCAATAATAGCTGAATGAGTTGCTAAAGGAATTTTAAGGGAATCGTTCAAAAGTCCATCGACCCTAAACCTTATCTTAACCTCTGTTGTTGTAGGCTCTATGTGCACATCAGATGCCTTAGCTTCTACACCATGCCTTAGAAGAGCCGCTACCATCTTAATTATTGGAGCATCATCGTCAAGTTCTCCATTATTCACTTTCGCATCTTCATCTAAAACAACCATGTTTGCCTCCGAATCTCCCTCAAGCTCGTTTAAAGCCTCTCCTACAACTTCTTTAATATCTCTATATTTCTTTAATACATCTTCGAATTCACTCTCAGAAATTAAATATACTTTTAATTCGAGCTTGTTTTGTCTAGACAAAAATAACAACACTTCTTTTGCCTTAATATCTTGCGGATTTATCATCCCAACTTCAAAAATTCCATTATTTAATTTAAGCGGAACCATTTTATAATATTTAGCTGATTCTTCTGGAATAACTGATAATACTTGCTCAGGAATTTCTAATTCTGATATATCCTTAAAAATTGGTGCATTTAAAATCTCGCTTTTAATTTGAAGAAGCTTTACTGAATCAATTAAATCATTTTGTATCAAAATCTTTTCTTCGCTTTTTTGCGATGACTTTAGCTCTTCAAAAACTTTATTATACCCCTCTTTCGAAATTAGATTTCTTTTTAATAGTTCTTCAAGAAGCATATCACCACTCTTTATAATAATCTATTTCTTTATCTTCATTTTTCTCTATAACTAAAGCTTCTTCATCTTCCTGATCAAGAACAATCTCTTCACCTTGAGGTTCCTCTTCACTGCCTTTTTCTATAACTTTTTTTTGATCGTCTAGTTTCAAAAGTAAACTCTTCTTCTCAAAATCAGTATAAAGGGTTGAATCTTGAATAAAACCTGCCATTTCGTCTATTCCTTCCAAATTAGTAATCTTTTGTATAGCTTTTGTTATGGCTAAATCTATTTCGTCTTGAGAAACTTCTTTAAAAGGATTTTCTCTTCCATTTTCTATTACTTCAGCTCGAGTAACTGTAAGGGAAGCATCAAAAAATCCAGGAAGCACTGGAATTCCCCTAAAACTTTCTAAGTTTTTAAAATCTTCCGATGTTATAAGATCAAAATCTATATTTATGGGTTCAAACAATTGTGTTCTTGCCTGTTCCTCCTTTTCAGAACTAAACCCTCCATTTTTGAAGAATAAAAAAATAATAACTAAAACAGCCAAAAGTACAATTACTACAATAACTTTGTTTAAATTGAAATTACTATTTGATTTTTGATTGAATTCAATTGCCATAAATCTATTTTGACGGAATAGTTCCTTTCACTTTAAAATTTAAATAACTTGAATCTTGAGAAATATTTTCTTGCCCATCTTGAGATAAATTCCCCCCACCGCTGCTAATATCTATACCTGTCACTTTAATTACCAATGCCTGCTTATTAAATAGTTCAAGCAAACCCCTAAAGGCATCATAGTCTCCGTATAGATCAAAGGATACGTTGACTTCCTTTGATGTTTTTTGTGCTTCTCCTTCTTTTTTTTCTTCAAAGCTTTGCGATGCTCCTTCTATACTTAAATCTTTTAGGTAAAGTCCGCTTCTTGTAACTAAACCTGTTAAGTAAACTTCCATATTATGCTTAAAGAAAGGACCATCCATAAAATTGGCATCTACTTTTTTTGAAGACTCTTTCCAATTTTCTTCATCTAATTTTTCTGCATTCGATGCCACTGAATTAAAATAGTTTGTCGTATTCTCGAGCTTGTATTCAAGATCAGTTATTTCTTTTTCTTTCTCAGATATTTTCTCGAATTGAGGCAAAACCAAAAAATAAAATAAGGCAATGCTCATTGCGATCGATATAGCTGATATAATAACGAATGGTAATTTATTGTTGTCCATTATTTTGCATGAATAACTCTGGCTTAACATTTAATAATAAATCAAAAGTAACTTTTTTATCATTTCCAATCTCTATATTAGATATAGTATAACTTAAAATATCAGTTTGTACATCTAAAAGAAGCATTTCCTGCATTACGCTCTGAAGCGTGTCTGTTTCGCCTTTAAGAGTGACTCCTGCCTTTTCCACGTCAATTGACGAAGATGAAAAAAATACTCTTGGATAAACCCAAGTCTCAAATTTATTAAAAAAAGTATCAAATATAGGTTTTGCACTATAAAGTTTCTTGAAATCATTTATCTTTTTCTCTGCACTCAAAACAAATTCCTTTTCCTTTAATTGCTCTTCAGTTCCCTGCTCGCTTAATTTTAGATTTAAATCTTCGATTGTTCTATCTTGTTTTACCATTTTAACAAATTGATTGTACATAAAAATAATAATCACAACGGATATTAAAACAATTGAAAAAATGAATAGAACTTTTTTCCAAATCGGTGCTTCTTCTTGTTTTGAATATAAATCAATTGACATTTTGTTACTCAAACTTTTTTAACGCTTCACCTAGGGCAATACTAAATGTTGTGCTTAACTCGGGAACCATTGGCTTTAATTCATTTGGATAAAAAACATTCTCAAAGGCATTGCCAACTTTTATATCTAGCCCTTGGAAATTGGCTTTAAGATAATCCAAAAGCCCTGGCATATTAGCAGATCCTCCAGCTAATATAATTTTCTTTACTTTTATCTCTCCTTTTTCAAAATCATTTATAACTTGTTTAACTTTTTGCAATATAATATTTAATATTGGCGTTAGGGCTCCAATTACCTTATTATCTGTATTTTTTAACCCTAAATTCATTTTGATCTCCTCTGCTTTGTGAAGATCTATATTTAAAGCTTCTGAAATACTATACGTGCAATCTTTTCCGCCCACCTCAAATGATACGCTTATTAGTAAAAAACCGTGATCAATAATGCTAATTGTTGTACTTTGACACCCAGTTTCAACTAAGCATAATGTATCATTTTCCTTTCCCACAATCGCTCTTTTAAGCCCCATTACCTCTGCCTCGAGAGAAAGCAATGTCAAGCTGCATTCTTCTGCTATCTTCTTATACTCTGAAATCAAGCTCTTTGAGATTGCCATCACAAGAATTTTATTATTTCCTTCTTTTTCATTTATGTCCCCTATTAACTGCCAATCCAAAACTACTTCATTGAATGGTATTGGAATATGTTTTTTTGACTCAAAATTAACAGCATCTCCCAACTCTTTCGCTGTCATTGGCGGCAAATTAAAACTTGTAAAAAAGGTTGAAAAATCGGGTAATGAAAAAATAACTTCTGTGGTTTCTATCTTTGCTTCTTCTAGAATGGCTTTTATTGCAAGTGAAATATTTTTAGAAGAAGGCAAAAGCGTTCTTTTGTCAAAATACTGAAATGATTCCTTCTTAACTCCTGAAAGCTTTAATCCTCCATAATTCTCTAAAATAATCCTGTCTTTCTGTTTTGATAATTCTACAATTTTAATTGCTTTTGATCCTATATCTATCCCAAGTGATTTTAATTGTTTCTTCTTTCCAAGTGTCCACATTTATTTACCAAGTTTAATTTATTTAATATAATAACATAAATGAAAAATATATACAATTACATTTTAAATCTAATTTTTCCTAAAAAATGCATTAATTGCGGAAAAGAGGGTTCGCATTTTTGTGAAGACTGTCTTTCACTTATAGAACTAAACAAAATCAATTACTGTGCTTGCGCAAATAATCCTCGTAAAAATTGCTCGAGATGTGAAAACTGTCCTTCTAATATTTTTGCTGTATTTACTGTTTTTAACGAGAAGCAAAAACTCGTTCAAAAACTCCTTTTCAAATCAAAAACTATCCCTGATTTAAATTTATATTTTTCTTATCTAATTATAACATATATAAAAATTATGACAAATCTAAATTTAAATGAAAATTTTTCAATTTTCTATAAAGATAAGGAAGTAAAAAATATTGCAAAAATGTTGTCTAAATTTACTAAATTGAAAATAAGCGATCAAAAAGAAAATATACTTTTTCTAACAAAAAAGTATCCATGTGAAAGTGTTGATTTAAAAAACAAAAAAGTATATATAATTAGCCTATTTAGAGAAATTCTCTAATATAATATTTGTTTCCCACTTTTTCTTCTACGCAATTAAAGTATTTCTTACTTTTGCTTAATATAAAATTTTTAATCATTTCGTAATCAGAAGGGATAATATTTTCCTTGATTCCATTTAAAGAATCTAGATCATACCAATCCATTTCTCCCTCTGTATTATTTAATATATCAATTGTTTTTGGAAAAAGCTCGCATAAATGCAAAATAAAATGAGCCTTAACTTCCTTGTTTTGAATCAATACTTCTGAAACGCATCCTAAATAATCCTTAAAATCAGATTCAATGCCTGATTCTTCTAGTAGTTCTCTTTTTGCAGCATCGCTTACATGTTCATTTTCCTCAATTTTACCTCCAGGAATAGCTAACAAATTAATAAAATCACCTTTTCTTCTTTTAAGCAAAAGGATTTTATTGTTTTGAATAACTATTGTTAAAACAACGGAATAAAGCATATTATTTTAGTTTGCAAACGGGAACGCAAAGAGTAATACACATTTCGCTTTTTGGGTTGTGTCTGCAAGCAGATGCGCATTCATCAAAAACGCCACTCCTCTCTTTACACCAATCCCTTTTTACTCCCTCGCATTCATTATAATTTTCGATCCATTTAAAGGAACTATTAATACAATCTGACTCATAATTAGCAGTTTGAGGAACTTGAAGAGAATTAATAATTGCGATTACAGCAAATAATATTAAAGTATTGTTAAACATATTTTCATTATATCAGATTTTAATAGATTTTAAACTATACGATGGCATCGTATAAAATCTTGACAAACTATACGATGGCATCGTATAATATATTTATGAACAATGAAATTGATTTTGAACAAATTTTTTACAGATACAACCCTTGGTGGGAGGGGCGATTTGAATTAAGCAATGTTATAAATCGAGAATCTATATTAAATAAATTAAAAGAAAGCTTACCATCTTCTAAGATTATCATGCTAACCGGACTCCGAAGGATTGGGAAAACAACTTTGATGAAGTGCATGATAAAGCACCTTCTTGATATAAATATTGATCCTAAATATATTTTTTACATAAGTTTGGATGACTATCTTTTATCAAATCAAAACCTGCTCGAAATCATTGATAATTATAGAGCGTTTAAGAAAATAGCTTTTGACGAGAAAATTTATCTTTTTTTAGATGAAATTGCCAATCAAAAAGATTTTGAAATTCAGCTTAAAAATATATACGATCAAGGGCATGCAAAAGTTTATGCTTCTTCTTCAAGCGCTTCCATTTTAAAAAATAAAAAGGCGTTTTTAACTGGAAGAAACACTGTAATTGAAGTTTTGCCATTAGATTTTGAAGAATATTTAATATTCAAAAAAATCGATATTAAAAAATCAAATAGTAATTTATTGAAGACATATTTTGAAGATTTTATACAAAAAGGAGGAATTCCGGAATATGTACTAACTGATGATATTGAGTATTTGAAAGAGCTTGTTGATGATATAATTCAAAAAGACATTGCTAACTTTTACGGAGTAAAAGATACTCATCTTCTGAAAGATTTTTTTCTTTTGCTCATGGAAAGATCTGGAAAAATAATGAGCATTAATAAAATTGCTAAGATCTTAGATATTTCTCCCGATTCCGCCAAAAGATACTTAGAAATGTTTAAAAATACATACTTAATTTATGTCGTGCAAAGAACCGGAAAAACAAATGAAAGATTGTTGTCGGCTAAAAAAGTTTATGCTTCTGATTTAGG
>JAQVLF010000044.1 GCA_028704295.1 Minisyncoccota bacterium | reverse complement strand
GGCAGATCGATCCATCTTCCTTTATAGAAGTAGCTTTAAAAATGAGCTGAAGTAAAAGATTAATTAGATCATTTTTACTACAATTCTGAATGTTCTGCAAACTGCAGGAAGAACTAACTTGAAGATTATTCAAATCAAGCGATGTCGCACTTACTTTTGCAAAACAGCAAAAACCAAGTATGGCAAATACTATTAGAAAATATTGGATTTTTTTATTCATATTTGTTTTTTTTTATTATTAAATTCATAATACAGAAGGATGAAAATCTTGTCAACGCCTAGTCACTCTATGTAAAAGCAATTTAGAATGTCCTAGGCGCGAGCAATTTAGAAATGTCCTACCTTGTTAACTTCCACTTTGTTTTTGTATTGGATAAGTCAGGATAAGTCTGGATATTGACATTTATCATGTCTCGTGATATAAATAAATATCAAGACAAAAAGGATCCGAACGGTTTAATGCCTAAGGAGCCTTTTTTAATTTATTTTTTTCTTAACATCTTTGCCGTTTAAGAAATCAAAATACTCAGTACCCAATTTCTTATATAAAGAAGAAGCAAATTCTTTATTTGGAAATAAGATTTTTTTAAACCTACCTTCCTCAATTAAAAAATCTACTAACATTTTGTAGTCCCCATCTCCCGATACCAAAATTATCTTGTTAAAGGATTCTTTTTTATATATTCTTTTCATAATGTCAAAAATAATATCAGAATCAACATTTCCCTTCTTCTTTCCAATCATAGCTGAATTATGTTCTCGAAATTTTAAGATAAAACCAGACTCTTGTATTTCATCGTAAAGATCTTGCTATTCTTCGTTGAGAAATCCTAAAAAATAGTAAGCTTTCTCGACATTATATTTTTCGAATAAATATTTTCTAAATCTAGAAAGCTTAATTTTCCATTTAGGATCATCTGACATAGTCCCCATATATAAATTTTGTCCATCTATAAACGCTAAATTTTTTTCTTTTTCCATAATTTACCAAATTACTATTAATTTCATCTTATCAAGTTATATTGTTTTTTGCTACACTTCTTTCTATCTCATCCCGATCCAAAGTTCTGAATGCGTCACATAACCGACCCCGATTGCGAGTACTTTAATACTCAACACCCCTTCAAGGGGTATTTTTAATCAATATGTCTTTGTGTAATTCTGCGCACGTTCCATTCTTTCCCATTATATAAATTCCTACTTTTGTTGCCTCAAATTTCTCTATGTTCCAATTTAATTTTTCTTTAATTACACTTTCTGTAAAACGAGTAATTGTTAAGTGCGGATGATACAATATCCCCGCACTTGGATATCCATATTTTTGAACATTGTATTTTTCCTCTTTCGACAATTTAATTCCATAGTCAAAAATATCGTCCTCTTCTCTTAACAAACTAAGTTCCCTTGTTAAAACTTCATGAAGCTGTTTAATTTTAATCGTTAACTTAAATTCAACTCCTAAATACCCTCTTTCCAAACTAACACCTGCATAAATAAAATTGATATTATCGTTAAAATTTTCTAAAATTTCTTCTGTCCTTTTAATAAAACCTACATCTTGAGCTGAATAGTTGGCAGAATAAACAGTAATATGAGGGTGACAATTAATACCATCTAAAACAAATTCTGTGGAAAATTTTTTTGATAAATTTTCACTAATTTTAATTGCTAAATTAGCTATTTCTAGAGGTGGCTTAATCGCAATATTTAACTTTGGCATAATATATTATATTTTATGACACAATTCATAACGATACAATAAGTTCTAATACTATTACTTAGTATTAGGCTCTCTATTTAACTTGTATTAACCAGTTCTGGATTGTGCTTGTTTATAATAGTATATAAGGTATTTAAATCTACACCTTTCTAAATGAGTCTTAACAATCGTTGCTCTTCTATTAATTCTTTTGATTTTTCGACGCTTTCAGAATGAGACCCCACACAAAAGTGTGTCTAGCATGTTAAATTAAAAACATGAAAGACAAAAACAACAAAACAGCAAAACTGCTCGAAAAAAGCATTAAGAACCTAAGAGAAAATTTGGATTCCTTATCAATGGATCAATTCGTAGCAACTACGATTGAAGCATTGATGAATATTGAGAGAAATGAATATTTAGAAAAAGCAAATGATGAAGACAATGACAAAGGAAATGGATTTTACGAAAGAGCAATGAAGACTCTTTCAAAAAATTCTCTTCTTGTGAATATACCAAGAACAAGAAGCGGATTATTCTCTCCAGCAACATTAGAACTATTAAAGATAAACAGAGAGAAAGTAGATGAAATAGCGCTATCATTGTATAAAAGAGGGATGACATCAAAAGATATTCAGTCTTTTTTGGACGAAGTCTTTGAAGAAGGATTGTCTCCTTCAAAAATATCTAATCTATCTAAAGCTTTTCATGAATTCAGAGAAGCTTGGCAGAATGCTAAATTAGAAAAGCACTACAAAGCAGTCTTTGGAGATGTTATCTTCATTACAGTAAAAAGAGGAAAAGAATATGCTAAAGAAGGAGTATTTGTTGCTTATGGAGTTAGAGACGATAACAGGAGAGAATTGCTTATCTTAGAACTTAATCCAACTGAATCAAAAGAATTCTGGGGAGAGCTGATCCATGATCTCAAAATTAAGAGAGGCATAGAAAGCATTGATCTATTCATAGCAGATGGAATTAACTATTTAGAAGATGAAGTTATGAAAATTTATCCCAATGCTCTTTTTCAGAAATGCGCTGTGCATAAGATGAGGAATATATTGAATAAAATATCTCCTAAGGACAAAAACGATGTTGCATATGATTTAAAGCACATCTTTGATAACTTTGACAATGATGCTACAATTGAAAAAGCAATGAATAAGGTTGAATCATTCTTGGAGAAATGGAAAGAAAAATATCCTAACTTAAAGAATCACTTTAAGGAAGGAAACATTGAATATTACTTTACCTACATCAAGTTTGAACCGATTGTGAGAAGAATGATATATACTACAAACAGCCTTGAAAACTTGAATAGGCAGATTAGAAAAACTACAAAGAATAAATTATCCTTTGAATCACCTGAAAGGCTGCTTGATTATTTGTTTATGATTATTAAAGAATTCGAAGAGAAAAACTATATGAAATATCCTGTTTCAAATTACAAATACTTTAAGAAAATTACAAAAAATTAAAAGCGCTCAGACACAATTTTCTGAACGGTCTCTTCAGAATAATTTTTAATACGAGCAAAAAAACATATCTCATCAGGTTTTAATAAGCGATGATTCGCGAATGACTCAAAAACAGATAGAAATCATTGGATTCGTTGATCAAAGTGTTCCAAAAGATCAACCCAAACCTCAAAGTATATGATTGCCAAAAGCAATTGTGAAAGACAGTTTAACTGTCCTTTTTTTATTAAATCATACGCCTTTTCTTCTATTTTTCGCCTAGTATTTGAAAACAATGCTCTTCATAACATTAGAAACTATCATTAATCGCCTCTATAAAAAATAATGGATCAATGCTGTTCCCATACACATTAATTGAAAGATGCAAATGTGGTTCAATTGAATATCCTGTATTTCCAGAATAAGCAATCGCTTCTCCTCTTTTTACACTCTCCCCTTCACTTTTTAAGAATTCGTTTAAATGAAGATAAAAAGATCTAATTCCTCCACCATGATCTATAATCATCATTTTTCCATAATCATTCATTTCTCTTGTAAATTTAACGATGCCATCATTAATTGTATAGACAGAAGTCCTCTCTTTTGCGTCTAAATCCACGCCTAAATGCTGCAAAGAAACATTGCCACTCTTTCTAATATTTCCGTATGCGCCAACATTCACTACCTTGTCTAATGGATAAACAAACTTATTCGTAAATAAAAATTGTGTGACTGGTTCGTTAAGCACTTTTGAATAAATAAGTTCATTTTCGTTTGCTACATTTTTTTGTATAGAATTTGCATTATAGCCCTTTTGTGAAAGATTATTTGTAACAGTAAGGTTAGTTACCTTAAAATTAACCCCCTTAACCTTAATAACTGTTGAAAAAGAAGCTCTTAAGTTGCTTTTTATTGTTAAAGGATGCTTTCCTATTTGTGCCTTAGCACTTATAGGGAGAACAACTATTTCTTCAATATCAGAATTAATTGGATAAAACTCAAAATCGTTATTGTTAAACTCGGCTGTAA
>JAQVLF010000043.1 GCA_028704295.1 Minisyncoccota bacterium | reverse complement strand
TTTGCAACAGGAAAACCTCATTACGGACATATTTTGACAACAACTATTAAGGATGCTGTTTTAAGATATTTTACAATGAGGGGGTTTCAAGTACCAAGGCGAGTTGGTTGGGATTGTCACGGTCTTCCTGTTGAGAATTTGATTGAAAAAGAACTCAATATTAAAAACAAAAAAGAAATTGAAGAATTGGGAGTAGAAAAGTTTAATGAATATTGTAAAAATTCTGTTTTTGCATGTGTTGAAGATTTTCAAAAAACACTGGAGCGAGTTGGAAGATGGGCAGATTATTCAAATGCATATTCTACAATGGATAAAAACTTTACTGAATCAGTTTGGTGGGTTTTAAAGCAGTTATGGGATAATAACCTTGTTAAAAAAGATTATAGAGTTTCTCCATATTGTCCTAGGTGTGCAACTACTTTGTCTAATTTCGAAGTTAATTTAGGCTACAGGGAAGTAAAAGATAGATCAATATATGTTAAATTCAAATTAGAAAACGAAGATGTAAATCTTTTGATTTGGACAACTACTCCCTGGACTTTACCTCAAAATGTTGCGGTTGCAGTTAACAAAGAAGAGGATTATGTTTTGATTAGGATGGAAAATGAAAAGTACATTTTAGTTAAGAAAAGATTAGAAATTATTGATGGCGAGTATTCAATCGAAAAAGAATTTAAAGGAGAAGAACTTTTGGGAAAAAAATATATTCCAGTTTTTGATTATTTAAAAAATGAAAATCCAGAAAATATTGAAAATGCATTTAAGATTGTTCATGGAGATTTTGTGGGGGTAGATGATGGAACAGGACTAGTTCACATTGCCACAATGTATGGAGAAGAAGATTTTAAAATTGGAAAAGAATATAGTCTTCCTTTTATACATACTGTTGATGAAT
Organism: Minisyncoccota bacterium; assembly: GCA_028704295.1. Lineage (GTDB taxonomy): Bacteria > Patescibacteriota > Minisyncoccia > Minisyncoccales > Minisyncoccaceae > JAAZMU01. Next base: position 3,327 of record JAQVLF010000043.1, on the reverse strand, counting down.
CAGGAAGATTTAAAGATTTTGTAATTGATTACAAGGGTGAATATGTTTTTGATACTAATCAAAAAATCATTTCTGATTTAAAAGGAAAAGGGATTGTGTATAAAGAAGATTTAGTAGAGCACACTTATCCGTTCTGCTGGAGATGTGATTCGCCTTTAATGTATTATGCAAAAGAAAGCTACTATTTAACAGTTACTAAAATCAAGGAGGAATTAATTGAAAATAATCAAAAAATACATTGGGTTCCTAATCACATCAAAGAAGGGAGGTTTGGAAAATGGCTCCATGGTGCAAGGGACTGGGACTTTGCAAGAAATAGGTTTTGGGGAGCTCCGATTCCAATTTGGATTTGTGGGGATTGTGGAAAAATGATTTGTATTGGAAGCATTGAAGAATTAGAGAAATTAAAATTAGAAGGAGACTTAACTGATTTGCATAAGCCATATATTGATAATGTAATTTTAAAGTGTGAATGCGGATCTAAAATGAAAAGAACTCCTGAAGTTTTTGACTGTTGGTTTGAATCAGGTTCTATGCCTTACGCTTCTTGGCATTATCCATTTGAGAATAAGGAGCTTGTTGAAAAAACATTTCCGGCAAACTTTATTGCTGAAGGTTTAGATCAGACAAGGGGATGGTTTTATACTTTACATGTAGTTGCAAGTGCATTAACTTTAAAAGATATTGGCTTAGGAAAAGATAATCCAGCTTTTTTAAACGTCATCACAAACGGACTTGTTTTAGATAAGACTGGAAAGAAGCTAAGCAAGAGACTTAAAAATTATCCAGAGGTTGGTGAGATTTTTGATAAATATGGAGCAGATGCTTTAAGATATTTCTTATTATCTTCTACAAATATTGGAGAAGATTATCGTTTTTCAGAAGATGGAGTAAAAGAAATTTGGAGAAAAGTAATTTTAGGATATGAAAACTGTTTTGCATTCTATAATACTTACAAAAAAGTTGTTGAAGAAGTTAAGTCTAATAATATTTTAGACAAATGGATTTTGTCTAAATTAGGAACTTTAAGCGAAGGGGTTTCAAGGGAAATGAATAATTACGAGCTTACAAGAGCAGTAAGACAATTCACTGACTTTATAGATGATTTTTCTAATTGGTATATTAGAAGATCTAGAAGAAGATTTCAAAAGCCTGAAACAGAATTAGAATTTAATGAAGCAACCTCTACTCTGAAATTTGTTTTAAAAGAAACTTCTAAGATAATGGCGCCATTTATTCCTTTTATAACAGAAAGAATATATCAAGAATTAAAAAAGAATGAAGATCCTTTGAGCGTTCATTTATGTGATTACCCTAGTTTAGGAAACTTAATTGATGTTAAATTAGAAGATGAAATGCAGAATGCAAGAGATATTGTTAACCTAGCTTTAAATTTGAGAATGGAAAATAATGTAAAAGTTAGACAGCCTTTAAGTTTATTTAAGATTAAAAAAGAGATCAATGGGGATTTAATTGACATTATTAAAGATGAGATTAATGTTAAAGAAATTTTAATTGATAATACCTTAAAAGAAGATGTTTGGCTTGATTTTGAAATAACAGATGAGTTAAAAGAAGAAGGAATTGCAAGAGAAATTATTAGAAATATTCAGCAAATGAGGAAGGAACTCAAATATAGTAAAAATGATAGAATTCTGGTAAAATGTGAAGGAGGAAGCTTAAGCAATAATACAAAAAACATGATCTTAAAAGAAGTCTTAGCAGAAAGTTTTACTTCTTCAAATGATCTTGAAAAAGAAAAAGAATTAACAATTTATGAAATGCCGTTTAAAATCGGCATTAAAAAAGTTTAAGAAAATGAAAACCAAAAATATCCTACTTATCATATTACTCGCTCTTGCTGTTTTAATTCTAGGAATATGGTGGTGGCAGAGCATGTCATATTCAAAAGAAATTTTAAAGCTTGAAATTTTAGGTCCAAGTGAAACTTCTGTTGGAGAAAATATAGAATATGTGGTGAGATTTAAGAATAATGGAAATATTAGGCTGGAGGATCCTGAATTAATTTTTGAATATCCAAGCGGTGCTGTTACTAACTCTGAAAAAATGGTGACATATAATGCAGAGAAATTGGGCGGGAATATTTATCCAGGACAAGAGAGAACGTTTAAGTTTAATGCAAGACTTTTAGGAGAAGAGGGAAGTATTAAAATTGCTAAAGCAACTTTAAGCTTTAAGCCAAAAGATTTAAATACAAGAAACGAAGTTTACACTGAATTTTTAACAACAATTAAAAAAGTTCCTATTAATTTGAATTTTAATTTGCCTTCTAAAGTAACAAGTACAGACAAAGCTTTTTCATTTTCAATAAACTATGCTTCTGAAGTTTCTTATTCTTTAAGCGATTTGTCAATTTTTATTGATGCTCCAAAAGATTTTGAATTTTTGTATTCTAATCCAAAAGCGCTGGATGAAAAGCAATGGGACATTAATAACTTGAATCAATATGAAAGTGGAAGAATAGAAATTTCTGGAATAACAAAAAGCAGCACGCAGTCTGCCTTTACTGTAAGAATGGGTATTTGGAATAACAACGAGTTTATTATTTTAAAAGAAGTAACTGATTGGTTAGAGGTTGTTTCGCCAAGTCTATACGTTACCGAGAAAGTTAATAATGAATACGACTACATTGCTAAAAAAGGAGATTCTTTGCACTATGAAATTTCATTTAGAAATATTGGAGAAGAACCTTTAACTGATTTAATCTTAATATCTAAATTAGATGGGACACTTTTTGATTTAGCTAGTGTGAATGCTCCACAAGCTAAATACACAAAAGGGGACAATTCAATTCTTTTTGAAAGTAAGTCATTTTCAAAATTGCAATTTTTAGATGTTGATGAAACAGGAATAATAGAGTTTTGGGTAAATTTAAAAAGCGATCTTACAATGAGCAGTTTTTCTCAAGTAAGCCAAAAAGTTAAAAATACAGTGAGCGTGGGAGGAGCAAAAGAAGAATTTATTACAAAAGTAGAAACAGAATTATCTGCTAGACAATTTGTGGACAAGACTAACTCATATATCCAGAGCTCAGGTCCTTATCCACTTCAAGTAAATAGAACATCTAAATTAACAATTGTTTGGGAGGCTTCAAATAGCTTTAATGATATTGGAGGAGCTAAGATGAGAGCAATTATTCCTGAAAATGGTACTTTTATTAAAGAAGCTGATCAGGAAGAAAAAGGATTAATATTTAATGCAGATACAAGTGAATTAATTTGGGATATCGGCAGTATTCCTGCTGGGTCAGGCTATACAAAAGAACCTTTGAGAATTGCTTTTCAAATCATTGTTTCTCCCGAAATT
>JAQVLF010000042.1 GCA_028704295.1 Minisyncoccota bacterium | reverse complement strand
TCTCCAGTTGTTTTAAATTCGCTTAAAAGAAAATATCTTACTGGATCAATTCCATATTTAGCAGTTAATTCAAATGGGTCAATTACGTTTCCAATGCTTTTGCTCATTTTTTGATTATCAACTGTAATAAATCCATGAGTAATTATTTTATTAGGCAATTTTAAATTAGAAGACAAGAGCATTGCTGGCCAATATATGGCATGAAATCTAATAATATCTTTTCCAATAATATGAACAACGTCTCCATTTTCCCAAAACTTTTCAAAGTCTTCTTTTCCTTCGCCGTATCCTAAAGCTGAAATATAGTTTGAAAGTGCATCAAACCAAACCCAGATTTTTTGAGTTGTGTCCCCTGGAACATCTATTCCCCAGCCTCTTGCACGCTCAGATGACCTTGAGATGCAAAAATCTTGAAGGCCTGATTTAATGAAGCTCAAAATTTCATTTCTTCTTGTTTCAGGAATAATTTTAATTTCATCTTTTTCAATTAATTCAAGTATTTTATCTTGATAATTGGTTAATTTGAAAAAGTAATTTTCTTCCTCAACTAATTCTAATTTTGTTTTATGTATTGGGCAGCATCCATCAATTAGATCTTCTTCTTTGTAATATTCTTCGCATCCAACACAATAAAGCCCGCTATATGTTTTTTTGTAAATATCTTTTTCGCATGCCTTCCATAATTTCTGAACACCTAAAATATGCCTTTCTTCCGTTGTCCTTACAAAATCGTTGTATGATAAATTTAAAGCTTGCTTCATTGCTTTAAATTTTTCTGCATTTCTATTAACAAGCTCCTTTGTTGGAATTCCTTCTTTTTCTGCTGACCTTACATTTTTTAAACTATTCTCATCTGAACCTGATAAGAAATACACATTGTATTTTTTCCTCAAATGCCTTGCATATACATCTGCATAGATCTTTTCTAAGGCATGCCCCAAATGGGGAGAACCATTAACATAGTCAATTGCCGTTGTTATCAACTTATTTTCCATTTTTTATCTTTTAATGATTAAAACAAATTCACCTTTTTCTTCTACCTTAATTTCACTGATTTTTCCATAATAAATTGTTTCGAATTTTTTTGTTAATTCCCTTCCTATTATGCATTCGTAATCTTCAAATTCCATTAGATCTTTAAGCGTTCTTTTTATCCTATAAGGAGATTCATATATGATAACAGGAAACTTAGAATTAAAAACTTCTTCAAAAAACTTTTTTCTTTTTTTCTTTGCTGGGGGGAACCCCATAAAAGTAAACTTGTCCATTGGAATATCAGCTACGCTTGCTAAAGTAGTTAAAGCTGACACTCCTGGAATAGGAATAATCTCTACTTGATCTTTGAAGCGTTCCACTAATTTAAAGCCTGGATCAGAAATATTAGGAGTTCCTGCATCAGACACAAAAGCAAGATCATTTTCTTTAATTAATTCTTCAACCAATTTAAATTTATCCTCTCCTGCATGCTCATCAAATCTAATAATTTCTTTTTTAATATTTAATGCATCCAGAAGCTTTTTAGCAACTCTTGTATCTTCTGCTAAAACAATTTGAACTTCTTCTAAAACTTCTTTAACTCTTAAAGTAATATCTTTTAAATTTCCAATTGGTGTTCCGACGATGTAAATCATGATATATTCCTTACCCTTTCTTTTTTCTTTTCAAAATATTTTTGAGTAAATTCATACGCAATTCCAGCGACTGGAATAATAAAGATGGCTCCCATTATTCCTCCCAGTTTAGCACCAATTAAAACAGAGACTAAAACTAAAACTGTTGGAATGCCTATTATTTTTTTTGTTAAAATTGGAACAAGCAGATTGCTTTCTATCTGCTGCAAGATAATACAAAAGGCAATAACAACAAGAGCTTTTATCCATGAATCAAATGCTGCAAAAAACACAATTAAAAGACATGATAAAACTGGACCCATAATCGGAATAATATTAAATATTCCAGAAATTATGCCAAGCAACAATGCATATTTTGTATGAATGATAGATAAAAATATTGCAGTTGCAATAGCAACAAAAATAGAAGCAACTAGCTTTGCATTAAAGTATCCAATTACTTGTCTTTGGCTTTCATTGAAAGTATTTAACACTTTCTTTTCTGTTTCTTCTTTTACTGTAAATATTTTAATGAAATTGATTGGAAATTCTTTTTCAATTGATAGAAATAATGCGATTGTAAAGACAGTCACAAAAGCGAAAATCTGCTCTATCACACCTCCTGCAAAAGCAATTGTATTTTGAGCAAAGCTCATGATATGTTCTTCAAAAATAGTTATAACATTTCCAATGTTAGTTATATTAAAACCATTTACATCAAGAATGTTAATAAATTCACCCGTATAATAAGAAATACTGTTTGCAAGCGATCCCATTTCTTGAATTAATGGAGGGAAAATACTTAGAATAACTAAAATAATAATTCCTACAAAAAAACCATAAACCAATGCTCCCGCAATAGGCCTGGAAATCTTTTTCTTTTCTATTGCATCTATTATGGGATTAAATAAAAGAGAAATAATAAGCGCTAAAAATACCCATAAAAGTATTTGACTGAAATAGAATAAAGAAAAAACAAACAAAGAGAAAACAAATACTCTTATAATTGCCCTCCAAGTAATATCAATTTTTACTATTTTTTGATCCATAGTTTAATAATAATTTTTTAAATTTATCTTTATTTTCAAAAGGGCCAATAATGGCTAAATTTAATTTATTAAAAGTAAATACATCTTTTGCAACTCTTTGAATATCTTCTCCTGTAATTTTATCAATTTCTTTAAATAATTCATTTAATTCTTTAATTTCTCCTTTCATAATTTCCTGCATCGCATAAAAATTTGCCTTATCATCAGACCCTTCAAGAGATAATACTGTTTTTCCTTTAAGATAATTCTTTGCTTTTTGAAGTTCTTTTTCACTAACTCTTTTTTCAGTTATTTTCTCGTATTCATTTAAAATAGAAGAAATACCCTGGAATAATTTTTTGTTATCAAGTCCAGCAAAAGTAACAAAATTTCCAGTGTCAGTATCAGCATCATTATATGTCCTTACATAATACGCCAACCCCTGTCTTTCTCTTATTTCGCTAAACATTCTTGAAGACATTCCGCCTCCTAATATTGCGGCGATTAATTCTAAAATAAATCTATCTTTATGAGTAATGCTATACCCTCTAAAACCAAGTGCAACTTGTGATTGCCCTGTATTTTTTTTGTGAATCAATAAATTTGGCTCTTTTTGTTTTTCTAAAACAGGTTCTTTATCTTTAGGATTACTTTCTGAGATACCCTTAAAAGCTTTTTGTATTTTTTCAATAATCTCTTCTTCATTAATTTTCCCTGCAACACAGACAACTGTATTTGAGGCAGTGTATTGAGATTTCATGTAATCCACAATTTGCTTTCTTGTAATATTTGCAATGGTTTTTTTAGTTCCAATAGTATCTCTTCCTGCTGGTTGATTTCCGTAAAGTACTTTCTTCCAAATTTCTGACAAGTACATCATTGGATTATCTAAGTACATGTTAAATTCTTCTTTAATAACTCCTCTTTCTTTTTCAATTTCTTTAGCAGGAATTGTTGAATTTAAATAAATGTCAGAAACCCAATCTATTACAGTATCAACATGTTTGTTATCCACTTTTGCCCAATAACCAGTATATTCTTCTCCAGTAAAAGCATTGCATAATCCGCCCAATTCATCTAATGGCTCAATAACTTCGAGCGGTGTTTTTTTGTTTTTAGTCCCTTTGAAAAACATGTGTTCCAAAAAATGAGAAATTCCCGCAATGTCTTTGTTTTCATACTTTGAGCCAGTTTTAACTAAAACAAGTACTGTGACAGCCTCTGTATCTTTTTCTGGGACAGTAATAATTCTTAATCCGTTTTTAAAAGTTGTTTTTTTATACATTCTTATTTAAATAATTAATTAAATCATTTATTAAAATTCTTTCTTGCTCCATTGTATCTCTATTTCTAACAGTAACTGCGTTATCATTTAAAGTATCAAAGTCAATTGTTATGCAAAATGGAGTACCTATTTCATCCTGCCTCCTATACCTTTTTCCGATGGTTCCGGTTTCATCATATTCTGAAACAAAGCAAGGTGATATTGAGTCAAACACTTCTTTTGCTTTTGAAGTAATTTCTTCTTTATTTTTAACAAGCGGCAAAACTGCAACTTTAATTGGAGAAATATTTGATTTTAACTTTAAAACTATTTCAGAAGTATTTGAATCTCCTTGCCTTCCTTTTTCAAATTCAGTATAACCGTCACATATTAAAGCAAGCATTGTTCTATCAACTCCACAAGACGGTTCAATTACATAAGGGATATATTTTTCTCCTTTTGCTTCATCAAAATATTTTAAATCTTCTCCTGAGTATTTTTCATGCTGAGTTAAATC
>JAQVLF010000041.1 GCA_028704295.1 Minisyncoccota bacterium | reverse complement strand
TCAAAGAGGATGTAAGGGAAAACTATATTGCTGTTATTAAGAATCCAAGATATGAAAATGCTCCGGAATATATAAATCCTGAAACTAGACAGAAATTTCTTTCTGATAATGGTATTGTTTTTTTGAGGCCTTACCAGATAAATGCAATTAAAGCCATTCAGAAGTCAGTTCAAAATGGAAATCAGAGATTTTTATTAGAGATGGCAACTGGGGAACGTGTCATAATAGTGATGGGTGCAGTTTTTATTATGAAATCAAGGGTTTCAGGAACTTTAACTAAATATATTTCGTGCATTGCTTAGAGTAATTAGGTATAATTGTTGTAAGCAGTGCATGAGAAGAAAGTTCTTTTAGAGGTATATTATCATTATAAAAGAGGGTAATAAAACTTGGAATAAAGTTAAAAAGGTTATATTAATAGATAAAAATAATGATGGACAAGAATATGATTTATTGGTGAATATTTTTTATTTAATAATTAGTTTTATTATATAAGATTACTAGGAGGAAGAAATGATAAACTATAAGATTTTAAAAATAGAACTATTAGGGATTATCGGGAATATCAGTAAATATACTAGTGACCCTAATATCAGTATTCCTAATAAAACTTTGAAAGAGGGACTTGATCAAGATAATCTTACCTTTGAAGTTCTGGAGTTTTGCTGTATAAAAATTTCAGATTGGTATAGTAAAAACATGTCAGATATTCAGACGAACGGATATGTTTTTAATAAAGAAGTACACAAGGAAAATAAAATAAAAATAGATCAAATCATAAAAAACATCAGCGATAATAAAGAAGAATATGAAAAATTTTTTTCTTCTCCAGTTATTGAACAAGAAAACCCTTCTATAAGCGGTAAAAAGATTTTTATTGTTCATGGGCATGATGATGGGATAAAAAATGAAGTAGCTAGGTTTTTGGAAAACCTTGGATTAGAACCAATTATATTACATGAACAATCAAGTAGCGGTGACACAATTATAGAAAAAATAGAACGGTATTCAAATGTTGGCTTTGGGATAGTATTATATACACCATGCGACAAGGGAGGAGTAGTTAAAGAACCGATAGATTTGAATTTTCGTGCAAGACAAAATGTTGTGTTTGAACATGGATATTTAATTGGAAAAATCGGAAGAAATAATGTAGTTGCACTTGTCAAAGAAACTGTTGAAAAACCAAATGATATATCAGGAGTTGTGTATGTAAGTTATGATTCCAATGGTGCATGGAAAACAGAAATTGCTAAGGAGTTAAATGCGTCTGGTTATTCTATTGATTTTAACAAATTATTTAAATAATAAATACTAATAGGAATTATAAGTAAATATATAAAGTTGTAGTTTTAGCGGTTCAGATATAAAAGTCTGGGCCGCTTTTTTTATTTCCCCCGGAAAGGAGGTTACCTAGATGGTAAATGATGAAGTTAATAATAAGGCTATAAATATTGAGATAAAAGTGGCTCAGTATTCAGCAAAGGCTATTTTGAAAGCTATGCAAAAGATTATAGAAGATGCCGCTGAAAAAAGCCAACCACTTGCAGACTATCTTAGTGAGAAAAGAAAAACTAATTCAAGAAAGCTTAAGGATATGGTAAAGAAAGGTCAGCTGGAAAATATTGATTTACAAAAGGGTGAAGTCAAGGAACTTAAAAACCAACTTAACCGATATGGAGTAAACTTTTCTGTAATGAAAAATAAGGAGTCAGGGTTATATTCAGTATTCTTCCAGGCAAAAGATACAAAGGCAGTGGATCTAGCCTTTAAAAAGGCCATAGAAAGATATGAGAAAAAGGAAAATAGGAGGGACTCAACAAGAGATATTTTAAACAAATTTAAAGAGAGGGTGAAAAATACGGTAGTTAAAGATAAGGTGAAGGAAAAACACCATCAACAAGAAAGGTAAAATGAGCAGGCATTTAAGAGAAATCTTAGGTGTCTTTTTTATTGAGAAGAGGTGAAGTGAATGGATTTTGACTATTTTTATGGAAGAGATGCTGAAAGCTTTAGATTTATCCGTTTACCTATAGTTCTAATTGAAGATGAGAAATTTAAAGGCCTATCAATAGATGCAAAGGTGCTTTATTCCATGTATTTATCAAGGAGTGCTTTGTCTTATAAGAATAACTGGATAGATGAAAGTGGAAGGGTTTATATCTACTTTACTGTAGAAGAAACAGCTAGACAACTAGCTTGTGGAACAAAAAAAGCAGTAAAGCTTATAAAGGATCTTGAAGAGATTGGCCTTATAAAAAAGAAAAGAGTTGGACAAGGGAATCCTACTAAAATTTATGTTAAAGATTTTATGAGTGTTTTTAGAAATGAACAGTTTAGACCTGTCAAAAGGGAAAATCAAGACTTGTCAAAAGGACAATTCAAGAATAGTGATTTTGACAATTCAAGAATGGCGAAAAAGATAAGTCAAGACTTATCAAAAAGACAACCTAACTATATAGAGAATAATAAGATTGATAATAGTTATATTGATTTTAGTGAAAACCATAAAAAAGGAACCTTTTTAAATGTAATTATTTCTGATGAAGAAGAAAGAAAACTAGAAGATATGGTTCCTGATCTAAATGACTATATTGAAAGATTATCAGCCTATATGCAGAGTACAGGAAAGACATATAGAGACCATGCTTCAACAATAATGACCTGGTATTTAAAAGATAAGAGTGAAGGAAAGCTTAAAAGCAAAAAGGCCTATACAGGTAATCCTTCAGACTATGAAAGTGAATGGAACTTAAATAATTAGAGAGGTAGAGAAAATGGAAGATAAAATAAAAACAATTGAAATTGATGGAGTTGAATTTTCTTTTAATGCAAATAAAGCATTTGAAAAAGATGGCCATGTCTACTGTAGACAGTGTGGTGAACAAATAGATTCAGAACCACTTGCTTGTCTGGGGAGCAAAAAAATAATATTTGGTAGGAGATGTAAATGTGATAGAGAAGAAGAATCTAGAAGAAAAGATGAAGAAATGGCAAATCACATTAGAAGACTTAAAGAAGAGTGCTTTAATACCAGCAGAAACCTTATAAGTTGTACTTTGGATGAGGTAATAGAACCTGATAGACAGGAAGTTATCATAGCAAAGAATTTTGTTAAGAACTTCAAAGAATTATCAAAAGGCAATAGTGGCCTTATATTTCATGGGAATGTAGGAACTGGAAAGACATACCTAGCAGCTTGTATAGCAAATAAGATTATAGAGGAATATCAAATAAGAGTTAAGATGAGAAATATTCCTCAAATTATAAATGATATTGAAAAACGCGGTTTTGATATTGATAAAAATGACTATTACAGAAGGTTATCTAGCGTATCCCTTCTTATTCTCGATGACTTTGGGATTGAAAGAAATACAGAATATGTAAATGAAATGGTTTATCAGATTATAAACACTAGATATGAATCAAAGAAACCAACTATTATTTCAACGAATATTCCACTTGGTGTGATTATGAATGGAAGTAATGACATTGATAAAGAGAGGATTTATTCAAGGATTAGAGAGATGTGTATTCCTGTTAAGATTGCAGGAAAAGACATAAGAACTGAGTTAGGAAAAAAGAAGTTAAGAGAAAGTAGAGATTTACTTTTAGGATAAAGGTGGGGTGAATGAAGTGAATAGAATACAAATATTTAGAAACTCAGAGTTTGGACAGGTTAGGATAATGTTAATTGATAATGAGCCATGGTTTGTTGGAATGGATATAGCCCAAGCTTTAGGATATAAAAGACCAAGTGATGCTATTGCAAGCCATGTTCATGAGGGAGATAAGCTGAAACGGTGTTTTACCGTATCAGGTCAAGGTAGGAATTTGCTAGTAGTAAATGAATCAGGAATGTATGCACTTATCTTTGGAAGTAAACTTGAAAGTGCCATAAGATTTAAAAACTGGGTAACAAGCGAAGTTCTACCTTCAATTAGAAAACATGGTGGATATTTTTCAGGACAGGAGGAAATGAATGATCAAGAGCTTTTGGCAAGGGGTTATCTTGTAGCCCTAAGACAAATAGAAGCTAGGACAGAAGAATTAGAAGGTCTTATTCCTAAAGGAGAGTTTTTTGATAGATTTATTTCCCTGGGAGACTGTACTTGCCTTAGAGATACTGCAAAGGAGTTAGGAATTCCCCAAAATAGATTTATAAACATACTGATAGATAGAGGCTACCTTTATAGAAATCAAAAAGGAAAGCTTAGATTTTATTCAACTGCAGCTGATTACTTTGAACTAAAGGACTATATCAATAAATATAACGGAGAGCCTGGAGTCTATACAGTAGTTAGACCTGAGGGAAGAGCATATTTCTTCTCCTTGTATATTAATATTAGACAGAATCATGGCATTCTGTTAAATGCTTCTTTTACTCCCATAAGCCATGTGGGATAATAGAACCGTACAGGTTGAGGGCGTAGTTGCTCTCCTTGAAGTT
>JAQVLF010000040.1 GCA_028704295.1 Minisyncoccota bacterium | reverse complement strand
ATGATGTTAGGTGAAGTCGTATTTGCGATTTTGGCGTTCTTTGCCGGACTCGTAATAGTGGGCATCTATTTAGTATGGAGCGGACTCTTTATGATTGGTCTTCAAAGGTTCTACGAACGTATTGGGATTTTTTACGCTGCTCTCATCACAGTCTTCGTATCAGTGACCGCACTTTTGATAGGTTACAAGCTGGCTTGCTTTGATGGATTGATTATTGCTCTTATTCTGTTTGTAGTCCCTGTGACGGGCATTTACCTTCTTGCACAAGCTCCTTCAAAAGTTATATGAGTATAGCAAGATGAACAAAGACTTCCTTGGAATTATTTTCTGAGGGATTTTTTTGTCTAAGGAATTTTTTGTTGTAGGTATAGAAATTTAATGGTATAATAAATGTGTAAAAATACTTCAATAAAAAGAGGTTGAAAAATGGAAGAATTGTTTCTACTCATAGCTCTTGCGATCTTTTTAATTGTCTTCTCTATCTTGATCGCAAAGCCAAGCATCGTTGTTTTGATCACATTAACGCTCGTTGTTATTGTAACATCGCTTTACAATCCAGCTCTTTCCTTGCCTGATGTAATCTATGTATCAGTTATAACGCTTTATGCCATCTCAGTTGTCTTAATAATCAATTTCATTAGGTTTGCTGGCGTGTATAGATTTTATTCAAGCCTCGGGATTTTCTTTGCAACAATTGCCTTGATTGCTTTGTCAATCTTTGTAATTTTAGTTGGAAGGCTTGTGAACGGGATACTAGGATTACTGGGAATAATAGTTCTTTTAATCTTCTTAATAGTTCCTTATGTTGCACTCTTACGTTTTTCAGAGTGTGATGCAAGGGGGACAAATAACTTTTCCTGAATATTTTTTGGGAAATTTTTTATTGACCAAAATCTTTGAATCCGCTATATTATAATTACTATGAATTCAAAAGATTTAAGACAGACATTTTTAAAATATTTTGAGGAAAAAAGGCATAAAATTATCCCTTCTTCTTCATTAATTCCAGGTGATAATACAGTCCTTTTTACAACAGCTGGAATGCAGCAATTATCTCCATATTTAGCAGGCAAAAAGGATGTATTAAAGGATTTCCAAAACAGGCATTTATGTTCTTGTCAAAAATGTTTTAGAACAGGGGATATCGAAGAAATTGGAGATGACACACATAATACTTTTTTTGAAATGCTCGGGAATTGGTCTATTGGCCAAGATCAAAATGGGTATTTTAAAGAAGGGGCAATTGAATACGCCTTGGATTTTTTAGTCAATAAATTAGGGTTAGATAAGAATAGATTTCATATTACTGTTTTTAAAGGAAATTCAGCTGCACCAAAAGATATTGAGGCAATTGAAATTTGGACAAAACACGGGATTCCTCAAAACCACATATATGAGTTTGGAGAAAATGACAATTTCTGGGGGCCGGTTAGCGAAACAGGTCCATGCGGGCCATGTTCTGAAATTCATTATGATAGAGGAGAAGAATATGGATGCAGAAATACATGCGGGCCAAATTGTGATTACTGCAAAAGATTTGTAGAGATTTGGAACCTTGTTTTTATGGAGTATTACAAAAATGAGGCGGGAAATTACGAAAAATTAAATCAAACTAATATTGATACAGGAATTGGGTTTGAGAGGCTTTTATCCATTCTTCAAGGAAAAAGCTCTGCTTATGAAACAGATTTATTTCAAGATCTAATTTTAGAAATAGAGAAGTATTCTAAAGTTAAGTATGATGAGAATAAAGAGGCTTTTAGAATTGTGGCAGATCATTTGAGAGGAACTTCATTTTTAATAGCCGAGGGCATTATTCCTTCGAACAGCGATAGGGGATATATATTAAGAAGGCTTTTGCGAAGGATTGTGAGGTATGCAAGGTTGATTGAACTTGATTTAAATTATGCAGAAAATCTTTTTTCTGTTATAATTAATAAATATATAGAGGTATATCCTGAACTTAAAGCGAATAGAGAAAATATTTTTACTGTTTCCAATTTAGAGAAGGAAAAGTTTGAAAAGACTTTAGAAAAAGGCTTAAAAGAGTTAGACAAATTAACTCGAATTGATAGCGAGAATGCTTTCTTTATTTATCAAACCTTTGGCTTTCCTATAGAAATGATTAAAGAAGAGGCGGAGAAAAAAGGCATAAAGATAGATGAAGAAGGCTTTAGGGAGAAATTAAGAAAACACCAAGAAATTTCAAGAGCTGGAGCTCTTAAAAAGTTTGGAGGAGTTGGGGTAAATGCTGGCGCAGAGGAGGCCAAACTTCATACAGCAACACATTTATTGCACCAAGCTTTAAGAGAGGTTTTAGGAGAACATGTAAAACAAATGGGTTCAAATATTGATGCTGAAAGATTAAGATTTGATTTTTCTCATAATGCTAAATTGGGAGATGAAGAGATTAAAGAAGTTGAGGATATAGTCAATGAAAGAATTCAAAAAGGCTTTGTAGTTGAAAAGGAGGTAAAAAGCTTGAAAGAGGCTTTAGAGTCTAATGCTCTTGCGTTTTTCAAAGAAAAATATCCTGACAATGTAAATGTCTACACCATTAAGAATCCTGAAACAGGGAAAATATATTCAAAAGAAATATGTGCAGGTCCTCATGCAGAATCTTCAAAAGATTTAGGAAAGTTCAAGATTCAAAAAGAATCTAGCTCTTCCTCAGGCGTAAGAAGAATAAAAGCAATCTTAATTTATTAAATATTATGGTAAAAATTATTGATATTATACCGCCAAATCAGAATAAAGATGATTCTATTCAGGTTATAAAAAAAGAAAAACCAAAGAATAAGAAACTCTCTAAATTTTTAATTTCGATTTTAATCATTGTTTTCTTTTGCATTGGCGGAGCTTTTTTAATAGAAGGCAAGGGCAATATTACAATATATCCTGAAACTAAAGATGCGAGCCTTGAAGAAACCATATATATTGCAGCAGGAGAAGCTAATATTGATTTTGAAAATAGTGTCATTCCTGGGGAATATTTTGATGAAACTTTGAATTTCGAAGATGTATATGAGTCCACTGGATCAGATGAGTCAGCTACAAAAGCAGAGGGTGAACTCGCTGTTTGCAGTGAACATCCAAAAGATATAAAGCTGGTTAAGAATACAAGATTCTTATCAGCAGAAGGTGAATTAACATATAGAGCTAAAGCAGCTTTTACTATCCCTAAGGGAAATGGAAATGAGCCAGGATGTGTTAAGGTAGAAGTTATTGCAGATGATGTAGGGGATGAATATAATCTTTCTTCAGGAACTTTTTCTATTCCTGGACTTAAAAATACAGAATACTACACTACTGTTTGGGGAGAACTTAAAGACGGAGAAAAGCTTTTTGGAGGATCAAGATCGGAAGTTAGAGTGGTTACAGAAAAAGACATTGACAAAGCAAAAGACTTATTCAAAGAAAAGTATTTAGCCAAGGCAAAAGAATCTTTAATAAATAATTTAGAAGAAGTAGGAACATACATATATTTTGACGATAGTTTCGAACAAACTTTTGACAAATTTATTGTTCTTGCAAGCGAGGGGGACAAGATTGATAATTTTAAAATTGAGGCTACCATCACTACAAAAGTTCTGATATTTAGAAAATCAGATATTGATAAATATGTGGAACAAAAATTACTTTTGTCGGAGGAGGGCAGGGTAATTGTGCCAAACAGTTTATTAAAAGAATTTTTACCGCTCGAAGAAAATGATTCAGATCATTACGCTACAATACTTAAAGTATCCGCTAAAACATATCCTAAGATAAGCGAAGTTTTTATTGCCAATGATGTTAAAGGGCAGACAATAGAAGATTCTCTAAATATTTTAAAAAGCATTCCAGAAATAGAGAGCGCTGATGTTTCTGCAAGTCTATTCTGGAAAGATAGGCTTCCTAAGAATAAAGACAATATACAAATACAAATTAATTTTGGGGAATAAAAAACACAAAGAGAACTGTTTCTTAAAGACAATCATTAGTTTCCCTTTATATTATATATATTGGGCTTTTCTCCAAATTCTCTTAGCCCATATAAAACCCCCTTATCGATAAAATGGGGGCCTATAATTATTTTCTCTCCTGGTAGGAGAATTTTTCTTGCTTTTTTTGTATTTCCACTGTATAAAAGCATGCCTACTTCGGCAATACTTTTCATTCTTGGATGCATGAATTTGTATTCATTTATTCTTGATAAATAGACTTTTATTACTTTGTCTTTGTCAAAAATGTCAATATTTTCAATAGATATGACTTGCATAAAAACTAAGTCAAACAGCCCTTTATCCTCAAAATATTGCGGACTTATAAGTCCTCCAATATATACTTTAGAAGAGGGAGCACTTATAACAACATCTGATTTTTTAAGGACTTTTATTTCAGCCTGAGCATCATCCCAGATGTCATTTACTTGTCCTCCTAAAAGTTCTAGCTTTTCAAATGGTCTTCTTGTGGCTAGGCAATGAATGCCTTTTTTGTCATTGCCAACAATGACAAATAATCGGATAAGTCTTGTTTCCACTCAAATTCCTCCCTCGGAGTCTATTTTAATTTTAATATATATTAGATTAAAGTTCAATAAGCTC
>JAQVLF010000039.1 GCA_028704295.1 Minisyncoccota bacterium | reverse complement strand
AGGCTTGTTTAAAGAATAATTTAAAGCCAATTTTGTGCATTGGAGAAAAATTAGGAGAAGATAGAAAGGAAGTAATAAAAAAACAATTAAAAGGTATTAAAGGCAAGAATATTATTATTGCATATGAGCCTCAATGGGCAATAGGAACAGGAAAAACCCCGACTTTAGATGATATTAAAGAAAGCTATGAGCTTATTAAAAAAATAGTCCCTCAAAACAAAGTACTATATGGCGGATCTGTTAATAGTACAAATGCAAAAGAAATACTTGATATAACAGAAGGGGTTTTAGTAGGAGGGGCTTCAGTTGATAAAAAAGAATTTTTGAAAATGATAAAATGAAACTTTTAGAATTTGATAAAACAAAAAGTTTATTAAAAAAATATAATATTTTAATTAAAGATACAGACATCTTTAATGATGAAAAAGAAGCTTTGAATTATGCTTTAAAAATTGGTTTTCCAATTGTTTTAAAAGTTTATTCAGATAAAGTTATTCACAAAACAGAAGAGAATGCAGTTATTACAAATATTTCAAATGAAAAAGAATTTAAAGAATATTTTTCTTTTTTAAATAGTAAATTTAAGGACAAAGAAGGAATTATTATTCAAAAACAATTTAAAGGAAGAGAATTAGTTATTGGGATAAGTAATGACGAAACTTTTGGCAAGGTTATTATGATAGGACTCGGAGGAATATTTGTGGAAGTTTTGGAAGACGTAAGCTTTAGATTGTGTCCCATAACAAAAAAAGATGCTTTAGGAATGATTCAGGAATTAAAGGGGTATAAGATACTTATGGATTTTAGAGGGAAAAAGAAGGTTGATATGGATAAATTAGTAGAATTTTTAGTTAATTTGTCTCATTTAGCCATAAATGAAAAAAATATTGAGTCTATTGATTTTAATCCTTTGATTATTAATGAAAAAGAAATCAATGTTGCTGATTTCAGAATAATTGTTAAAGAAAATGCTTAATAATATATTTAATCCAAAATCAGTTGCTTTAATAGGAGCTTCGAATAAACCCAAAACAGTGGGTTCCGGAATAGCTTTGAATTTACTTAAAGGAAAAAGAGAAATCTTTTTTGTAAATCCAAATACTCCCAGAATCTTTAATAAAAAAACATATAAGTCTGTTTTAGATATTAAAGAAAAAATTGATTTGGCTATTATTGCAGTGCCTGCCTCAATTGTTAATGATATTGCAAAAGAATGTGTTCAAAAAAAAGTTAAAGGTGTGATTGTTATTTCTGCTGGATTTTCTGAAATAGGAAATATTGAAAGAGAAGAGAAGCTAAAAGAAATATTAAAGGATATCCCACTTATTGGTCCAAACTCTTTAGGCATTATTAATCCAAAAGCAAAATTAAATGCATCTTTTGCTCCCTTTGCTCCAAAAAAGGGCAATATCGCACTTTTATCTCAATCAGGCGCGTTAATAGACGCAATTTTGGATTTATCTTTAAACGAAAATTACGGATTTTCTAAAATTGTTTCTTTAGGAAATGAAGGAGGCCTTGATTTAGGAGACTATCTTAAATATTTAGATGATAATAGGGAAACAAAAGTTATAGGAATGTACTTAGAAGGAATTAAAAATGGAAGAAAGTTTTTTGAAATAGTCAAAAATATTAAAAAACCAATTATTGTTTTAAAATCAGGAAAAACTGATTTAGGCAAAAAGGCTGCCTTGACACATACTGGTTCGCTTGCAGGAAATAATAGAATATATAGTTCAGTTTTTAAGCAATTAGGTTTGATAGAAGTTGATTCAATCGAAGAATTGTTAGACACCCTTAAAATTTTATCATGGTTAGATCGATGTAAAAATGGAGTAGGAATTATTACAAATGGAGGAGGTTTTGGAGTTCTTGCATCAGATTATTTATATAATGAAAATATTAAGCTTCCTAAATTAAATCGAGAAACTTTGAATTTATTAAATATTTCACTAATGGAAAAAGTTAACAAAAATAATCCAATGGATGTAATTGGGGACGCGCTCGCAAATAGGTATGAAAAAGGAATAGAAGCTATGCTTTTGCAAAAAGACATTCATTGCCTTTACATTATTCAAGGAATGCAGATAATGACAGAATCAGAAAAAACTGCTAAGATAATAACAAAATTATATGAAAAGTATAAAAAGCCAATTATATGTTCTTTTATAGGAGGAACTTCATTTAAAAAAGCAATTCAAATTTTAGAAAAAAAGAAGATTCCAAATATAATTGAAATTAAAAGAGCAGTTAAAACAATTAAAAATTTAACTTATGAAAAATAATAAAGGAGGTATATCAACGTTTTGGTTAAATATCATTTTTATTATCATTTTTCTTAGTATAGGTTTGTACGTTTTGTTTATCAATAATCCGTTTAAGTAAAAAATTAACATGAAAAAAGAAACAATCTTATGGTTTTCAGAAATTAGAAAAACTGATGTAGCTAAAGTAGGAGGAAAGAATGCTTCACTTGGTGAAATGTATTCGCTTTTAACTCTTAAGGGAATTAATATTCCAAATGGATTTGCAACAACAGCAGATGCATATAGATATTTTTTATCTTTCAATAAAATTGATGGAAAATTAGAAAAGCTATTTAAGAATCTTGATCTAAAAAAGCTTGAGAACGTTCAAAAAGCAGGTAGAATTGCAAGAGGATTAATTTCAAAAGGAAAATTCCCAGAAGATTTAGAAAATGATATTATTAAAGCATATAATAAATTAGAAGAAGAATATGGCAAAAATACAGATGTTGCAGTCAGATCATCGGCTACTGCTGAAGATTTGCCAAATGCATCATTTGCAGGACAGCATGAATCTTTTTTAAATATTTCTGGCGAAAAACCTGTTTTAAAAGCAGTGAGAGATTGTTATGCTTCACTTTTTACCGACAGGGCAATTTCATATAGAAGAGAAAAAGGATTTAAACAATTAGAAGTATATTTATCAGCTTGTATTCAGAAAATGGTGAGATCTGATTTAGCATCTTCGGGAGTTATGTTTACAATTGATACAGAGACTGGCTTTGATAAAGCAGTTGTAATCAATTCTATTTGGGGAGTGGGAGAATTGATTGTTAAAGGAAGAATTACGCCAGATAAATTCTTTGTTTTTAAAGATACATTAAAAGAAGGTTATAAATCAATATTTAACAAAAATTTAGGAAGAAAAGATAGAAAATATATTTACTCAAAAACCAAAGGTTTAAAAGAAGTAAAAGTTCCTAAAAAAGACCAAAATATTTTATCTTTAACAGATGAAGAAGTCTTAACATTAGCAAAATGGGGATGCCTTATAGAAAAGCATTACGGTTATGCTCAAGACATTGAATGGGCAAAAGACGGAAAAACAGGAAAATTATTTATTGTTCAATCAAGGCCTGAAACAGTGCATTCCAATGAAAAAGGAAATTTTTACACTGAATATATAATTGAGTCTAATAAAGAGCCAATATTAGAAGGAATTGCTGTTGGGAATAAAATTGGACAAGGAAAAGCAAGAGTGATACTTGACCCTAAGGAAATGAAAGATTTTAAAGAAGGAGAAGTTTTAATAACTAAAATGACTGATCCTGATTGGAATAGTATTATGACAATTGCAGGAGCTGTTATTACAGATGAAGGCGGGAAAACATGCCATTCTGCCATTATTTCAAGAGAACTTGGAATTCCTTGTATTGTAGGAAGTAGAGACGCAACAAAAATAATAAAAACAGGCGATATTGTAACTGTGGACTGTACACAGGGACTTAAAGGAAGGATATTTAAAGGAAAAGTTCCATACACTTCAAAAAGATATAATTTAGATGAAATTGCTGATTTAGATGTGGATATTTCATTAAATATTGGAGCTCCAGACATGGCTTTTCAGTACTCATTTTTGCCAGTTGATGGAGTTGGCCTTGCAAGAGAAGAATTTATCATTGCAAACAAAATTAGTATTCATCCTTTAGTTTTATGCTATTTTGAAAAGATAAAAAGCAAATTAACAAAAGAAGAAAAGAATAAGATAGAGGAATTAACAACTGGATATACTGATAAAAAGAAATTCTATGCTGATAAGTTAGCTGAAGGAGTAGGACAGATTGGAGCAGCTTTTTATCCTAAAAAAGTTATTGTAAGATTTTCTGATTTTAAGACAAATGAATACAAGAATTTAATTGGAGGAAGATTATTTGAGAAAGAAGAAGAAAATCCAATGATGGGGTTCCGTGGCGCTTCAAGGTATATTGACTCTGAATTTCAAAAAGCATTTAAGCTTGAGTGCGAAGCAATTAAAAAAGCGAGGGATGAATTTGGTCTTAAAAATATTTGTGTAATGGTGCCATTTTGTAGAACCATAGAAGAAGGAAAACAAGTAAGGGAATTAATTAAAAAGTTTGGACTAGATGATAAGAAAATGCCGGTATATGTAATGTGTGAGATTCCTTCAAATGTGATATTGGCCGATGAATTCTTAAAAATATTTGATGGCTTTAGTATTGGTTCAAATGATTTAACCCAATTAACCTTAGGATTGGATAGAGATAATGCTGGCTTAGCTCATATTGGAAACGAAAAGAATGAAGCGGTTATGAAGTTGATAGAACGCGCAATTGATGCTTGCAGAAAAAAGAAGAAATATTGTGGAATTTGCGGGCAAGCCCCATCAGACTATTCTGAATTTGCCGAGTTTATTATGAAAAGAA
>JAQVLF010000038.1 GCA_028704295.1 Minisyncoccota bacterium | reverse complement strand
TAAATTATACATTCCAAATAATTTTTATACGTTTTATTGGAACACATAAGGATTATAATAGAATAAATGCTGAAGAAATATGAACATTAAGTTAATTAAAACAAAAAAAGACTATGAAGAAGCTCTTAAAAGAGTGGAAGAATTGTGGAATGCAAAGGTAGGTTCATCTCGTGCAGATGAATTAGAGGTTTTGTCTGTTTTAATAGAAAAATATGAAGAAGAAAATTATAGGATCGATGCCCCTGATCCAATTGAGGCGATAAAATTTAGAATGAATCAATTAGGAATGCAAAGAAAAGATTTAGCAAGAATTATTGGACAAAACAGGGTTTCAGAAATTTTTAATAAGAAAAGAGGTTTGTCTCTTAAAATGATAAAGACTTTGAACAGAAAATTGAATATTCCCGCAGATTCTTTACTAGGTAGTATATAGAGTTTTTTTTAATTAAAAACCTTATTATTAAATTAAAGTAAGGTTTTTGTTTGCAAAAAAATTGACACATTGCTTATAATAAGCTATTAAATAAATATTGTTCTTTGAATATTAAGTTGGGCAGCAATCTCAAGATAAAATGGCCTTGAGATTATTGCCCGACTTTTATGCTGGGCAGGAGAGAATCAGATGTGTACAGATGAAATGGAAAAAGCAATGATGCGCTCTTTTCGAGAAAGGGAGACGAATCGTCTCATCGCATGCATAGAAAAACAACTTTCAGTCGTTTGGGCTGAAAAATTGTTCGGAAAAGCAGATAGAATCTATGTCATAATGACGGCGATTGTGCTTCTTCTTCAAGAAAACAGTGCTCGCGAAGTGCTGGGCATAGTTTGCAGCAGAGCAGACTGGCGTTACGCCGTGCAGCAGTCCATCGATAGGCTTACTCAAGGAAATTCCATTATAATAAGTCCGCAAGCTGATAATCCTGCGGGAATTATCATTGCTGTGGGCGACGATAGAGCTTTCTTTCCATTGATGCCCGAAATCGTTTCTTTGGTAGAGATGTTTTCATTCAGAGCCACTCGAGAGCATTTTCGAATCTTCGAATTCACTGGTGACTCAGACGAATGGTTTGAGCTTGCAGAACAGGCAGGGAAGTCATTTTAATTTTTGGACTTCCTCTTAATCCTAAGCATATCTTAAATAAGGGTATGTTGAGGATTGGGAAACTTGCATTTGTTTTAGTTTGAAGGTATAATGTATACTATATTTATGAAAACCTTTACTCTCAAAAGAATAATTTTGTTATTAATAATAGTAATAATAATCATTTTTATTTTTTCTTTTTTCGAGGGAAAATTAAAGAATGAAATACAAAAAAATTTTTCAGGGGTTAAAGAGTTTTTATGGAGCATTGGAACTAGTAAGGAAAAAAGCCCTGCATATATAGAGGCTAAAGATGATTTCAAAATAGCTGAAATTGCAAGCTTAAAAGAAGAAAATGAATTTTTAAGAGAGATTCTAGGGATATCGATTGAAAAGGACTATAAGTTTGAAATAGCTTCGGTCACTGGAAAGAATTCATTTGAGGATGTTTTAACAATCAATAAAGGATTAAAGGATGGCGTTCAAGATAATATGGCAGTTTTGACAAGCGAAAAAGCACTTATTGGAAAAATATTAAAAGCGTATGATGATTATTCAGAAGTTATGCTTTTATCTAATAAAGATAGTGCAATTGATATAAAGATTGTTTCTACAAAAGACTATGCAATAGCAAAAGGCGGTTCTGAAAAAGTTTTGTTAGACTATTTGGAAAAAGAATCAGAAGTTAAAGAAGGAGATATTTGCATAACATCATCTTTAGGAGGGCAATTTAAAGAAGGTCTGCTTGTTGGTAAAATTGTTAAGATAAACGATCTTGGTTCAGAAGTTTTTAAAACAGGAGAGATTAGACCGTTCTTCACTTTAAAAGATTTAGACAAGGTTTTAATTGTTAAAGAATGATAAATAAAACTTTAAAAATTGTATTGATTGCATTATTCTGGTTTTTATTAATGCTCATTCAAACAAGTTTTATTAGCATTTTTACAGATTTTAATTTTATTGTTCTTTTAATTGTTATTATTAACCTTATAGAAAATCCCGAAAGCAATTTTGGACTATTAAGCGCATTTTTAGCAGGCATATTTTTAGATTTTAACACAACATATTATTTTGGAATATTCACTTTAGGACTTGTACTATTTTCTCTAACTGCTAAGATAGTCTTATTAAAGTTTTTAAAGATTCCATATGTTTCCTTTATTCCGAAAATCTAAACATGGCTATTCAATAGAAATTGAAGATATATCTATAGACAGCATAATACAAAAAAAACACAAAAATTCGGTAATTGCCTCTCAAAGAAAAGAGACGACAATTGGAGAGAGAGCTTTTATAGGTCTTTTTATTTCTTTTTTTGCTTTAATTATAGCGCTATTGGGAGTTTGTTTTTTTTATCAAGTAATAAACAAAGGCAATTTTATAGCAAGAGCAGAAAAGAATAAGTACATATTTAATGAAATTAGTACCCAAAGAGGAATAATTTATGACACAAATCTTAAGAAACTTGCAGAAAATGAACAAATATTCAATCTTGTTTTAGAAGAAGAAGTAGATGATAATTCAATTTTAGAAGTTTCAAAAATATTAGGTTTAGATTTTAATGAACTAAAACAAAAGGTTGAGGGAAATGAGGAGGGTAAATTATACATAGCTAAGGACTTAGAAATTGAGCAAGTCATTGTTTTAAAAACAAGAATTAACGATTTAAAAGGCTTTAAGCTTGAGAAAAAGAATATTAGAAATTATGAAGATGGGTATGCTTTTTCACATATTCTAGGCTATGTTTCAAAAGAAGACGGATCTGGAAAAGACGGCATTGAAAAAGAGTACGAAGATGTTTTAAAAGAAAATCCAGGCATTACAAAATATGAAAGAGATGCGCTTGGAAATGTGCTAAGTGAAGAGCTCGTAAAGGCTCCAGAATCTGGTAAAAGTTTAATTTTAAATATTGATAAGAAGCTTCAGGAGAAAAGCTTTGAAGTTTTAGAAAGCGTTGTCAAAAGTACGAAAGCAGTAGGAGGATCTATCATTATTATGAATCCCAAAACAGGGGGAGTGTTGACTCTTGTTAACTATCCTTCTTATAATAATAATTTCTTTTCACGTAACTTTACAAATGAGGAATATCAAGAACTTTTAAGTTCTAAAAGTATATCTTTTTTTAATAGAGGAATTTCGGGAGAATATCCAATAGGTTCAACAATTAAGCCTTTGCTCGCAACAGCATTTTTGGAGGAGGGGACAATAGATCCTAATACAAAAATCAATTGTGAAGGAGGAATAACCTTAAATGACAGAAGTTTTAAAAGCGACTGGACAGCTCATGGTTATACTGACATGAGGAAAGCCATTGCAGAATCGTGCGATGTGTACTTTTATGTTTTAGGCGGAGGCTATAAAAACATTAAAGGGCTTGGAATTGATAAAATCGATGAATATCTTTATAAATATGGTCTTGAAAAAGAAACAGGAATAGATCTTCCATCTGAAAGCACTGGATTTATACCAACCCCTGAATGGAAAGAAGATAAAAAAGGTACTATATGGTATCCAGGGGACACATATAATATATCTATTGGGCAGGGGTATCTAAAAGCTACTCCAATTCAAGTTTTAACAGCCATAGCCTCAATTGCAAATAACGGAAAGATAATGAAACCTCAAATTGTAAAAGGAATTGTGGATGACAACAAGAGTATTGTGGAGCTTTTTAAGCCCGAGGTAGTTGACGAGAATTTTATCTCGCAAGAAAATTTAAAGGTCGTACAAGAAGGAATGAGACAGACTGTTTTATCAAACTCAGGCTCTGCTCCTTCTCTTCAAACCCTTCCTATTTCTTTAGCTGCCAAAACAGGCACAGCTGAGACTGGAACAGGGAATACTTATCACAACTGGATAGTTGTTTACGGTCCATATGAAGACCCAGAAATATCGATGATTGTACTAGTGGAACATGTTTCTTCTTTCGGCGGAATCACTCAGAGTATAGTGAGAGAGGTCTTTAATTATTATTACGAAAATAATATTGACAAAGAGACTCATAATTGATAAATTTAAAAAACTATATTTAAAAAAATTACAAACATATGCCCGAAAAATACTTAACAAAAGATGGCCTTGAAAAGCTAAGAAACGAGCTTGAAAGGTTAAAAAAAGAAGAAAGACAAAAGATCGCTAAAGAGCTTGAACAGGCTATATCGTTCGGAGACTTGTCAGAAAATGCTGCTTATGATGAAGCAAAAGAAGCTCAGGCATTGCTTGAGGGAAAGATAGTTGAAATGGAAAACATTATTAACAATGCTATTATAATCAAAGAAACAAAGAATAATGGAAGC
Organism: Minisyncoccota bacterium; assembly: GCA_028704295.1. Taxonomy (GTDB): domain Bacteria; phylum Patescibacteriota; class Minisyncoccia; order Minisyncoccales; family Minisyncoccaceae; genus JAAZMU01. The sequence goes on along the minus strand of JAQVLF010000038.1, from coordinate 478 downwards.
GTTGATATCGGTTCAACTGTAACTGTTAAATGGAATGATAAGCAGGATAAATTTTTGATTGTGGGAGAAGAAGAATCTAGTCCAATAGAAAAGAGAATTTCTTTTAAGTCTCCTTTAGGAAAAGCACTCTTGGGAAAATCTAAGGGCACTAAAGTGGGAGTTAAAACTCCTTCCGGCGCTATTGAGTATACTATAGTTAATATTGACTAAATTAAGGAAGGGCCTCATCGAGGCTCTTTTTTGACTTTTTCAAAATATTAGTCTATAGATAAAATAGACTCCTCAAAGGAGCAAGAAGGAAGTGGTAAAATTCTTCAAAATTCGGGGCTTTCTCAAAAAAGTCAATCAGTTTTTTGAGGAACAGGCACAAAAAGAGGCGGACGCCTACGCAAGCATGTCTGATGGTCAGAAGATTATGTATGGTATGATGCTGCACGATCTTTTGTTCAATCGTTTCTAACTTGACTTCTACTAACAC
>JAQVLF010000009.1 GCA_028704295.1 Minisyncoccota bacterium | reverse complement strand
AAGTTATTAAAGCAGGCTTTTCTTCTCCGAGAAAGAAGCTAATAAATAATTTAGCTTTCGGGCTTAAAATGGGAAAAGAAGAATTAGAAAAAGTTTTTGGAAAGCTTAATATTAATAAAGATATTAGGGCAGAGAATTTATCTGTTTTAGAATGGGATAAGCTTTCTAAACTGCTTTAAGATTAAACTTCGCTAATAATATCAAAACCTTTGAAGCTCCCAGTAATCGCAAGTCCAATTTTTGCTTTTGTTGCTTTCTTATATCGCATTGACTATTGACTGTCAATAGTCAATAGTAAACTAAGATTAGATTCATTTTCTGTAAGCTGCTTCTTTGGCTCTGAACATAAAAAGCTTAATATCTTTGTGCGGTAATGTATTTTTCCATTTTTTTGGACATATTTCCATAATAATGGAATATTTATGAATTACCCGAGAAAACTTGAACTTGACTTTTATTTTTCTCGTACTAAAATGAAAGTGTACTACTAATTTTAAAAAATATGGAAATTATAAAAAGGAAAATATTTAATGAACTGAAAGAACATCTCATGAAAAAAGAGATTTCTTTAATTGTAGGCCCTCGCCAAGTTGGAAAGACAACAATAATGGATGAGTTGAAAGATTATTTAGAATCGCAGGGAGAAAAATGTGTTTTTTTAAGTTTGGACTATGAGCCTGATAGCAAATTTTTTAATTCACAAGAGGAGCTTGTGGGAAAAATAGAATTAAGCTTGGGCAAAGAAAAAGGATTTGTCTTTATAGATGAAATACAAAGGAAAGAGAACGCGGGATTATTTCTTAAAGGAATATATGATTTGGGCCTGCCGTATAAATTCATTGTTTCGGGGTCGGGCAGCCTGGAATTAAAAGAGAATATAAACGAATCTCTTGCGGGAAGAAAGAGAGATTTTTTTATGGATCCAGTTGATTTTGAGGAATTCGTCAATTTTAAGACAGACTATCAGTACGAAGATAACCTTCAAGATTTTTTTGAAATAGAAAAAGAGAAAGCATTGTTTTTTTTGAAAGAATATATGAATTTTGGAGGGTATCCAAGAGTTGTGCTCGAAAATACAGAAATTGAAAAAAGAAATATTATAAATGAGATATTTAGAAGTTCTATAGAAAAAGATTTAATGTATCTTTTAAAAACTGATAGAATCGATGCGTTTGTTTTAATGATTAAGATTTTGGCTAGCGAGGCAGGACAGCTTATTAATTATGCGAGTCTTTCGCAGCAGACAGGATTGTCATTACCTACTCTTAAAAAATATTTATGGTATGCAGAAAAGGTGTTTATTATACGGATGGTGCAGCCATTTTTTAAGAATAAGCAGAAAGAAATTACGAAATCGCCCATTGCTTATTTTGTTGATTTAGGCATAAGAAATTTTGCTTTAAATATATTCGGGAGATTGAATGAAAATAGAGAGGCAGGATTAGTTTTCCAGAATTTCATATTTAATAAATTAAACAAAGAAGCAGATAAAACATTAAAAAATATTAATTTCTGGAGAACAAAGGATGGAGCAGAAGTTGATTTTGTAATAAGGGATGGATTGTCAGTTATCCCAATAGAGGTAAAATACTCTAAGCTTTTAAATACTCAAATCGCAAAATCTCTAAGAGCTTTTATTAATGCTTATAATCCGGCTGAGGCTAAAGTTATTAATCTAAGCTTAAATGATAGCGTTCGTGTTAAAGACACAAACATAGATTTTATTCCGTTTTATAAACAAATTATATAGCTCATTTTAAAGCGTAAAAATAGCGCTGAATAAAAAAGGCATATCTGCCTGCACTTTGCAAAAGGAGCAGGAATTTTATAGGGACGCAATAGAAAAGAAGTAGTTGATTTATATAAGTATTATGATACTAAAATTTCCTTTACATATAGAAATCAAACTTACAAATAAGTGTAATTTGGGTTGTAAACATTGTATAAGTTCCGCTGGAGAGGCGGGAAATAATGAGTTTTCAAAATTTTTAAAATCATAAGCGAAGCAAAAAGAGAAGGAGCATTTACAATCGGGCTTACAGGTGGAGAACCTTTTTTAAGAGAAGATTTTTTTGAGATAGTGGATAAAATTAGTAAAAGTGGTCTCGAAATAATTGTCACAACAAATGGAACCTTGCTTAATAAATCAATATTAGAGAAATTAAAAGGGAAAGTCTCGCTTTTTAGAATCAGCATCGATCATTTCACGATTAATTGGGAAGGAATTCAAAAGGATTTATTTTAAAATATTTTTAGTTTCTTCAAGAAAATTTTTTGCCAATCTTAACAATTCTTCTGCGTTTTCTTTATTGAAATCCCCGTAATAATCTGCATTTTCTCTCAATGATTTTCCCAAAAAAAGAGCTTCTACGAATTCGAAATTAAGCAAACCTTCTTTAACATACAAAACACGAATTGATTCAATGAGGCAGAAATGGCTTTTTTCCCGAAAGCCTTTATTATAAAGAAGAGCTCTTGCAGTATGGAACATCGAATAATATGATTGTATGGTTGTCCATTTGTAGCCTTTGCCTAAAAGGCTTTCTTTCGCAAAACCTAAATCTTCCTCTGCCAATTCTAATTCTTTTAAAACTAAAGTTTCTGCGTTTTCTAATTTTACAATTTTATTTCTTTCTATGCATTTTTTAAAGCTATTATTCATAATTTTCGCAAATTATTTTCCCTTTTTTTATTTCTTCAAAAAAGAGAGGTTTTTCTTTATTTATTCTAAGCATTTCTTCGGGAGTTTTAACTATTAATTGAATTTTGTTTCTCAAATTTGAATCGTTAATAATTTTTCTTATTTCTTTGGGATTATTTGATTGAACGAAAAGATCTATATCGCTCTTTGGAGTATTGATTCCCTGAGAAGTAGATCCAAAAAGAATAATTTTTTGACTATGCTTTTTTAAATTTTCAATTATAGGCATTAGAGAGATTATGTTTTGCAATATTTTTATTTCTCTTATAACAGCATTATTTTTATCAATGCCATATAAAGAGGTTCTTCCTATTTTTCTGCCCGTGATCAATTTATTTTTCAATAAAAAATGCGCAGTTAAATTAACGCTTGATTTTTTAATATCAGTTTTTTGAACAATTTCTTTTTCTGTAAATTGCTTCTCAGGCTCTGAGCATAAAAAATTTAATATTTTTTGCGCAGAGGTTGAAAATAATATATTTTCCACTTTTTTGGACATATTTCCATAATAATGGAATATTTTACAAAAGTCAATGCTTATTTATGAACTGCCCGAGAAAACTTGAACTTGACTTTTATTTTTCTCGTACTAAAACGAGTTTTAATTTTAGTCTTGTACAATACAAGACTCCTGCTAGATTTTTTTCTAGGAATAGATTAAAATATTAGCAGGATTTTTTTATGAAAAAACCAATAATAAAATTAAGATTTGATAGAAAATTAGATCAAGATATGGCTTGGCAGTTTTATAGCGCTTCAGAAATTAGCGGCACAGATTTTTGGATGGAAAGAGCTATTAGATATTATCCTGAGTTATTAAATATAGCGAAAGAAAAAAATAAGAAGCTGTATTTGGAAGATTATATTATTAATTATTATAATAAGCATGAAAGTGAGATTGGCTTACTTTCTAAAGAGGCTGTTAAAAATTTAAACAGAAAGCAAGAAGAATTTTTCTGCCAAGTTAATAAAACTTTTAAGGGTTATCCTTGGCCGCAAAAGAAAATCATTGGCAATCTTTCTATATTTGATTTTTGCCCCAGGTTTTTAGAAGATAATGAGTTTCAAGTTTTTATTTATGATAGCCAAAACTTTCAGCTTTTTACCATTTTCCATGAATGTCTTCATTTTATATTTTATGATTTTGCAAAAACAAATTTTCCTGACGGTTTAGGAAAAATGGATACGGAAAGCGGCATATTTTGGGATATAGCGGAAGTGTTTAATGCTGTTATTCAAAATACGAAAGATTTTAGATTATTGCATGGTAAAATAGATAATATTGGTTATCCAAATCACGCGGATTTAATTAAAAAGGGAGCCATTATTTGGGAAAATAAAAGAGATGTTCGTAAATGGACAGAGGAAATGATTGATTTGTTGAGTTAAGCCATTTTATGGTTTGCCAATATAAAATTTGTCACTTTTTACTATTAAATAACTCGAGGATTGCAGAGATTGTAAAAATATGAATATTTGAGAAAGTTTGCATGGTTTAGTATTAAAATATTTCAGTTATAAATCGTTTTGCTGTGAAAGTTCTTAGTGCTAAATACGCTATCTTTTTAGCTTTAAAATTACTATAATAAAAAGGTGCTTTTTTTACTTGCAAAATGCCTTAATTGATAAATGTTCTTTAAATGAACCTGTGTTATTAATAAATATTTGGGGTGACTCTACGGAACTTGTTACTATGTATGGAAAGGAAGAAATATAAAAACATAATTTAGATATAGGCATAGGCATGATTTTAAATAGATTCGAAGGAATCAACGACTCATTATCAAATGTTTCCCTAGATAAAATTGTACTATTTGTGAAGAGTTTAATCCCAGATATAAAGAATAAGGCCAGAACAGCTTTTTATATAGGCGGAGAACTTAAATATATGAAGCTAATGAATTATCCATTGCAAGAAAATCATTTATTTAAGGATCGTGAACATTCGTATATTATAAATGCAAAAGCTTTCAAAGATTATAACAAAAAAATATTTGATAGTTTTACTATTTTAGAGATGGAAAGCAGGATGCCAGAGGATTCAAAATGGATGCACGGAGCACGGGCATGTTCTGCAATAGCTCAGGCACTGTGCGAGAAATACAAAATAGAAAGCATTATTCCATCTGATTCCAATACAGCTCATGGCATGTTAAGGCAAGAATTCAGATATGTAACTTTAAGCGGAAGTTTCAGAAAACATTTAGACTATATTTTGGATATTAAAAAGCATATAGAAAAGACAGGAACAGTTGTATTAAGTCCGCGTTTTTCTTCTCCTAAGAATTCAGGGGAATAATTCGTGATATTTAATGAAGAGGGAGGACAGACTCCTTTGATGTTTGAACAACATCGTCTTGAATCTATAAGAAATTCTAGTGTGCGATAAAGATGGCTATGTTGGTGCATCTGCTCTTATTGAAATAGGGTTTGCAAGAGCTTTGCAAAAAAGAGTAATATTCACTGAGAAGCCCGAAGAATTTATGTTGAATACGCTGCCTAGAGAAGTGAGGCTTTAGAGTATTTGCTATTTTTCAATAAAATAAATTTATTGAATAATAAAAAAATTTAGGATATAATCATTACTAATGAAAGTCATTAAGTATTTATTAGTATTCTTTTTTCTTATTTTAGGTAATTTTTGTTACGCCGGAAGCGAAACAGTTACTTCTTATTGGTGTGATGGCGGCTGTGGGGGTGAAATAGTTTATCAAACATGTTCTACAAGATGGACATCATGCTGTGGTGATAGCAAGGGGTGCAAATCTGGAAAGCCAACTACTAGGTGTGGTGAAGTAATTAAGACAGGCTCAAAAGCAAATTCATGGCAAGTATGTATGGGAAGTCAATCTATAGGAAACTGGTCAGAATGTGGTGAATCAAATAGTTGGTCGTCTGGCAGTAAATTCTATTTTGTTTGTAGCGGAAAATGCTTACCCAATGTAAGCGATATTAGATACTATAATAATCCTAACTACCCCCGACAACCAGAATTGACAATTTCTGGATCCGATGATTATCCTCCATATTGTTCGGATACATTAAAAAAAGATTGTATAGAACCTAGTGATAATAGTTCTGATAATGTCAAGCTTCCTCTTAAAATAGATTGGGATGAGGATCCTTATTGGATAAACTCTTCCTCTTCATCCCCTACGCAATTTGCAAAAAAACTGACTTCAAATTCTAATTACGAGAAAATGTGGACTGGCGGGCCGCAATCATACCTTTTAAAATTAGAATTAAATTCTAATACAGTAAGCCCTCCAACAAAAGCTGATAGCGAAACATTTAGCGATTATATTTCTAAGGATTTTAGCCAGGATGCAAAAGAAATAAAGGATGGTTATTTTATCAAAGTCCTTAATTTAGAAAACCAGCCTAATTATATTGATAAAGGTACTTACAGGTCTTCCGAGTATAATTTTAGGGTAGATCACAATCCTTGTTGGCTCAAAAGCGGACAAACTTATAATCTAACTATCCAAACATGTTGCAATGCCGATGGCACAGAATGTAACAATGGAGGGTCTTTTAATTTTACAACATCCTATGCTCCAGAATTAAAATCACCTGAGGATTTGGATTGGAGCGGTTCTAATTATTCAGCATGGAATCCTTGGGCGGAGTTGGTTAAAGATGATTATGATATAGATGTTGAAGGAAGAATATTATCTCTTCCTAACAATAAATATAATCCATTTGATTGGGCAAATAGCAATCCAGATAATTTTGAAAATAAAAAAATAAACTTTCCCATAATGCTTGATTGGTGTGATGTAGATGAAGTTAATGGGGAACAAAAAATAGAAAAAGGAGCTTGGCAAATGAAGTTATTTCAGGTTATTTTAAATGAAGACAATAAAGAAGAGGAAGTTTTACATCCAGGTACTATTAATGGAACTGTGGTATTCCCCGCAAAGCCAATTCAGGCTGGAGCAGATTGGACCGATTTACTTTTTTCTAGCTATTACGACGAAAAAAATGTTTCGTATTTCACTGAAAATGAAAAGTATTCTTGGGAAATAGAATCTTGTTTAACAGATCAAGGAGCATGTAAAGGTTTTGGGGAGCATTGGAGTTTTGAAACAGCAGACTCTAACCTTTCATCTGATTTTTATATCCTAAATAATAATGGAGATATTCTAGGAATTCCTACTGAAATTAGATGGGTACTTAATAGTAGGGTAAATTCTGCGAAATATTCAATACCAGGAATTATATCGGGAGATACAAATCAAGGAGGTGTCGTGATAGATAATTTAGAATTAAATAAAGACTATGCCATAACTGTTATACCTTGTTCTGATTATGATTCTAAAAAATGTGAGCCTGAAAATGCAAAGACTCTTACTTTCAGGACAACAGGTGCTGCACCTGTAATTAATGATTTTGATGGAGAACAGTATGTCCCTTTAACCATGAGTTGGAAGAATGTTTCCGGAGCAAAGTCTTATATTTATAATTTGAATGGACAGGACACGCTAACCACAAACACATTGGAAACGTTGTATTATCCAAAAGTAAGAAGCGACACATCTTACTCCTTCAAAGTTAAAACTTGTGCAGATGAAGCAGGACATAATTGCGGGGAATACAGTCCTATAAAAACATTCAGAACAAAGAAAATAGAGGAAGTTAAAAATATTAGCACAGAGGACAATAATGGAATTCTTTATACAAATAATAGGAATGTTTCTTGGGAAAAAGCAAATGGCGCTTCCTACTATAAATATGCGTTGGCATATGTTGGAGACGATACTTCAAAAACATGTACAGATTTTAAGAATAAGGGGGTGGTAGAGTCTATTACTCAGAGCATTAGTTTCTCGGTTGGATCATTGTGTTCGGGAAGCTATAATGTTTCAATTACAGCATGTTTAGATTCTGATTGTAATGATCATGGCAATGTTAATAATTTTTCTTTTAAATTAGATTCTAAAAAAGCTCCCGAAGGACAAAGCTATTCGGGGGGACTCATTCCTTGTAATAGAGAATATGATGATCCAGAAACAGCATGGGATGAAACTCTTTCATGTGGAGGAGAGCATATTTTTCTTATAATCAGACTTATCTTAGATTTCTTTTTAAGTCGTTTACTCCCGGCAGCCCTAGTTGTTCTTTTGCTTTATGATGGAGGTCTCTATTTATTCCACACTCTGATTAACTATGATAATCCAGCAATAGATTTAATTAAAAAATCAAAAAGTATGTGGATAGCTGTTGGAATAGGATTTCTAATAATTTTTATTGCATGGACAGCAATTAATTTCTTTTTATTATTCTTTAGTACAAATATGAGTTTTTTTGAATTATGGGTTAATAAATAATTAATAAATATATGATAAGTAAAAGAACATTACTAATAATGATATTCGGCTTTATACTTTTATTAGGGCTATCCTATTTTTCCAATCAAATCAATAAAGATATTATAAATAATAGCGATAATTCTTTATTGGGAACCGATGTAGAAATGCCTGATATTAATATGGATTATACAAACGTTTTAAATCAGATAGGAGGAGGAGAATTTAAAAATGACTATATCAATGCATCTTTCAGTAAAGACTGGCTATTAAATAAAACAAATCCTACAAACGGGAATTTAATAAAAAACAATGAAGAAGTATTTTTAAGCGCTTATTCAATAGAAGAAGATACTTCAATTCCTTGGATTTTTTCTATTTCAAAAATAGATTCTTTTGAACCTCTTGATTATCTTAAAAAAATACAGGATAGCAATGGGGAATTAAAAGAAAGTGAAGAAGACGGATCATTTATTGCTGAATTTGCTAATGAAACTAATAAAAATACTATTGTAATGCAAAAAATCGTTAAGAATAACGACCAAAAATTTATTGTAATGTCTCTTTTAAGCGTGAATGCGCCTTTGGAAAAAATTAAGGAAGTATTTAATGGGCTTATTAGCGGCGTTGAAATTATAAACTATGCAGAAACAGCATTTTTGCCGAGTTTAGATAATGAGAATTCGGAAGAGGAGGACGTTGAGGTGGATACTAATAGCGAGGAGTAAGCCCTATAAAAGACGAAAGAGACAAACTAGTTGTCTCGAAAAAAGAGGTGGGTTTACTGCGATGGGAACTGGAATTGCGGGTAAGGGAACTCGTGTAAGCTCTCTACCCGATCCCATTTTAGGTCGGGATCGATTTCAGTTCCCCCTGACGATGTCAGGAAGTTAAATCCTATCACTTTGACTTCCTGATCTCCGTTAAAGAAGATCAAGGGGCCTGTGTAGAATCCGTGATCCGCACGTACTTTTGTGCCCTCTATGACGATTTTGTCACAGAAATCACTGCGATAGAATGCAAGATCAAAGCTTCTCCTGTATGAACCATAGAGGTCCAGGAAGTCGTCATAGTTCTTGGTGGCCATTGCCTTCATGCGTTCCTGAAGCGGATCGGATGTTTGCGTAGCGATCGTCGGCTCTGCCATAGGAGGAGATTCTGAGATGTGCTCCAAAGGAATAGGCGTATGATCAACCGGCACGAGCCCGAGGGCAAGCACAATTGCAATTCCGGCAATTATGACGCAGAGAGCAATTGCGATGATCGGAAGCGATGCACTGTTTTTTTTGTTCACGTTTGCCTGCATTTGTTTCACCTCTAAGTAAAATTCCTAGTTTAGAAATAGCATAAAACTTAGAAAAAGTCAAGACTTTCTAAAAATTATGCTTATGATATAATTTAGAAAATAAAACTATTGAAAAGAAAAATGAAAAACAGTCGAACAAGAAAAACTATAATCTTCTTTGTCTCATTAACAGTTGGTTTTTTAATTTCTTTTGACGTGTTTGCCACAGAAATTTATTGGCTACCATCTCCTATGGGAACAGGATTAGGAGATTATCAAACTATTACTCTTCCTCTGTTTACGCAGTATTTTTATGAATGGGGGATATCGTTGGGAGCTTTATTCGCTTTTATTTCTTTTAAGCGTGAATGCGCCTTTAGAAAAAATTAAGGAAGTATTCGATGGGCTTATTAGCGGTGTTGAAATTATAAATAAACTATGCGGAAACAGCATTTTTAACTGCTTTAGATAATGAGAATTCAGCAGAAGAGGACGTTGAAGTGGATACTAATAGCGAGGAGTAAGCTCTATAAAAGACGAAAGAGACAAACTAGTTGTCTCGAAAAAGAGGTGGTGTTAGTTGAAGAAATCCGGATATGGAAATTCCTTCAAGCTCTCAATACGATCCCATTTTAGGTCGCGATCGATGAGTACTCCTCCTGACTTGCCTAGGAAGACCTGCTCGATCACTTTTACCTCCCTCCCTTCGTAGAAGAAGATGAGGGGTCCCGTATAGAAGCCACTTTTTGTCCCCAAGATTTTGCTGATGGGTCCTACAGGAGCCTGAAACGCATCGTCTACGACGATGAATTCGTTGTTGAAGTCTGCCTCAGTATAACGCGCAGCATGGCGAGGGCTCCACGAGTCCAGGAATCTGTTGTAGTTGGCTTCTGCCATTTTCTTCATGCGTTCCTGCAGGGGGTCGACAAATACCTGTATAGCCGGTTCCATTTCTGGAGGAGATTCTGAGATCTGCTCCGAAGGATTCGTATGTTCTGGCGATAATACACCCGTAGCGAGCGCAATGGCAACTACGGCCATTACAACGCCGAAAGCGATGAGAATAATCGGAAGCGGTGCACTGTTTTTTTTGTTCACGTTCGTCGTCATTTTTTACACCTCTAAGTAAAATTCCTAGTTTAAAAATAGCATAAAACTTAAAAAAAGTCAAGACTTTTTAAAAATTATGCTTATGATATAATTTAGAAAATAAATCAATAGGAGAGAAAAATGAAAAAAAGTCAAATAAAAAAATCTATATTCTTTTTTACTTTATTAACATTTAGTTTTTTCATTTATTCCAATGTGTTTGCCACAGAAATTTATTGGCCACTATCCCCTATGGGGACAGGATTGCCCGATTATCAAACAGTCAGTCTTTCTCAATTTACTCAATATTTTTATGAATGGGGGATATCGCTGGGAGCTTTATTTGCTTTTATCTCGGTAGTGGTAGCTGGTTTTCAATATTTAACTTCTACAGGTGATCCTAAAAAAATAGCTGAGGCTCAAAACAGAATTAAAGCATCTTTTTTTGGGCTTGCCCTTCTTTTAGGAACATATTTGATTTTAAATACAATTAATCCCCAACTAGTAAGTTTGGATATTAATCCAAAAGGAGGCGGTGGGGATGATTTGGTTGAATATGAAACTAAAGAATATGAACTTATATCCGAATGTGCTTATGCTAAACTTTATAAAGATGCTGCGGAAATGAAGAAAGATGAAAGGAATGGCTTTCCAAAGAGTTCAGGGGTAGTTGTTGATTTAGATTGGGCGGGAAGGTATTCAAAATCAGAACATAGTGATTCAACAATATATAATGCGGTAAAATTTTTTAGCAAGCCGACATTAATGTTAAGAATCAATAAATATTTAGATGGTGAATTACAGAATCCAGACGATGATGCTCAAGACCTTGCTTATGAAAATTACCCAGAAACATACAAAAGACAATTAATTGAAGGGGAAAAGGATGATAATGGTAATGTTCAATACTATATCCCGGCTTTAGGAACCGAATGTAAATTATATTTATATAATGAGCCGGAATGTGCTGCGGCAGCTGATTTGTGGGATGGCGTAGCAAATGTAACATATTCAACAAACTATTTGAGCGAGACTACGACGGCAAAGATAGATGAAACACAATGTTATAAGCTAATAAAAAATGAATAAATTTTTCAAAAACATATTAAAAAACAAGAAGATTATAATACTTTCAGTATTAGGAGTTTTATGCCTTTCGTTTTTGTTGCCTAAAATAGTGCATGCCGATGCTTTTGGAGTTATGGACATATTTAGCATGCAGCTTGATGCTTTGGACGTGCTTGATGTCAGCGTTAGAAAGTATAGCGTTCTTCTTACTATAATTTTGGCCGAAACATTAGCATATCTGGTTACAAGTGCCGCCATATTAGACTGGGCAATAAACCTTCCGGTTAATATAATACACAATCCACTTGTTACAACAGGATGGAATTTCATATCAGGCATTGCAAACTTGGTTATAATAATATCATTTGTCTGGACGGGACTTTCAATCATAATACAAGGAGATTCTACAAAGGGGAGGTCAACTTTAATAAGACTTATAATTATTGCTATTTTTGTTAATTTTAGCTTATTTGCATTTGGCGGACTTGTTGATCTTGCGGAGTTTCTAAAATTCGCGATTATGAATGCCTTTGCAACTGGGCCGGAGCCTACAACGTTAGCTTGGACTGCCGCACAAACACTTCTTAATTATACCTTAAATTCTCTTACAACCACACTGCTTCCATTAGTTATTTCGCAGATTTTTATATCTTTAATCCCTATAGGAAATGTCGCGGCGATCGTTATTTATGGAGTAACATTTATGACGTTAGGAGTAACAGGATGGCTGCCTTTGGCTATTTTTAACATGATATTAAATTTTATTATTGGATCAACATTTTTCCTATTAGCAGCGATACTTTTAATGAGAATTGCTTTCTTGTGGATACTGGCTATGACAACTCCTCTTGCGGTTGTTCTTTATAAAACAGAATTGCCTATAGTAAATAAGTTTTTTGGAGAATGGTGGAAATATTTTATGGATTGGATATTTGCTGGGGTCATTCTTATTTTCTTTATAGGATTAGGGTTTAAATTCTTCAACTTGAGAGGAGATAATGCTGCTCTTAATGTATTAAATCCATTTGAGGGACATACCAGCATAATTGCTGTAGCGCCAGATTTTTTTGTAAACTATATTTTCTTATTCTTATATATGGTGGTGGTTTGCGTAATATTAGCTAAGAATTGGATACCATCATTAGGACAGGATATAATAAATCAAGCCACAGGCTTCGCAACCAAGGCTAAAAAAACCTTCTCACCGATGGTAAAGCGTGACTTTTCTAAATTTATGAATCAAGGAATTGATAGGGCAGATGAATTGGATGCGTATAATGATAAGATGAATACCATAAATGATTTTAGGGAAAGATATGGAGAAGAAAATTGGCAGCAAGGATATTTACAAGAAACAGGAGAAAATGCTCCAGTAATACCAGAAGCACCAGATTCTGCTAATAAATGGTTCAAGGGAGGGGTTAGAAGAAAGATGGATGAGTTAGGTAGAGGAAAACTTTCTGGTAGAGGTCTTGACGCTGAGAATGCAGATGCTGAAAAAGTTGAACAGATCTTAAAAGGAGATCTATCAGGGAAACTTTACGGATCAAATGATATAAGAGAATTTTTGTCTAAAATGAAGACAGGGCAACTACATAAGATGTTTGAGGGAGGTAATTTATTTGAAAATGAAATTAATAAGCTAATTGACGCGGCAAAGAGTTTATCTAAAGATGATAAAGAACGTGTTGCCAGAAGTATGGTGGGAATGCACGATACGAATCCTGAAATGTTCAATAAGACCCTTTCTAGATTAATGGGACCGATGGCGAATATCGAAACGCTTGTTAAAGATACTGCTGACAACCAAGCATCACAATTTAGTGAAACTGCTTTAAGACAGACAGAAGTTATTACAGCGGCATTTAAGAATTGGAACGGAAAACATTTTTCTGATTTGATCGCGAATAAGAAAAAATTTGAGGCGGTTAATAGTCAGATTCCGCAATATGTAAATTTAATTGAGGTCGAGAATCCACGTGCTAAAAAATATTTTATAGCGAAAACAAACCCTTATGATTACCCTGTTCAGAATAAAGAGCAGACTAGTGAGAAATCTTATTCTTCAGATGATATAAAAAAGGGGATCAATACAACATTAAAAAATATAAAAGAGACAGGGCATCCGGTCTCTAGCAGTCAAGAACAACAGCAGAGAACGACTGAAGGATTTCCGGATCGTGGAACTGGAAAGGATGAAACTCCTGATAGAAAATAAGCAATAAAAAAACCGAGAGGATTTTAATTACTTTCCTCTACGGTCGACACCTCTCCTTTTGTAGAAATAAGAGAGGTAGTTTGAGGTGATGAAAAAGGCGCTAATATCTTTTTCAACATTTCATTATTTGGTGCTCCATTGTTTGCTATGAAGTAAAGTAGCTGCGTTGCATCAGCTGGGCCAAGCTTTTCTGTAAGCATTTGGAATTCAGTTAGGATGCCTGCTTCTTTGCATTTTTGTGCAATCATGGCTATTTTATCTGCATCAGCTTGAGCTATCGTTCTTATTCTTTCAGCTTCGCCTTGCGCCTTCAAGACAGTTGCCTGTCTTTCTTTCTCAGTTCGATAAAGCAGCTGTGCAGCTTCTTCCGCTGATCGATCTTTTAGATTAATATCTAGTACGAAAAAATTCATTATTTCGAACCCGAAATCTATCATATCTAATCGATCGCCGTTCATAGGTATGTTAAGGGTTTTTTGCACATGTTTAAAAAATAATTTTCCCAAAGTAGTTTTATCAATAGCATTTTCGTTGTCTGGATTCATGGTTCCAATTAAATCATCTGTGCGGTATTCCTTAATGAAGCCACGGAAGAGAGCCCATAATGTTTCTTCTAAACGCCCATAAGGATCTCTGTTTTTTAGAAACGCATAGATATTATTGATTCTCATTGTCCCTGTAACAATAGCAGTCATTTTATTGCGATCCGCGGTTTCCAAGTCTTCAAAATGCATTGCATAGTTCGTAATCTTCAGGTCAATCCATGACGTCCTTTTCGTGGTTCTATGCACTGTATATTCTACTTCTCCGTTATTTTTTTCTTTCTTCAAAAGTTTATTATGTCTTAATTCTATAAACATCACATCACTTATCGGGGTTATGCCGTAAAAAGTAAAACCTCCCACAAGTTTTTTAAACCAACTTTTATGTACATTTTTAACTTCGACGACCTTAAAGTTTTCATCAATTTCAAGATCTTTCAAGCTAACCACTACTTTATGGAATGCTCCACCCTTACTAATTAAAGTGGCAACATTTTCTTGGGCGAGTAAAAAACATACGCCTTGTTTAGCCATATATAAGTATGTAGTGAAAATTGTGGCAGCGATTATATATACTATTGATAGCCAGAAAAACGTATTTGTCCATTGAGGAAAATAAGGGTTTAATAAATACGGAGTTAAACCGTACCATATGATCAACGGCAATACAAATATGTACGCAAACGATTTTACGTACACAGTAGGAATACTGTCTGCTTTAGTCATAGTCTTTCTCCTTCTTCAGTTTGAAACGAGCTCGTTTAGCATGAGCCTTCAGTATTATAAAATAAAAAAATAATATTGTCAATAATTTGATAAACTTAACTAGCGTGATATAATAACAAGCAATGGATGAATTAGAAAAATTTTATAACCTTCCTCAAGATTTGCAAGACGCTATTGTATCAGAAAAAACAGCTCTAACTGTTTATGATTTGGGTGAGCAAGCTGGGCTAGACGAAGATGGAATAGGAAAGATAGGGAGCTTGGTAAAAGCTGTGCTTATGAAAGAGTTTCCCTTGTCTGATTTTAAAACAGAACTTGAATTAAGGACTCAACTTGATGTTGATAGAGCTTTGAAAATAGCTGAAATAATTGATAAAGAAATATTTGATCCAGTTAAAATCTATCTTTTAAAGAAAGAAGAAAAAGAAGTAGAACAAAAAGAAGAACCAAAAGAAATAAATGTTTTTGAGAAACAAAGCCATGTCTTTAAAGATGGCTATAGAGAAATGAGCGAAGATTAGTTTAAGACAAGAAGTTTTTTAATTTTAAGCTATAATACAAGCATGAGATTACAATTCTTGTATTCTAAAGATAGAGAGAAGGAAAAGTTGATGGATATTTGCGATGAATATCAATGGTTCGTTGATCGTGATTTTCCAATTATCCTGCCTAAGTTTTTTGTCAAAATATACCGACAAAATATAAAAAGTAAAAAACTCTTTGTTAGTAATTTAGATGAAGAATTAAATAAGATTTATGATAGGAATAATTATTTGTCAAAAATCAAAATAGTAAAAACCAATTGGCGAAAAATTGAAAAAGAATTCTTCGTAATCCTAGATAATTTTAATTTAAAGACAAAAAATAAATATTATTGCTGTACATCATTATATAAACCAGAGGGACAATTTAAATATCCTGATATCATAAATTTAAGAATAGCTAATAGTAGGGACATTAAGGGCGCCAACGAAATAATTGCTCATGAAATTATCCACTTAGCAATCTATGATAAAATAAAGAATTCAAAATTAAACTATCAACAAATCGAAGGCATCGTTGATATGTTTTTTACTAAAACGCAACTAAAGGATATTTTTCCAAAATACAATCTGCAAAGCATCGCTATTCATGATAAAAAGTTATTCCAAAAAGTAATAAATGTATTTAAATAGATAAGCCCTGGGCACAGGGCTCACGCTCCTCATGGAAATTAAAAATCAACTAGAAAATAGTTTAAATAATTCGTCATCAAACAAAATTTTTGATAAAATAGTTGACTTTTTAAATATAGAGAATGTTAACTATAGAGTGATTGAACATGAAGTTGTTCGTTCTTCGCAGGAAGAATCGGAGAAAACAGGCACTAATCTTTCACAAGGAGCAAAAACACTAATTATGTTTGGAGATGGTCATCCATTAATGGTTGTCCTAAGTAGTATAGATAAAATTGAATTCAAAAAGTTAAAGAAAGCATTGCACATTAAGGATTTAGTAATGGCCACCCCTGATCAAATTAAAGAAGTTGTAGGCGTTGAAGTTGGAGCAGTTCCTCCGTTCGGAAATTTATTGAACTTGCCTCTTTATGTTGACAACCATCTTGCGGAGAAAGAAATCATACTCGGTACAGGCTTATTTACAAAGTCTATTATGATGCGTTATTGTGATTTTGAGAAAGTGGCTAAGCCTATGGTTGGAGATTATATTATAAAATAGGGGGTTAAACTAAGGGAATAAATGGAAGGTCGTTAAGAACTTAATAAGAGGTTATGGAAAAAATAATAAAATGGGTTCGAACATTGTCCATCAACCGAAGCCAGTTTAAGAAGTCTTTAAAATAAAATAAGGCTTCTTTTAATACCCACTATTAACGTTTAAACCTTTCAAGTATTTTCTAGTCAAAGAAATACTAGTCTTGTATAATACAAGACTCTTGGTGCATGCATAATGCCAAAACCATATCAGAAAACCATTTTACCTATCTTGAATTTCCCTTTGAATTAAGAAGAATGATATATACTACTAATGCAATAGAAAGATTAAACAAAGAAGTTAAAAAGGTGGTTAAGAATAAAAACGTTTTCCTAACCCTGAAAGTACTCTCTCCTTGATTTGGATGAAGATAATGGATAGGGTGGCATTATACGCGTGATATATATTTTTCAAATTTTGTGTTATAATGTTATTAAAATTAAAATAGCAAGTAAATAATAAAATACAGTATGAGGGTTGTTAATTTTATTAATAAAGAGAATTTAAGAATTGCTAGAGAAAATATTGGTATAGATTCCAAATTAGCTTCTAAGAAAATTACTGCATCTTCAAGAGATTTGGTTTTTGAATGGGAGAGTGGACACTCTCTTCCTACTTGGGGTCAAGTTTTAAAAATGGCAAAAATTTACAATGTATCAGAATTTTTATTTTTTTCTGAAAAACTTATTAATCAACAAAAAACGGTTCCAGACTATAGGGTGGGAAAATTAAGGAAAGGATCAGATAATGATGTAAAAAAACTTATTAATCTTGTTATGACAAGACAAAAATGGATTGAAAAATATGTAAAAGAAGAAGGGATGTCTAAGAATAAGCTTCAAGGATTAGGAGCGAGTTCAAGTTCTTCTAAAAATTTGGCAGAATTGATTACAGAAAAATTAAAAATAAGCATTGCCGATATAAAGAAATTAAAAAATCGAAGAGATGTCTTAAATTATTTTATTAAAAAAGCAGAACAACAGGGTATTTTTGTGGGAAAAACGATTTCGTATCATAAAATTAATGTAGAAGAGTTGAGAGGATTGTATATATCTCATGAATATTGCCCTTTCATCATAATTAATAGAAAGGATTCGCTATCTGCTCAGATTTTTTCATTGGTTCATGAATTAGCTCATTTTTTTAGAAAAAGCGATGCAATTTCTAATGTTGTTGATTTTAGAAGTTTGAATGAAGGGGGGTTTGATCATGAAGAAGTGTTCTGCAATAAGGTTGCTGTAGAAATACTTTTGCCAGCAAATGAATTTAGAAAAGATTTTTATGATAAATTTGACATCTATGCTTTTTCTAATCTTTATAAAGTAAGCGAACTTTTTATTTTTTATAGATTAAAGCAGTTAAAAAAAATTCCACCTTATGAACAGGAAGATCTTGAAAAGCAAATCAAGGAAGAGATGCAGAAAAATTTAATAAAAAAAAGAGAGAAAGAAAATTTAAAAAAGGGAGGAAATTATAATGCCAATATGAAAGATTCAAATGGATCTCTTTTCAACAAGATTGTTTATAACAATTATTTAAATAATAAAATGGGATACGTCGAAGCATCAAGATTGTTATTATTCTCTCCAGAAAAGTATGATAATGCCTAATAATAAAATATATGTCATTGATACAAACATCCTTATTAATTTTTCGGATTGGGTTCCTATTCGTCTAAATAATATTTTTTGGAATGATTTAGAAGGGTTGCTTGCGAAGGATAGGTGGATACTTTTAGATGTTGTGGTTGGCGAGATAAAATCGAGCAATAAAGATTTGCATAATTGGTGTATGAAGCAAAAGAATAATGATCGTGTTAAAAAAATTGAGGATAATGATAGGAATCGAGCGGTAGAGATAAATAATAATTTTCCAATGATAGACGAGACAACGGGAAGATCAACTGTCGATACTTATGTTATTGCATATGCAGAAAAACATAATCTTAAAATCTTTTCTAAAGAAAGTGGAAGGGCTTTAGATAATCAATTATTTAAAATACCGGATGTTTGTAAAGAATTATCTATTCCATATACAAGAACGCCAAAAGTTTTTTTAAGAGAAGTAGGCATAACACCGAATTAAATACGCTTAAAAAGTAAAAAATTATAAAATAGAAACTTGAGAAAACTTTACGGTTTCTAATTATCAAATATCTCTGTTATAAAACGCCCTAGTCTTTCGAAGAACATTTTTGACAAATTATATCTAAGCGCTTGAAAAATCAGGAATTGCTTTTGTGGGGGATTTATCTACTATCGAAAAAGGGCAATGCAAATTTGGAGAGAACGTTCAAGGTTTAAGAATGAAAGTTGTCTCAATTGTCCAATTCTTGGTGCTTGCAATTATGGATGTGCTGCGGTATCTTTTCACTCTCGTGGAAGTATCATGTTTAAAGATCTAAACCATTGCCAATGGATGAAGCCTTTGTTCAAGATATATGGACGTTAAAGTACAATATATAGTTCACCAGAAGTAATATCTTCTGGTTTTATTTTTTTGCCCATGATAGTATATATTCATAATATGGCGATATTAAAAGCAGAAAAATTAAAAAGAGGCGATACTATTGGTATTATCGCCCCATCAAGACCTATCGGTGAAAAAGACGTAGAAGAAGGAATAAAAATTTTGAAAGATTTTGGTTTTAAAGTAAAACTAGGAAAAAATTTATATAAAAGAATATATTATTCTGCTGGAAGTGCAAAAGAAAGAGCTGATGACTTGAATGCAATGTTTA
>JAQVLF010000008.1:1816-19597 GCA_028704295.1 Minisyncoccota bacterium | reverse complement strand
AAAGACCGGGCTGGAAACCGCCAAAGAACCATCCTTGGAGACAATACAAAAACAAGGTGGAAGTATAACAAGGTAGGACATTTCTAAATTGCTCGCTTGTATGACATTTCTAAATTGCCTTTACAATCTAAAAGGAACACTTGACTTTTAGCGTATTCGATGTATACTAAAATAAAGGATCGGGGTGTCCCCGGTCGGTAAGAGGTCCCATAAAGGGACTTTTTGCTTTTATGGGAATATTTTTATTCCGTATCCATCCATTTTTCCATCAGGTCTTCTTCTTAATTTATTTTCGATAATTTTAAATGGAATGTATGGTTCTTCTGAATTAAGGATATATCTTGCAATAGGATAAGCACATAAATCAGCGACTTGCAGTCCGATATCATTATCTTTCTTTAATTTCATTAGAAAATCTTTTATTCGATTATTAAATCGAACAGCTGAGACGTGATAAGTTCCTCGATCAATGATGCTGTTATAATGGCTTAAAAGTTGCTTATCCTCCTTTTTTCCTCTTTTTTCGATGGTAATGTTTACGGAATTTGATTTGCATGTATCTGTGCAATATATTAATCTTTCCAAAATATATGACATGCAAATTGAGTAAGGATTATTGGCTTGCTTTCCATAATGTTCAATATATTTCTTTTTATTAATAGCAATAGCGATAATTGTAAAGTTGGCATTTGAAACGATATAATTTAATCCTTCGTAGAATTTTTTCTTTGTTTCAAGATCAAAAAAAATTTGAAACGCTCCTTCACACCTTCTAATATCACGGGAATGCAATACTACTTGCGTTGTTTTAAAGAGTTCCTGTTTTAAGATGTTGATATTTTGATATAGTTTTAAGTATTCCTGTTCTTCAAACAAACACCCAACCAAAAGGAACAAAGGAAATTTTTCATCAATAAAAGTAAGTCCATGATCACCTGTTTCATCTAAGAAAAATTGATAATTTTTGCCTTGAAACGGTGCCATATGGTTTATTTTTTAGCAGCTTTTATTAACCCCTTAAATAATGGATGGGGGCTTAATGGCCTTGATTTTAATTCTGGATGGAATTGAGAGGCCATAAAGAATGGATGATTTTTTAATTCAATTATTTCAACTAAATTCTTATCTTTATTTATCCCAGAAAAGATGAGCCCATTTTCTTCTAATACTTTTCTGTAATCATTATTTACTTCGTATCTGTGCCTATGCCTTTCTTTGATATCAGTTTTTCCATAAGCTTCGTATGCTTTTGTCCCTTCCTTAATATTGCAATCCCAAGCACCTAATCTCATAGTCCCTCCATAATTATTGTTTTTGAGAAGCTCTCTTTGTTCTTCCATTAAGTCAATAACAAGATTGTTTCCTTGAGGATCAAACTCTCTTGATGTAGCGTCTTTTATTCCACACACATTTCTTGCATATTCAATTGTTGCAAGTTGTAAGCCTAAACACAATCCTAAAAATGGAATATTATTTTTTCTTGCATATTCAATAACTTTAATCTTTCCTTCAATTCCTCTTGTTCCAAAACCTCCCGGAACAATAATTCCGTGAAACTGATTTAATTCTTCTAAATTTTCCCCATGTTCATACTTTGAAGATGAGAGCCATGTAATTTCTGGTTTTAGATTAAAAGACCAGGCAGCATGTTTAACTGCTTCAATAACAGAAATATATGAATCCAAAAGATTAAAATCTCCTGTTTCAAAGTATTTTCCAATAATTCCTATCTTAACTTCTCCTTGAGGATTTTTAATTCTATTAATTAATTCTCTCCAGTCATTTAAGTCTTGGCTCTTTTTCTCCGTTCCGAATTTTTCTAATATTCTTTCACCCAATCCTTGCTTCTCAAATTCTAAGGGAATTTCATAAATTGATTCAACATCAGGAGAGGATATAATATCTTCCTGCATTAAATTGCAGAAAATAGATATCTTTCTTTTCCTTGGTTCATCCATTGATTTATTTGATCTTCCAATAATGAAGTCGGGCTGGATTCCTGCTTCATTTAGCATTCTTGCCGCTGTTTGAGTAGGTTTAGTTTTCATTTCTCCAACGACAGATGGAATAGGCAGGTAGCTTACAAGGGCAAATAAAACATTTTTAGGCTCTTGCAGCTTCATTATTCTTGCAGTTTCTAGGAAAAGCATATTTTGATATTCTCCAACAGTTCCTCCAATTTCAATTAAAACAAAATCTGCATTTGTTTTTTCTTCTACTCTTTTAATCCTAGCAATTACTTCGTTTGGTATATCTGGAACAACTTCTACACATTTTCCTTGAAATTCCAAATTTCTTTCTTTTTGAATAACAGATAAGTAAACACTTCCTGTTGTCATGTAATTATCTTTTGAAAGGTCTTGGTTTAAAAATCTTTCATAGTTTCCTATGTCCTGATCGCACTCTAATCCGTCATCAGTTACAAAAGTTTCTCCGTGTTCAATTGGATTCATTGTTCCTGCGTCCACGTTGATATATGGATCAATTTTCATTGCAGTTACATTAAAACCTTTTGCTTCAAGAACTTTTCCTATAGAGGCGGTTGTTATCCCCTTTCCAACAGAAGACATGACTCCTCCTCCAACAAAGATATATTTGGCCATACGTTTTTATTTATTCCTTATCTATAACTACGTTAATTGTAGCTTCTTTGCCTTGATCAAACTTAATATTTACCTTAAAATCGCCTAATTTTTTAATTGGCTCTTTAATAATTATTTGTTTTTCACTAATATCAAATCCGTTTTGAACAACTTTTTCAGCAATTTTCTTAGCTGAAATTGATTCAAATAACTGTCCTTCTTCTCCTGCATTTGCTTTTATAATAAATCTTTTTCCTTCTATTTCTTTAGCTAATTTAATAGCATTGTCTGCTTTTTCTTTTTTAGCTTTTTCTTCTACTGCTTTTTCTATTTCAGCCTTTTTCATAAGTTCAGGAGTTGCTTTAATAGCTAATTTTTTAGGAAATAAAAAGTTTTTAGCGTATCCGTCATTAACATTTTTAATTTCATTTTTATTGCCTAATTTGCTTACGTTTTGAAGTAATAATACTAACATATCTTTTTTAATAATTATAGTCTTTGTTATCAATTAATTCTATTGCTTTTTTAAGCTGTGGATCTAAATCATTTTCATAGTCTTCTGTTGTCATTTCTACCTTAACATCTGGCTCGATTCCAATTTCATGGATTAATTCCCCTCTAGGAGTATACCATTTTTCAGTCGTCACTTTTAAAATAGATCCATCGTCTAGATATAACACTCTTTGCACCAATCCTTTTCCAAAAGAAGTATTTCCTACAATGGCAACATCTTCAATGTTTGCTTCAAGTGCTCCTGTTAAAATCTCTGCAGCTGAGGCTGATCCTTCGTTAATTAAAATTATGAGAGGATAATTAGCTAATTTGCCAGGACCATCTGATTTAAGCCAGCTGCACTCTTCGCTTTTATCACACTCTTTTACAATAGGAAGATCTTTCTCCATAAATAATGATGCAACATTTTTAGCTTCACTCACTAGTCCTCCTGGATTGTTCCTTAGATCTAAAATAATAGCTTCCACATTACTTTCGTTTAATATTTGATTTACTTCTGCTTTTACGTCTCTTGATGTTGTTTCAGAGAATTGGAATATTGACAACTTAGCTATTTTCTCTTGATTATTTCCATAAATGAATTCAAGCTCTGAATTAGGAACTTTTATTGTATCTCTTTTAATGTTAAATATTTTTTCTTCACTATTTCTTTCAATAGTCAATTGAACAATTGTTCCAGCATCTCCTCTTATTAGTTGAACAACTTTATCAGCAGTCATATTTTCAACAGTTTCATCGTCAACTTTTTTTATCACATCACCTGCTCTTATGCCTGCTTTTTCTGCCGGAGTATTTTTAATTGGAGAAATAACTTTAATCCGATCATTTTTATTTGCAATTTGTATTCCTATACCCTCAAAAGTTCCTTCCATATCTTTTTGAAATTTTTCTGCTTCTTCCGGATCATAAAAGGTTGTATATGGATCGCCTAAAGCAGAAACAAAACCTTTTACTGCTTCATATACCATTGCCTCTGAGTCAATTTTGTCTTCAAAAACAAAGTTTTCCTTAATTTTTCTCCATGCATCTGCTAAAAGCGTGAAGTTCACGCTGTCTTGAGTGTATACATCATTGTACAATTTTTCATTAAAAGCCTGGTTTATAAAAAAGCCGGTAGCAAAACCAACACATAGAGCAGATATAATTAATATTTCTTTTGATATTTTTATCTCCATAATTTTTACTCTTTATACCACAATTGCATATCAAAAACAATCTTGAAAAATATGCAAAAAAGTGTTTTAAATATTTTTGTCTATCCACTTTTTAATCTCGTCCTCTTCCCTAAATCCAACAAAGCCAGAAATAGCATCTTGCCCCTTAAATAGTATTACCGTTGGAATTACTTCTATACTAAAGGTTTGTCCTAGAATTGGATTGTCATCCACATTTACTTTATAAACATACACCTTATCTTTATACTCTTCTGCTACTTTTTCGATAACTGGTCCTAATTTTTTGCATGGAGGACACCATTCTGCCCAAAAATCAACAATTACAGGCTTGTCTGCATTTAAAACAACATCTTCAAAGTTTTGGTCTGTTAAATTCTCCATAATTATTTTGTTATTGCTAAGTTATTTATTCTTTGACTAAATTCTTCTTCAGAGATGTTTCCATTTGCAAGCATTGAGTTTAGGCCTGCGATGTAGTTTTGTTTGATTTGGGCTTGAGATAAAGCTTTATTATACAATCTTATATCATCCATTGCTCCATTAAAATAATTAACATTTGCTGCTCCATTGTTTGAGCCAATATACATGCTTGTGGTAGTTGCTCCTAAATTATCACTTGTCAGATCATCACATTGATTATTTAAACTTCCATTGATATAAAGTTTAACTGTTGTCCTATCTGTTAGAGCAACCAAATGTATCCACTCCCCCGCAGGAATTGTATAAGATGTTGAAGACAGGGTGGTTGTATTAGTCGCACCGTGGTCTAATAATTGCAATTGAAACACATCACTACTTTGTCTAAATAGATAAAATCCATTATTACCAGAACTAAAATTTCCATCTCTTCTAATTAGATGACCGTTATCGACATCAACCGATAGTCTTGGTTTAACCCACATTGATATGGATAAACCATCGCTAAATATTAAGCTTGAATCGTTGCCGCAATTGATATAATCTGATTCCGTATTATTAAAATTCAAGCATTTTCCATAGACACAATTATTATTTCCCATTACTGTTGGCTCGTGTGTAGCAACTATTGTTCCATTATTAATTCCCCAATTATCCTTAACATCGTCATTGGTAGCGGCTCTATTAATTGTCTGATTACTTCCTTCATCAAACGTCCACTCAGAAACTAAATTAAGTAGCATTGAGTTTTGAACATTTGAAGAAAAAGCTTTAGCACGAGCAAAGGTTGCATTAGAAACAGACGAAGAAACAGTCACCATAATAACCCCTGCCAATACTCCAATAATTACAATGACGACTAAAAGCTCAATTAATGTAAAGGATTTGTTTTTCATAGTTCTTTTTTAATTTCTTTAAATTCATTTTCAACTTCTTTCAACTTTTTTCTACTTTCTTTAATTAAAGAAGTTGCTTCTTTAATCTTTTTAAGGCCAAGCTCAATGTCAATTTCTTCTTGATTGTTAAACCAATCAGAAATATCTGAGAGACTTTGAATTAATTGTCCTAAGTTTTTATCTTCTTTCTTTGCCATATGCTTTTGATTTAATTATACCATCTCGAACCTCTAAGTCAATCAAATCTTCTTTATTGATTCCTTTAATACTTTTAATGATTTTACCATCTTTTCTTGCAATTGAATAGCCTAATTTTAATTGTCTTTTTGGATCATTTAAATATACTTCCTTTTCAAAGAAATTAATCTTTTCATTAATCTCTTTAAGCTTGTTTTCAAAAATATTAAAGATTTGAAATGCTTTTTCAATTTTTGATTCAATATCATTTAATAAATTATTATACCTTTCAAAAATATATTGTTCATTTCTATCAATTTTAAATATGAGTTCATCCCAAGAAGAATTTAAAAGATGCGCAGCAGCTGTTGGAGTTGAGACTGAGTAATCAGAAGCTAATGCAAAAAGAGGCACATCTTCGTGATGTCCTAACCCTGAAATAACTGGACATGGATAATTGATTATTTCTTTAATAACAGCCTCGTTATTAAAAACATCAAAAGAGTTCTTAGCTCCTCCTCCTCTCATAACAACAAGGGAGTCAATCTTTATTTTTTTAAATGTTTTAATGGATGAGATTAAATCTTCGATTGCCTCTGCTCCCTCTACTCTTGAATCAATAAACTCAATTTTGAAATTATACTTTCCTAAATTATTCAAAAAGTCATGTATAACAGCTCCCTGCTTTGAAGTAATAACCCCAATAGTTTGTGGATATTCTTTTAATTGCATTTGCCTATCAAAAGCTCCTTGTTTTTGAAGCTTTTTCTTTAGTTCCTCATATTGTTTTTTAAGAGCGCCTGCTCCTATAAGTTCGATTGTTGAGGCTTTGAAGCTTAATCTTCCTGAACCAGCGTAAATACTAGGAACACCAGATAAAACAATATGCATGCCTTCCTCTAAATTAACTCCGCAGATTCTGTAATAGTAATTCCAAATGACGCAGTCTAAGATGCTACCTTCGTTATCTTTAATAGAAAAATACACATGTCCTTTTGTGCTTTTTTTAACTTGATTAACTTCCCCCTCTACTTTAGCTTCGCAGCTTAAAAGAACATTGTTTAAGAATTCAATGTATTCAGAAACCGTGAATACTATATTTTTTAATGTTTCTTTGTACATTTTAAAAAATTAAGCCCGTTTTAATGAAGACGGGCGTCTGAAAAATACAATTACGCCAATACCATCTGAAATGAAACATTTCCTTTCAACGGTCGAAATATGAAATTCACTCTTTTTGTAAACAATATTTCTTTTAGGCTCATAATCATGCAAGTTCTGAATATCCGTTGTTGAAATTTCAATAATTTCATCAGTGGATATTCCTTCCTTAGCAATCTCAGAAGCAAAGGCCAACCTTTCCATAATTTCTCCTTATGTTCTGAGAAATATATATCACTTCTTGTATTTTTTATCAAATTTAATTTTTGCAATAACTGCTTCTTTTCTGTAATTACAATAGTCGCAATCAGGACTCATTTCAGGAATTTCATCCTTCGTTAAGCAATCTTTAATTTCCATTAATTTAGGCTCAATCCATGAAGTATCTCCAGTATAAGGAATGATTTTGATGTTAAAATCTAATTTAGCATCAAATTTATCCCGCCCCACATCACCATTACAATATACAAAGTATCCAGTATTAGAAACTTCATAACCATTATTTCTAACAAGCCATTGATAAACTTCCATCTGTCTTTTGTATCCTTTTTGCCACTCAGCATCTAAATTAACTTCTCCTTGTTTGGCAGTTGCTTTGTAATCAACAATGATTATTTCGCTATTTGGATTGATCCATAAATCATCCACTCCTCCAAAAACTAAAAAATTAGATGGTTCATGCAAATATTGCACCCCTATAAAAGTGTTTCTGTAATCGTCTAATTTATTGCAAGAAAAAGGAATAGCCTCTATTCCAAATTCTTCAAATAAAGGGTGTGGAATTCCATTTTTTCTTAAGAGGTCAAATTCTTTTTTAAGAAGTGTATCAACGGCACTATTTAATGTAAAAGGAAAACCAGGGGGTCTTCCAACTCCTAATCTTCTATCTAAATAGAAGCATTGTGGGCACTCAACAAACAAATCTATTTTAGATCTACTTAATTTAAATGGTGTCTTTGACTTAGGATCAAATAACCCATTTGTTCTTCTTGCGTTGTAATAATCACTCATAACTATTTTACTAAAGTTCCCACTTTGTTTTTAAGAATATCATCTATTTTATCTAAATGATTAACATTAAAAACAATCAAAGGAATATTATTATCTCTGCATAATGTAAAAGCAGTTGAATCCATTACTTTTAAATTCTTTTCAATGACTTCATTAAAGGCAACTGTCTTATACAATTTAGCATCTTTATTCTTGTCAGGATCTTTATCATATATTCCATCAACGTCAGTTGCTTTTAAAATATAGTCGGCATTAATTTCACACGCTCTTAAAACTGCTGCAGTGTCAGTTGTAAAAAATGGATTACCCGTTCCTCCTGAAAATATGACAATACGGTTCTTTTTTAAATGATATAGGGCCTTTCTTCTATAAAATGGCTCTGCTACTTTAGGCATTTCAATAGCTGTCAGCATTCGTGTTTCTTCGCCCAATCCTTCAAGGGATTCTTGCAAGGCTAATCCGTTAATAACTGTTGCAAGCATTCCCATATTATCAGCTACTGCTCTATCGAACTTTTCTGCTCCAACTTCTCTTCCTCTGAATATATTCCCTCCCCCAATAACAATTGCAAGATCAATCCCAGTCTTCTTTATCTTTATTATTTTTTTTGCAATTTCTTTTGATTTTAAAAGCGAAATTGCTCTATTTTCATTTCCAAAAAGCTCACCTGTTAATTTAAGAAGTATTCTTGTTTTTTTCATTATTTTGTTGCTAAATTATTTATTCTTTGATTAAATTCTTCTTCAGATATATTTCCATTTGCAAGCATTGAGTTTAAGCCTGCGATGTAGTTCTGCTTGATTTGAGCGGAAGATAATGCTGCATCGTATATTCTTACATCGTCTATTGAACCTAAATGTATTTCATCTGAATACCCTCTTCTTCCTATGTATAAATCATTATTTTGAGTTGATTTTAGCTTATATACATTTGAATCATCTCCGCTTAATGAGCCGTTTTTATATAATTTAACGCCGTTTATCTTATCTAAAGTTAGTACGATATAGTACCATGTGTTGTTTTGAACAGTTCCACCGTTTACTGAATAAATCCATGAAGAACCATCGCTTGAGCCATGAAACATTAATTTCTCATTATAAAAACCGAGCAAGAAAGCTTCTCTATAGAGTCCTTTACCAATTAGCCACCTAACGTTGCTATTCACTTCTTGACTTTTAGCCCACATACTAATAGTAACCTCGTCTGTAATATTTAAACTATAATTATTTCCGCAATCAATATAGTCACCACTTCCATCAAAACTTATACACTTTCCAAAAACACAATTATTTCCATTTTTAAGATCAGGATCTCCATAAACCGTTCCATCATTGACTCCCCATTCGTCCGCTATATAGTTGCTAGTTGTTGGTATGGCTGTGTTTAAATAAGTGTCAGGAATATTATCAAACGTCCATTCAGAAACTAAATTAAGAAGCATTGAGTTTTGAACATTTGAAGAAAAAGCTTTTGCTCTTGCCAAAGTTGCATTAGAAACAGACGAAGAAACAGTCACCATAATAACGCCTGCTAATACTCCAACAATAACAATGACGACTAAAAGCTCAATAAGTGTAAAGGATTTATTTTTCATAATTTTTGTTTAACGAATAATAAGCAATGGCAATGTCCCTCCTTTTCAATTTCATCTAAATGAAATATGCAGGGACAAATTATCTCTTTATCTTTATTAACGTCCCCAGTTAATCTTCTGCACGGACAATATCTTTCTCCCAATTCTTCTTCTTTTTTAAGAAGCATTTTAACAATATTCTCTACAATTTTTCTATCAGGATTTAATTTAAATCCATGCTTTTCTGCATAAGCTTCGTATTCTTTTATTAGTTTTTGAATGTTGTCTTCCATATTGTTAAATATTTTAACACAAATTATTTTTTTACGCAAAGTATCTATTTTCTAATAAATTGTTTCAAATCAGACTCAATAAGCACTCTTTGAATATCAGTGCATCTTATCATTGCAAGAAGTGGCCTCGTGCTTTTATTCTTTTCTTTTTTGTCAACTATGGAAAATCCAATATATTCGATTTTTTTGCGCTTTCTTTCTCTTATCCAATCAAGAGCAGGAACAAGATCACTATCGGAGCTAACCAAAATTGCTGTATCATATTTATTATCAATAGCACCAACAATCAAATCAGTTGCTAATTTGACATCTATACCCTTTTCTCTCATTGTTTCAATTTCAATTTCGTGAACCCCCTTCTTTTTAAGTTCTTCATAATTTTTTACCCTGTCATCTATTTTAATCTTTTCATTTCTTATTCTCAGTTTGCTTGTTTTGATTTCCCAATGATTATTTTTTAAAAAGGCAAATAAGCGTGTTTGTCTTGACATTCTTTCTTTGCTTCTTTCATCTCCTTCCTTTTCTCTGACAGTCCCTACATAGTATCTTTTACTTGTAATTTCTCTGCCATTTGCAAGAAAATGTGCAAACTCATCAAAAGGAAAATAATCTTCTTGAATGTTAAGTTTTTTTAGTACAAGATGATAAAAATTGCCGCCATCAATAAATATTTGGACTTTTTCTTTTTTCATGAGTGTGTTAATAAAAATCCTGCACACTGCTTATAAGCAGGCGCAGGAGACTTTATATTATTATAATATTTGATTACCATAAATTTGTCAACTTTTTTTTAGACAAAGCTGTCCGCAAGCTGCATGAATATCTCCCCCAAACCCATATCTTTCAGTAACGGGTATTCCTGCTCTTTCTATATATTCTTTAAACTTCTTAATTTTCTCATTTGACGGAGCTTTAAATTCTTTTGTGTCATTATACTTAATTAAATTAATCATATACAAAGGATGTTTCATTATGCGAGCAAGTTCTCTTGCATTGTATAATGAATCATTAACATTATCAATCAAAGTATATTCAAACATTACTTTCCTATTTGTTTTTTTAATGTATTCATTAACTGCTCTTAAGACATTTTCTAAAGAGTATTTTTTTGAAACAGGCATTAATTTTTGCCTTAAATCATTATTGGGAGCATGAAGAGAAATAGCTAAATTAACCTGGAGTCTTTCTTCTGCTAGTTTTTCAATGCCTTCAGTTATTCCAACTGTTGAAATTGAAATGTGTCTTGCTCCAATATTAAAAGCATTTTCACTATTTAATATTCTAATAGCTTTTAAAACATTGTCATAATTTAAAAATGGTTCACCCATCCCCATAAATACAATATTGTTTATCTTTTCTTTTCTTTTGAAAACTAGCACCTGTTCTAATATTTCTTCTGTTTCAAGATTTCTTTTAAGTCCTAATTTTCCAGTAGCGCAAAATTTGCATCCTAAGGCGCATCCAACTTGAGAAGAAACACAAACGGTGTTTCTATCATAATGCTTCATAAAAACAGTTTCTATTTGAGAGTCATCTTCTAAAGTAATCAAAGCTTTTTTAGTATCTTTGCTTTCATAAACCTCTACCTTTATATCAAGAGAAGTTTCTTTTTTTAATTCTTCTCTTAATTTTAAAGGAAGGACAGTTGCCTTGTCCCAATTATCTATAGCGTCTTGATAGATTAATTTTTCAATCTGTCTTTTTCTAAAAGCAGGCTCTTTTTCAATTATTTTATCTAGGTTTTTTAAATTCATATTTCTTAATATGGTATAGCTTAGGATTTAATCTATACCATATTAACTTAACTTGTCTGAATCACTGTTTTCTAAAAGATTTTCTCCTTTTATTTTTTCGATAACTTGAGTTAGTTTTTTTGTTCTGGTGGTTGCTATTTCGTCATATTTCTTTGAAGCGCTTGCAATTCTATCCCCTAATACATCAAGTTCTTTATTATACTTTTCATATTCTCCTTCAAATACTTTTATGAGTTTAATAATGCTATATAGATTTTCCTCAATGACAAAGTTTTTGTAAGATTGGAATATCATTCTTAATATTGCGGTAAAGCTAAATGGTCCAGCTAGAATTACTTTTTTAGACATAGCTTCTTGCCAAGCGTCATGGAGCTTATCATAGATAAAGCTAAAAATCATTTCATTTGGGATAAAAAGAATTACAAAATCAACTGTTTTTTCTTCAGGATTGATGTAATCTCTTGAAGAAGCTTGCCTAATTTTTTCTTTAACGTCTTTTTTAAATTCGCTTAAATATCTATCCTTTTCTTGTTTTTCTTTTGCTTCTTCAAATTTGATAAGCGCGCTTAAAGGAAACTTAACATCGACATTAATTTTTGTTTTATCAGGCAAAAATATTGTAAAGTCAGGACGGTTTGAATTAGTGTCTTGTGCTGTATTTACGATATAGTTTTCGCCTTTAACAAATCCAACAGATTTTAAAAGTTCCTCTGCAACTTCTTCTCCATATCTTCCCCTCATTTGGTTATTGGATAAAATGTTCTTTAATCCGTCCGTAGATTCTTTAAGATCTTTTGTTAAAATTTTATGCTCTTCAATAATTGTTTTAAGCGAGCTAAATTCTCCGATTCTGTCTTTTTCTAATACCTCAATCTGCTTTTGACTTCTTTCTAATTCCCTTCTTATTACGTCAGTCAATTCTTTGATATAGTCTTTTTTTGAATCCATTACTTCTTGTTTTAAATCAAACTCTTTAAATAAAAGCTCTCTTTCTTTTTTCATTTTGTATAAAAAGAAAGTTAATACTCCTAATATTGAAATTCCGAAAGTAATTAAAACAATGGTATCTTCTGTCATATTCTTTCCTTTAAAACAAACACATTATCGTTATTATATACTTTTTCCTTAACTTTTATTCCTATTTCTTCCCCCTTTTTAGCCCTTTTAATTTCTTTTCCGCTCATTTCCATTGATTCTGTTTTTTGTTCAATAAAAGTTTTTTCTCCTTCAATTTGGATATCTTGATTTGCGCTAAGACCTCTATGTTTTAAATTGATCAAAGCTACTCCTATTCTAGGATAATAATGTGTGACGTGTCCAACCAAAACTTTTTCATATTTAGAAATATTGTCTGCTTGATTATAGCTAATTCCTTCAGGCCCTGGCTCTCCAAAGTAAAAGCCTGTTGAAAATCCTCTATTATATACTTTTAAGAGTTCTTTTTTCCATCCTTCTACTTTCTCTTTAGTGAACGTTTTATCATAATACGCATCAACAGCTTCTCTATAGCATCTTGCTGTCACTTCAATATATTTAGGATCTCTTCTTCTCCCTTCTATTTTGAACGAATCTATTCCAGCTTTAATTAATTCTGGAACAAATTCAATCATGCAAAGATCTTTTGCATTTAAAAAGTATTTTCCTTCGGTTTCAAATTCGTTACCCTTATCATCACTTAATCTCCATAGCTTTCTACAGGGTTGAGCGCAAGACCCTGAGTTTGATGATTTATTAAATAGATAGGCTGACAAAATACATCTTCCAGATATTGCAACGCACATTGCTCCATGAACAAAAGTTTCTATTTCAATATTAGAAACTTTCTTTCTGATTTCCTTAATTTGTTTTAAAGTTAATTCTCTTGCAAGTACTACTCTTTTAGCTCCAAGAGATTTATAGAATTCAACTGTTTTAAAATTTGATACATTTGATTGAGTTGATATAATAAAAGGAACTTTTTCTTTTCTTGCAATTTCAATTACAGCAGGGTCCCATATGATAATGGCATCAACTTTAGCTTTCTTTGCTTTTTTAACTAATTTTTCTGCTTTTTTAATATCATCATTATATATCACAGAATTAATAGTCATGTATGCTTTAATATTGTACTCGTGACATTTTGAAACAAACTTTGGAATATCTTTTAAGGTTAAGCTATTTGTTCTTGCTCTTAAGTTTAAATCAGCAACGCCAAAATATACTGCATCAGCATAATCTTTGCATGCCTCTAAGCTCGCCCCGTTTTTAATAGGGCTCATTATTTCTGGTTTCTTCATAGCTTAAGATTAGCATAAATATATAAATTAGCCAATAAAAAAAGAGACTTGAAATCTTCTTAATTTACGTCAGCAAAGAATACTACAAAGCCGTCGTTAGGAGTATAGCCTGGATCAATACTTCCTAGATTAACTGTTGCAATATTATCTGTGACACTTACAGGAATTTTTTCTTTTTCCCATTGCGAAGCCTCGGAATATTCGTGATACCAAACAGCTTCCTTTCTAAGAACAATGCTCTTAGGATATTTAAGTCCGATACAAATACTTTCACTATAATCCCTGAACTCTTTTGCAGAGATTATGGAAGTTGCTTTGAATATTTGTGAATTTTCGCTACAAGATAGCTTGAGTGCGATCACTGTATTTTCTGCAACTTTGTTTGCGCTGTTGTGGTAGTAGACTTTAAACCTTAGTTCGTCTCCCGAATTAACATAAGGTAAGTTTTTACTCCACACTGATTCATCTTGAGTGAAGTCAGCTGCTCTTAAAGGGTAATCACTTGGGCCATTGTTGAATGTTGCTGGCATTACGCCTAGCGAATAGGTCGCATATACGAACACGATCACTACGATTACTACTATTGCCAAAGGCAATATCACTGTTTTGAGTAAACCATTTTTTAATTCCATTTCTCCACCTCAATTGTGAAAAAGCTATATTTTACATTATATCCTAAAAAGACATGGCTGTAAAATATTATATTCTTTTTGCTATACTTCTTTCTTTTTTGCAATAATTGTATTTAATATTTTTTTAACATTATTCATACTTTCTTCATCTAGAATAGAAATAGGTAAAGTATTTTTAAACAGTTTGAGTTTCTTTTTTAATTCTTTTTCATCAATAGCATCACTTTTTGAGATAAAAATGTATTCTTCTTTTTTAAGTATTTCAGGGTTGTATTTCTCTAATTCCTTTCTAATAACTTCGTAATCTTTTTTAGGATCTTCTGATTCAGCTGAAATTAAATGGAATAATATTTGTGTTCTTTCAATGTGCCTTAAAAACTTGATGCCAAGCCCTTTTCCAACGGAAGCACCTTCAATTAATCCAGGAATATCTGCCAAGATTAATTCATAATATACCCCCAAATGAGGCTCTAAAGTTGTAAAGCAATAATTAGCAACTTTTGAAGAAGCGCTTGTTAGTTCATTTAATAATGTTGATTTTCCTGCGTTAGGAAGACCTATCAGTCCAATATCTGCAATTAATTTGAGTTCAAGACGGATAATAAAGGCTTCTCCTGGAAGGCCTTTTTGAAATTGCATAGGAGTTGTATTTGTTGAAGATTTAAAGAAGTTATTTCCTTTGCCTCCTTTTCCTCCTTTCGCGATCAAAACCTTTTCTCCTATTTTAGTAATTTCTATCTTTTGCCCATTAGAGAGATTATGTATAATTGTTCCTACAGGAATTTTTAAAATAACATCTTCTGCATTAGCTCCATCCTTCAATTGCCCTTTTCCTTCCTCCCCATCTTCTGCCCTAACTTCTTTCTGGTATCTAAATTGTTTTAAAGAGCTTAAGTTAGACACTCCTTCAAAGTATATGCTTCCTCCATTTCCTCCATTTCCTCCAGTAGGGCCCTTTGCCATTCTAGTTTTATCAAAAGCAACTCTTCCTTTTCCTCCTTTTCCGGCAAAGATTTTAATTGTAATATCGTCTATTAACATAACTTAATTTAATCACATAGATTATATTAAATCAAATACCGGGATTACTCCCGGTTTTTGATTATTGCTGTGGTTTTCTTTTTTTTAGTATACTGTATATTCCTCCGAGTATTGCTATAATTAAAAGAAGTATGATCCATGGGAATGCTTTTCCTTGAGATAAGACTTCAAATAATGAAGCTCCTCCATTTCCACTAATTCCTATTCTTTTATTAATCTTAGAAATATCTGTAATCGATTTTGTCTGATTCGAATATGTTTCTGTTAAAAGTGTGATTTCTCTGTCTTCTTCTATTTCATCTACTTTTGCAGAAAAAGTAATCTTAACAGGGTCATTAGGCCTTAATTCCTTAATGAATGCACGGTCTAGTATCTTATTAGAATAACTCGCACCATTAATTGCAACATCGCTAATGTCTTTTAATCCATGAGTTAATTTATTTGTAATAATTACATTTTTGAGTGAAACATTACCAGTATTTTCAATCTCTACTAGGAATTCTACTTCGTCATTTGGCGAAGCTAAGATATTTTCTTCCCAGCTTAGCTTTTCTAAAGAAATATTTCTTACAAAGCTTTTTAAAGAAAGTTCATATCGAGGAGAAGCTACTTGTTCTACTTTTTCTTCACCTTGTATAACAACTATTTGTTCCTGTTCTTCTTTTGGCTTTGCAGTGGTTGTTGTGGAAGTTTCTGTTTCTGAAACGGTTTTTTCTTCTACTTTTGGAATAGAAATTGTTGCTTCCACAGGATCTGAAAAAGCTAACTCTAAATCATCTGATGCTATCATCCATGCACTGTAGCAATAAGTTTCTCCTAATGTTAAAGCATTATCAATTGCTTTTACATCTTCTCCAAAATATATTGTAGGAGAGGTTGTATCACCAAATTCTGGGCAAGTATTAACGCCTCGTTTAATCAATGTCTTTGAAGCTCCATCACCCTTTTTCCAAACCATATTTACTCCATTATTCTTAAATTCAGTACTAAAGAATTGTGGTTTGTCTGGAGAAGTTATAAACTTAAGAGGAGTTTCTACTCTAAAAGTATCACTTCCCATTTTAACTTCAAGACTTGCATAATATGCTTTTCCTTTAGTTAGATTTTTTAAAACATATGAGAATTCTTCTTCGTCTTCTAAGTTTTCTATAAAGTCAGTACGAGTTCCTAAATCTTCAGTTGTTCCCCACAAGAATCTTGCTTTGCAATTGTTTTCGCTGCATTCAGTAATTTTTCCATTCAATTTAACAGAACCTTCTTTGTTTTCAGTAATATCTAACATTTCAGCGGAAAGCTTTTTCTCTTGATATACGATTGGTCCACCGCCGCCTGAACCGCCTGTTCCCCCTGAAGGAGTGCCTGTGTTTACTGTAATAGCAACACTATCGCTTGCAGTATTAGAATTAGAATCAGTTACTGTTAGATTACATGTATATATAGTTCCTGAAGTTGCATTACTAGGAACAGTAAAAGTTGGATTAACTATGTTTACGTTGTTTAATGTAATTCCATTTGTGCAAGTCCAAGCATGAGTTAAGCCAGTTCCTGTTGACCCTGATCCATCTAATTGAACTAAGGTTCCCGGATTGACTGTTTGATTTACCCCAGCGTTTGCTGTTGGGAGAGTTACTACTGGGCCGCCACCTCCGGTACTTGAAATTTTAACAAAAAATTCAACATAACCATCGTTTCCAGAATATCCTGGATTAACAGTTCCTAAATTAAATGTAGCTATGCTTCCTGAAACATTTACAGGAATGTCTGTGATCTCAAAATTACTTCCATCATAATTATGAAACCATCTTGCAGTACTAATAATTGCTAAGCTTTGACTAGATGTTAAGCTAATAGGCATGTTGCTTGTGTAAGTATCAAAACCAGTTGCTGCAATTTGTGCATTAGCAGTAAAACTGCTTGATTCTCCGCTTGGAGATAAATTCAATGTGATTTGTGTATTTTGAGCAGCTTCGCTTGAAGCATTGTGATAATATACGTTAAATCTTAAGTCATCTCCTGGATTAGCACCAGATAAGGATGTTAACCATCCTGAAGATGGATTTTGAGTGTAGTTTAATCCTCTTAGAGGCTTGTCTTGAGCAGCTGTGTTGAATTCTTTTGGAAGAATTACTGGGCTATTCTCATTAGATACATTTACAAAAAATTCAACATAACCATCGTTTCCAGAATATCCTGGATTAACAGTTCCTAAATTAAATGTAGCTATGCTTCCTGAAACATTTACAGGAATGTCTGTGATCTCAAAATTACTTCCATCATAAT
>JAQVLF010000008.1:0-1716 GCA_028704295.1 Minisyncoccota bacterium | reverse complement strand
ACAAAAAATTCAACATAACCATCGTTTCCAGAATATCCTGGATTAACAGTTCCTAAATTAAATGTAGCTATGCTTCCTGAAACATTTACAGGAATGTCTGTGATCTCAAAATTACTTCCATCATAATTATGAAACCATCTTGCAGTACTAATAATTGCTAAGCTTTGACTAGATGTTAAGCTAATAGGCATGTTGCTTGTGTAAGTATCAAAACCAGTTGCTGCAATTTGTGCATTAGCAGTAAAACTGCTTGATTCTCCGCTTGGAGATAAATTCAATGTGATTTGTGTATTTTGAGCAGCTTCGCTTGAAGCATTGTGATAATATACGTTAAATCTTAAGTCATCTCCTGGATTAGCACCAGATAAGGATGTTAACCATCCTGAAGATGGATTTTGAGTGTAGTTTAATCCTCTTAGAGGCTTGTCTAAAGGATCGCTGTTAAATGTAGATGCGGCAAAAACCGAACTTGTACATAAAGTAAAAAACAAAAAAGTTAGCATGAATATAGCTTTTTTAGATTTTACTTTGTTTATTAAATCTTTTATTTTTTTTAACATAAATTTATTCTTATTATTTACTAATAAAAACATCTTGTGTTTTTATTAAGAAATAATAAAAGGGTTTATGAGGAGAAGAATTAAAAGTTATTCTTCCCCTCATACGTCCGGCGAAGGAGATGGTGCATCACCCGGATTTGGATCCGGGGCAGGTCCTGGTTCAGGATCTGGAGCCGGTTCATCCGGCGGAGGCGAAGGTTTGCCGCCTCCACCGGATATCCCACCTGACGCGGAGCCTCCATCACTACTGTAAGGGAGAACTTCCTTACAGTAATAGGTACCCATATCTGGGTAGGCTGCCACGACGATTCCGTCGGTGGCGACCACCCAGAATCTGCCATCGGAACCCTTGACGGTCACCCGCCTAAAGGTTTTTGAAGGGGAGTCAAGGCTTTCTGCCCTGACATTTTCCTGATAGCAGATGGCATCTTGCCGGGAGGAATCTCGGTAGAACAGATATTTCACCGAAATACTGTTCACCGAGAACTCCTTTCCCTCCTCGAGGGAATATTCTATTCCCGTTTTCTCTTTGATGAAGAATTTTATCGCCTCCTCATCAAAGAATGTCAGGGAAATCAAGTCCTCCTCTTCCAAGGAGAACTTGTGATACCCTCTGACGATCTCCGTCCTCACTGAGAACGGAGTCATTTTCGAGATCTCTCTCCCATCGCTCAAGGCATTACCTTCAGCGACGAGGAAATAATTTCCCGGCTCCTCAAGGAGAAGCTTTTCTTCTCCCCAATAATCAACGAAGGATTCCTCCTTCGCAACTCTTGCCCCGAGGGAATCACAGACATAAACGTCTGTGATATTGACCCCCTCGGAGAGGATCTTAAACCCATATGGGTTTCCAACGTAAGCCCACGTGGAGTTCACCTCTACCGAGATGGTTGCTCTCGGATAGACAGTGATTTCCTTCTCGACCGTTTTTCCGTTGACGGTCAAGGAAATTATCGCCCTTCCGGGAATTCTCGCCACGAAGGTGGCGGTTTTTCCATCCTCCGAGAGTTTTCCTATTTCGGAGGGGGTAACGTTCCACCGGAAGTTATACACTTCAGGTGACAGCTCTGTTTGAGCTGTCAAAAGAACGTTTTGTCCAACTTCCACGCTGACATTGTCAGCGATAATGCTTAAGTTGGAGGGGTGTTCAATATTC
>JAQVLF010000001.1 GCA_028704295.1 Minisyncoccota bacterium | reverse complement strand
GAAAGTATGATATATTTAGTCATAGAATAGAGTTGTTATTATGCTTTGTTATTCTAAACGCATCATAACGCTCTATTCTTTTTTTGTTAATCCTTTTTTGTCCGAAATGTGCTTGAGGTGACTAAGAACTTTTCTTTTTTTTAAAAGAGACTATAATCTATGTTTGTGTGCCAATCATTTTACTATGCCTTTTAAGAAAATTTTCATTTTAATAATAGTTTGTACGGGAGCGATATATATTTATAACGAAAAGAATGATCTTCTTGTTCAAGTTTTTGATAAATTAAATATCGAAGACAATAATGCATCTGTTCTAGAAAAAGTTCAAAAAACAATAAGAATATATAATGGCCATCCAAAAGGAGAATCCTTATCTTTAAAGGAAAATACAAAGTTATTATCTAGAACAGACGATGTTGTCTATACAACAAAAGAGCCAATAATTATTCCTGGAATGAAGAATGGAGAGCCTGGATATGTTGATGCAATTGTAGAAACTTTAAAAAAGGAAGAGAAACAGTTGGATGAGAATCCGACTATTACAATTCCGGGATTAAATTCTACGGAATATTTTGATACAACATGGGCCGAGATAGTCGATGATGAAAATAGAGAAAAGGAAAAAACTAAAGAAACTTTTGTTAATGGAATTATTGAAAAAGATACCATTTGGGAAATTAAAAACAGTCCATATATAGTTAATGGAAATATTTTTATCAAGGAAAATACAACTCTTTTAATAGAGCCTGGAGTAGAGATTAAGTTTAATGGAGATTATGGATTTTTAATTGAGGGCGAATTAAAAATGATCGGAAAAAAGAAAAGTCCAATTAAAATTTTAAATGATATAAACTTTTAGTGGAGGAAATCCATTAAAGTAAACTGAGCTATAGCTTGCAGTATAGGCTCCTGTTGTTAAAAAATATATTTTATCTCCTTCTTTTAAATTTTTATCTAATTTGTATTTGTAATTTTCGTAAAGTATATCCATACTGTCGCATGTCGGTCCTGCCAGAATAACTTCTTTTGCTTCTCTGTAATCTAAATTATCTGTTAAGATAGGGTATTTAATAGCTTCATCGATTGTTTCAATTAGCCCGCCAAATTTGCCTACATCTGTATAAACCCATTCGTAGTTTGTAGTAGCGCTTTTAGACGAAATCATAACAATTTCGCTTACAAGGATTCCTGAGTCTGCAACCATTGATCTTCCTGGTTCAATGATTATTTCAGGAAGTTCTTCTCCAAAATCTTCTTTTAAAAATCTTGTGATTTCTTTTGCATAAATTTCAATATTTTGAGTTGGTTCTAAGTAGTGCGAAGGAAATCCTCCTCCAATGTTTATTAATTTAAGCTCTATGTCTGCATCGCTCAATGAATCAAATAAGTACTTACATTGAGCAATTGCATTATCCCATTGTCCAATATCTCTTTGCTGAGAACCTACATGGAATGATAATCCATAAGGGATTAAGTTTAGTTTTTTTGCTTTAAGAGCTAGCCTGAATATCATATCTGGGTATGCCCCAAACTTTCTTGAAAGTGGCCAGTCAGCTCCGTTTCCATCGCATAATAATCTAAAGAATACTTTTGAACCCGGTGCATTATTTGCTATCTTATTTAAATCGCTTTCAGAGTCTGTTGCAAAAAGTCTGATTCCTTTTTTATATGCATAAGCAATATCTTCCTCTTTTTTAATAGTGTTTCCATAGCTCATTCTGTCAGCCCCTATTCCAAGCCTCATTAACTGTTCCATTTCATAAACTGTAGCGATGTCAAAGTTTGAACCTTTTTTATCGAGTACTTTAATAACTTCGTCTTCTGGATTAGCCTTAACTGCGTAATATATTTTTGCATAAGGCAGGTTCTTTTTCAGCTCATCATATCTTTTGCCAATTTTGCTTTTATCAATGATTAAAAAAGGTGTTTTTTTATCTTTTGAAAACTCTTTAATTTTTTCAAATTCTTTTTTTGTAATAAAATTCTGCGGCGCCATAAAAATTAACTTATTTCTAATAAGAAATATTATATACCTAATTTAAAAAAAGAAAATAGTCTGATTAATCGGATGTTTTTAAGGCTATTTCTATGGCATCCTCAGAAACCATAAATATTTTGGATAGCGGTATGGATAGGTATGAATTCAAAGACTGTTCGTCTTTGATAGTCAACAATGCCTGCTTAATTTCTGGATTATTCTTAATCTTCTTACTTTCTTCAATTAGTTTTTTCCTCGGGATTAATAAATTGTTAGCAAACATATTAGCTTGTTTTTCTAAATATCCATATTGAAGCTCTGGAATTTCCTTAATTAAAGTATAAAAATCATTTTTGTCCGTTATCTCAAAGCTATTATAAATATCTCTATGCAAAACAAAATGCCCTATTTCGTGAGCAAATGAAAACCTTAGCCTGTTTTGATAACGTTCATCTAGAAATTTCTTATAATCCACATAAATAGAATCCCAGCTCGATGTAATTAAAGCATCTGTATCGCAATAATCTTGTAAATTATGAAGTGGAACGATGTCAATTTTTAATTTTATGTCTATGACTTTTTCTATATCTACTGGAATAGAATCATTCCAATATTTTAAACGGAAATTTTCTGCTTTTTCTTGAATTGCTGAATTATCTAGAAATGGTATTTTAACTTTCTTATAGTCCATCTTTCTTTATTAGCTCTACAAGCTTATCTATTTCCTCTTTTGAAGGTTTTTTATTACGGAGAGTTCTAAAGAAAGCAGGCAAGTGTTCTATAACCTCTTTTTTGGAGATAACATCTTTAGGAATCATACCCTGAGATAGCATTGCCTTATCAATAAAATTTTGCACGTCTTCAACACCTAAAGCTTTAGCCCAAATTTTTAAAACCCTTTCATCGCAAGGAGGGCACATTTTTCCTCTTTCTATTTTGCTCCAATTGCTTGGATCATATTTTGTCAGCTTGCATACATTTCTCAAGCTTAGTTCTTTTTTTATTCTTAAATCTTTTAAAAAATTACCGAAGTTTTTTAATTTTAAAGACATATTACTTTATCTTACTAATCTGTGGTTTAAATTTACCACACTTGATAAAAAAAGTCAACTAAAAATGCGGGGATTGAAACCTTTGTTTCTATATGTTAAAGGTTTAATTATATGAAAATAGAATTATTGTCGCCAGCTAAAAACTTGGAAAGTGGAATTATTGCTATTAATTCGGGAGCAGATGCTATATATATTGGAGCATATAAATTTGGAGCAAGAATAAATGCAGGGAATAGCTTGAATGACATTAAAGAGCTTGCTTTATATGCTCATAAATTTGGAGCTAAGGTTTATGTTGTTTTGAATACTATTTTGTATGATGACGAGTTAGATGAAGTGCAGAATATAATTGATGAACTTAAAGAGATTAAGGTTGATGCTTTAATTATTCAAGATGTAGGAATTTTAGAACTAAATTTGCATGATATTCCCGTTATAGCAAGTACTCAAATGGATAATTTTGATATTGATAAAATCAAGTTCTTAGAAAAAATTGGTTTTAAAAGAGTTATACTAAGAAGAGAATTATCGCTAAAACAGATTGAGGAGATTAAAAAGAATACAAATATTGAGCTTGAAGCTTTTATTCACGGAGCATTATGTGTTAGTTTAAGCGGAAGATGCTATTTAAGTCAGTACTTGGGAAGTAAAAGCGGAAATAGAGGAGAGTGTATGCAACCTTGCCGTTTGCCTTATTCTCTTATTGATTCAGCGGGGAAAATATTAATTAAAGATAAATACTTGCTTTCCTTAAAAGATTTTAATCTTTCAAATCATTTAGAGGATTTAATAAACGCAGGCATAACTTCATTTAAAATAGAAGGAAGGTTGAAAGACATTGATTACGTATCTAACGTCACATATTATTACAGAAGAAAAATTGATGAGATTTTAAAAAGAAGAAAAGATTTAGAAAGAAGTTCCTTTGGAGATATTTTTTCTAAATTTGAAGGGGATTTGGAGAGAACTTTTAATAGATCTTTTACAGATTATTTTATTAAAGAAAGGCAGAAAGATATTTTAGCCATAAATTCTCCAAAATCAATTGGAAAGTTTATTGGAAAAATTAAGACTAGAACAAAAGACTATTTTACTCTTGATAGGAAGCATGATCTAAGCTTAGGCGACGGCTTATGCTTTTTTAATGAAAACGGTGATCTTAAAGGAAGCAACGTAATTAAAATAGATAAAGATAAAGTTTTTTTAAACGATGTTTATGGTTTTAGCATAGGAGATGAAGTTTACATAAATTTTGATATTAAGTTTGATAGAGTTTTTAAGCAGAAAGATTTTATCCAAAGGAAAATAGGATTGAGCTTTGCATTAAAGGAGGTACAGAATGGCATATATGTTTCTATAAAAGACGATGCCAAACATGAAGTAAGTGAAGAATTTAAGGTAGAAAAAGAATATGCGAAAGATAAAGGTCTTGCAATTAAAAATATTGAAAATCAATTTTCAAAATTAGGAAATACAATTTTTTATTTGAAAAATATTAAGATTGATTTCTATAATAGGCCGCTTTTTATTAGGCTATCTATTCTAAACAAGATAAGAAGGGATATTGTAAAAAGGTTCGAAGATAAAATTATTCAAGATTATGAAAATGAAAAAAGCGCATTAGATAAAAATAATAGAGGCGAATTTTATTTAAAAAAGCTTTCTTATGAGTTCAATGTTTCAAATAAATTGGCAGAGAGTTTCTATAAGAAGCACGGAGTTCTAGAAATTGAGCCGGCATTTGAGATAAAAGAGGGCGATAAATTAATGACAACTAAGCATTGCCTTAAATATTATTTAGGCTTTTGCAAAAAGCAGGGATTAAAAGAACCTCTTTATTTAATTAATGAAAGAGGGCAAAAGTTTTTGTTGGAATTCAACTGTAAGGAATGTCAAATGGAAATCTACAAAAATCCTTCTTGATTGTTTTTTTCCATATGATATTATTATAGTATGAATTCAGCAAAATTTGCATTTTATTACATGCTATCTTTAGTGACATTGATTATAATATCTTTGTCTTTTGGAAATATTTTATTTGAAATGATCAA
The DNA here is from genome assembly GCA_028704295.1 of Minisyncoccota bacterium. Lineage (GTDB taxonomy): Bacteria > Patescibacteriota > Minisyncoccia > Minisyncoccales > Minisyncoccaceae > JAAZMU01. Next base: position 66,231 of record JAQVLF010000001.1, on the reverse strand, counting down.
TAAATTTTTTCCAGATATAGCAAAAACAATTTACTATTATAGCGATTCTCCTATCAAAGGTGCAATTTCAGGAATTTTAATTGCAACGCCTATCTTTTATTTTGTGATGAATAAAATTTACAAAAGTCTTAAGTCCGGAGAATTAAAAAAAGATTCTTCGGTTAGAAGGTGGCTTACTTATTTTATATTATTTGTCTCAAGTGTAGTTGTTATTGGCTCCTTGATTGCTATTCTGAACAATTTTTTGGATGGAGCGCTTACAGTTAATTCTGTTTTGAAAATTCTAACAGTTTTATTTATTGCAGCTCTAATCTTTGGATTCTATTTTTATGATATTAAAAGAGGAGATTTTAAAGATTATAAGATTAATGCAATTTTCTTTTATATTTCGCTTGCATTGATTTCAGCTGCTTTTATATCATCTTTCTTTTTAATAGATTCTCCGCAAGAATCAAGGAATAGGAAATTAGATGATAAAATTTTAAGTGATTTTAACACTATTAAGTTTGCAATTGATAATTATTATAATGAGAATGAAAAACTTCCTCAAAATCTAAATGATGTAGAATCAAAAATTATCAAGCCCTATAATGGAAGCCTTGATTATGAATATGAAATTACTGGCGATAAGAAATACAAGCTATGTGCAGAGTTTATGTCTTCCAATTTAGAGAAAATAAAAACTTATAGTGACAATAATTGGAAGCACGATAAAGGCTATCAGTGCATTGAAAAAGAAGTTGATATTTATAATAAGGTAATTTATTAAATTTTATGGATAAAAAAATAGCAATAGTTTTATCAATCGTTCTTTTTTCTTTAATTGGAATTATATTTCTTGTGAGTTCTATGATTCCAAAAGAATCCTCTGTAAAAGAAGCTCAACAAGAAAGCGAAGAAACAAATCAGGAAGAGCAAGTTTTTGATATAAGTTCAGAGGTAAATAGTATAAAGATAATAATAGAAGAAGATAAGACTAATGAATTAACTTATAGACATCTGTATAATAATCAGCAATTTTTAGATAAAATCGTGGAATTAAAAACAGCAGGAGCCTCAAATATTATTAGTAACATTGATCCTGAAAATGAAAAGTACTGCCTTTCATTAAATTATAATGGAAGCAATTTCTGTGTAGACAATGAATTCTTGGGTAGTGTTGATGTTCCTAACTGCAGGGAAGATAATTATACTTGCGTAATAGAAATAATTGAACAAGAAGATGAGCCAATGGAAATCATTATGCCCGAAGAAGAACAAGAAACTCAAGTGGTTGAAGAAGAGAAGGCTGAAGTTTTAGCATTAGAAAAGGATATTAACGTAGGCAGCACAAATATTAAAAAGTATAAAAACAATAATTCAGGAGAAGAAACCATTGTTATTAATGGAAAAGAATATGGCCCATATAGCGAATCATATATTACATATGATGAAAATGATTGGGGGATTTTATGCAATTACAAGCAAAAATGGTATGTTAATATCAATGGGAAAGCAACTGGACCATATGAGGGGGAGCCAAGCATTGAATTTTATGGAGAAGACTTGGGATTTTCATATGTCAAGAATAATGCATATTATGTAAATTTAAAAAACAAGGTCTATGGTCCATATAGCGACTTATCAGAATTTAATATTAATAATTAAAAGATATGGAAAAAGAAGATTTATTTAATGATAACGGTTTCAAAGGTTTAGTAAAATTATTTTTAATAATTTTAATTATTTTCTTCGTTTTCTCCATTCTAAATTCAAGAGAAGACAAGGAAACCATTAATACAATTTCAGTTACAGGGTCTGCTGAAATTAATGCGAAGCCTGATGTAGCTCAAATTAACCTAACTGTTATAACTGGAAACAAAGATTTAGGCTTGGCTACCGAAGAGAACAATATAAAGATCAATGACATTATTTCTTTTCTTAAAGAAAAAAATATAGAAGATAAGGATATAAAGACAAGCACATATAATATTAATCCAAGATATGAGTATGGAGAGGATTATAGGAATAGATACTTGGCAGGATATGATGTCACTCAGAGTTTGATTATTAAAATTAGAGATTTGAATATGGTTGGCGACATTATCTCTGGAGCAACATCAAGAGGAGCTAATGATGTTTCAGGGTTGAGCTTTATTATCGATAATGATGAGTTATTGAAAGAACAGGCAAAGGAGCAGGCTATTACTGACGCTAAAGACAAAGCTTTAAAATTAGAAAAGGATTTAGGAGTGTCTTTGAAAGAAATTATCGGCTTTTATGAAAATACTTATAACCCAGTATATTATGAAGCAACTTCTTCATATAAGATGCTTGGCATGGGAGGAGCGGCAGATAGTGTTTCTCCATCCATTGAGACAGGAGAGAACACCATTACTTCTAATGTAACCATTATATATAAAGTAAAATAAAGATTATAGCATAGTAAGGTATGAGGCTTTATGCCTCATATTTTCTATTGATTTATAATTTCTTTTCTGGTAAATTTTGTTTGCCATGAATTTTAAGCTTAAAACAAAAATTAAACCAAAAGGTGATCAACCTAAAGCAATTAGGGGGCTTTTATGTGGCCTTGAAAAAGGATTTAATAGGCAAACTCTTTTAGGAGTAACTGGATCTGGAAAGACTTTTACAGCAGCCAATGTAATTGAAAAGATCAATAAGCCGACGCTTGTAATATCTCATAATAAAACTTTGGCAGCTCAATTATGCAATGAATTTAGGGAATTTTTCCCTGCTAATGCAGTTGAGTATTTTGTAAGCTATTATGATTACTATCAACCAGAAAGCTATCTTCCAAAAACTGATACATATATAGAAAAGGAGGCTCAGATAAATGATGAAATTGATAGGTTGCGTCATGCGTCTACACAAGCGCTTTTAACAAGAAAAGATGTAATCATTGTTTCTTCGGTTTCAGCTATTTATGGATTAGGCTCTCCAAAAGAATATGAAAGAATAATTTTTTCTTTTGAAAAAGGGCAGATGATTAAACATAGCGAACTTGCAAGGAAATTGATTGAAATTAATTTTGAAAGAACTTTGGGAGAATTAGAAAGGGGAAAGTTCCGTTTAAGAGGACAAGTTTTGGAAGTTATGCCTGTAAATGAAAAAGCAATTTATAGATTTATTATAAGTGATAAAATAGAAAAAATAGAGTTCATCGATTATTTAACAAAAGAGCTTATTAAGGAATTAGACTCTGTTAATATTTTTCCAGCAACCCATTATATAATCAATGAAAATGAGAAACAGTCAGCCATAGATAGCATAAGAAAAGAACTTAATCAAAGATTAAAGTATTTTGAAAAACAAGGAAAGATTGTAGAGTACGAAAGATTAAAAAGAAGAGTAAACTATGATCTTGAAATGATTGAAAACATTGGATATTGCCAAGGCATTGAAAATTATTCGGCTCACTTTGACAAGAGGAAAAGAGGAGAGCCTCCATTTACGCTTTTAGACTATTTTAAAGAAGCGGAAAAAGACTTTTTAATTATTATTGATGAATCGCATGTTAGTTTGCCTCAGCTAAGAGCAATGTATAATGGGGACAAGGCAAGGAAGACAGCTTTAATAGAGCATGGATTTAGATTGCCTTCAGCTTTTGACAATAGGCCACTTAAATATTCTGAATTCAATGAACGCGCTAAAAATATTATTTATGTTTCAGCAACTCCTTCTAAAGAAGAGATTTCTATTAGCCAAAATGTGGTAGAGCAGATTGTAAGACCAACAGGACTCGTTGATCCAGAAATTGATATAAGGCCGGTTGTTTCATCTCAAGATAACTTATCTCAAATAGATGATCTTATTTCTGAAATTGAAAAACAGGCAGGAAAGGGAGAGAGAACCTTAGTGACCACTCTAACAAAAAGAATGGCAGAAGATCTTACCTCTTTTTTAGAAGACAAAAAGATAAAAGTTAAATATCTTCATTCAGATATTAAGACGTTAGAGAGAATAGAAATTATTACTGATTTAAGAAAGGGATTAATCGATGCAATTGTGGGAGTAAATCTTTTAAGAGAAGGCTTGGATATTCCAGAAGTATCGCTTGTTGCAATTTTAGATGCGGACAAGGAAGGATTTTTAAGAAACGAAACAAGTTTAATTCAGACAATTGGAAGAGCTGCTAGAAATGAAAATGGAAGAGTTATTCTATATGCTGATGAAATGACTGAATCAATAAAAAAAGCAGTTAGCGAGACTAAAAGAAGAAGAGAACTTCAACTCATGTATAATAAAAAGCATAATATTACGCCAACAACGATTAAAAAGAATATTAAAAATATTTTAGATCAATTTGGACTTTCTCCAAGTAGGGAGAAAAAACAGCTTGTTAAATTAGATCTTTTAGGAGACGATAGAAGTATAAAAGAAATTATCAAAGCAAAGAAGCTTCAAATGGATGAAGCGGCAGAAAAGCTCGAATTTGAACTAGCTGCAATCTTAAGAGACGAAGTTAGAGAATTAGAAAAAGAACTTAAGAAAAATGCAAAATAAGATTATTATAAAAGGAGCCAGGGAACATAACTTAAAAAATGTTTCGCTTGAGCTTCCAAGGGATAAGATGATTGTTTTTACAGGACTATCTGGATCTGGAAAATCTAGCTTAGCTTTTGATACAATTTTTGCAGAAGGACAAAGAAGATATTTAGAATCTTTATCAGCCTATGCAAGGCAGTTTTTGGGAGGAATGCAAAAGCCTAACGTTGATGAAATCGAGGGTCTATCTCCTGCAATAGCTATAAGTCAAAAAGCTCATAATGCTAATCCAAGATCAACGGTTGCAACTATTACAGAAATATATGACTACTTAAGAGTTTTGTTTGCAAGAATTGGAAAACCATACTGCCCAGAATGCGGAACGCGAATTGAAAAAATGGCAGTAGATGAAATTGTAGATAATATTAAAAAAATAATAGACGGGAAAAAAGAAATTATAATCTTATCTCCTGTTATTAGAGGAAGGAGAGGGGAATATTATCAATTAATTCAGGACTTATACGAATCAGGTTTTTTAGAAGTTAGACTTGATAATGAATTTAAAAAATTAAACGAAAGAATTATTGTTGAAAAAGGCAAAAAACACACAATAGAAGTTGTAATAGATAAATTTAAAGATATTGAATTTGATAAAGATTTCTATTTCAGATTAAGCGAAGCAGTTGAAACTGCAATCGATTTGTCTGATGGTTTGTGTTTGCTTTTAATTGATGGAGAAGAGCATGTTTTTAGCACAAGCTATTCTTGCCCTAAATGCGGATACAGTTTTCCTGAAATAGAACCAAGACTTTTTAGTTTTAATAGTCCTTATGGGTACTGCGAATATTGTAAAGGCATTGGGACTGAAAATGTTTTTTCTGATGAATTATGTCCTGTATGTATGGGAAAAAGATTGAATAAAAATGCGCTTAGCGTAAAGATTAATTCTAAAAATATATGGGATATTACAAGTTTAAATATCGATGAAGCATTTAGTTTTATTAATAATTTAAAATTGAGTGAAAAAGAATTAGAAATAGCAGAAACTATTTTAAATGAAGTTAAAAATCGCCTTAAGTTCATGCTCGATGTAGGTTTAAATTATATTGACCTAAATAGGCGTGCAGGAACATTGTCAGGCGGCGAAGCTCAAAGAATCAGACTAGCTTCTCAAGTTGGAACAAAAATTGTAGGAGCACTTTATGTATTAGATGAGCCGACAATCGGACTTCATCAAAGAGACAATGAAAAGCTTGTAAGCACTCTTAGAAATTTGTGCGACATTGGAAATACCATAGTTGTAGTTGAACATGATGAAGATACTATATTAAGGTCTGATTGGATTGTTGATTTTGGTCCGTTTGCAGGAGAACATGGGGGAGAGATTGTGTTTTCTGGCCCATTAGAATACATGCTTTTTTTAAAGAAGCCTGAAACAGACTTAAAGCTAATCGGTGATCCTAAGGAAAGTTTAACAGGAAAATATTTAAGAAAAGAAATTGAGATAGAAGTGCCTAAGATAAGAAGGCCTGTAGATAAAATGCATCCAATGCTCGAAGTTAAAGATGCATATGGAAACAATTTAAAACATATTGATGTGAAGATTCCGCTTCAAAGATTTGTATGCTTTACAGGAGTTTCTGGTTCAGGAAAATCAACTTTAATGAACGATGTTATTTACAATTATACTGTAAATAGAAAATTAAGATTGGAAAATTTTGACAAGAAAGTAAGGGAGATTAAGAATTTAGACTACATTGATAAAGTAATAAAGATAGACCAATCTCCAATTGGAAGGACTCCGAGATCTAATCCCGCAACCTATACAAAAGTTTTTGATTATATAAGGGAGTTATTTGCTGCAACCCCTGAAGCTAGAATAAAAGGATTTAAATCAGGAAGATTTAGTTTTAATATGCCTCAAGGAAGATGCGAGCATTGCGAAGGAAGGGGATTAATTGAAATTGAAATGCATTTTCTTCCAAATGTCGAAGTTGTTTGCGATGTTTGCAAAGGAAGAAGATTTAATAGAGATACTTTAGAAGTGCATTATAAGGGAAAAAATATTGCAGAGGTTTTAGATATGACAATGGAAGATGCAGTAGAGTTTTTCAAAGATGTTCCTCAAATATATGATAAATTAAAAGTCTTAAATGAAGTTGGGCTCGGATATTTAAGATTAGGGCAGTCTGCTACAACGCTGTCTGGAGGAGAAGCGCAAAGAGTTAAGTTAAGCAAAGAGCTTGCAAAAAGAAGCACTACAAAAACTTTGTATTTATTAGACGAGCCTACCACAGGACTTCATTACGAAGACGTTAAAAAGTTAATAGATGTTATTCAAAGATTAGTATCCCAAGGCAATACGGTTCTTGTAATTGAACACAATTTGGATTTTATTAAAACAGCTGATTGGATTATTGATTTAGGTCCTCTAGGGGGAGACCTTGGGGGCGAGGTTATAGCAGAGGGCACGCCAGAAGAAATTGCAAGAAAGAGCACAATTTCATATACAGGAAAATATTTAAAGAAATTTTTATGATAAAAAATTTAAAAGATGTTCCAGGAATTTATCTTTTTTATAAAGATAATGAGCTCATATATGTGGGAAAAGCAACTTCTCTTAAAAATAGAGTAAAGAGCTATTTCTCTCACCCTAAGACTGGAAGGCCAATAGAGCTTTTGATTAAAGAAGTCACTCAAATCAAAACCATTGAAACAGATTCAGTTATAGAGGCTGCAATTTTAGAGGCTAAATATATTAAGAAAATGAGACCAAGATATAATGTAATTGGAAAGGATGACAAGAGTTGGATTTATCTTTATTTAATAAAAGAGGATTTTCCTAAATTAAAAACAATAAGGGAGCACGAATTAAAAGATTTTGATAAAAAGAAAGTTAAAAAACTGTTCGGGCCTTATCCAAATATTAAAACATCTGAGATGCTTAGGATATTGCATTCGCTTTTTTTTGTTTCAAAATGTGAGCCAAATCAGAAGCGTCCATGCTTTGATTACCAAATCAAAAAATGCCTGGGAGTTTGCATTAATAAAATAAATAAGGATGAATATAATAAGAGGGTGATAAAGCCACTCATTCAATTTTTAAATGGAAATAAAAAAGCTGTTATTAAAAATTTAGAAAGACAGATGAAGAAATTTGCTAAAGAAGAAAAATTTGAAGAAGCAAATAGAGTAAAATTTCAATTAAAAAGGCTTCAAAAAATACAGGATGCGTCCCTTATTAGCAAAAGTTTTGTAGAAGATGATTTCAAAGAAAAATTAAATATTAAAAGAATAGAAGGATACGATATTTCTAATTTTGGAAAGGATTATAAAGTTGGAAGCATGGTGGTTTTCAATTTAGAAGGTTCTGTTAAAAAAGAATATAAAAGATTTAAAATTAGAACTGTTCAAAAGCAAAGCGACATTGATTGCTTAAGAGAAGTTTTTGAAAGGAGATTAAAGCATAGTGAATGGGAATCTCCTCAGATTATTTTAGTTGATGGAGGAAAATCGCAAGTTAATTTAGCCAAAAAAACGTTTAAGGATATTTTTGTTTTTGGAATTGCAAAAGGAAAAGACAGGAAGAAAGATGAATTTGTATATGGAAGTAAAAATAAAGATATAATCAGCTTTATAGAAAATAATAAAAAATTATTTATAAATGTAAGAAATGAAGCTCATCGTTTTGCAATAAGCTATCAGAGGAAACTTGCGAGACTCAAATAGTTTTAGTATATTAAAAGTATGAAAATATTAATTGTAGGAAATAATAGTAAAGAATCTGAGGAGCTTTTTAAAAAAGCTCAAAATGCTTCTCTAGATTTTAAAGACATTGAAGTTGAATTTGTCTTTGAAGAAACAGATTTTTATGATCTTCCTTTAGTTGTAGTAAATAATATAATTGCTTATTCAGGATCTGTCTTAAGTGAAGATGAGCTTAAAGAGATTTTTAAGAATCCTCCAAAAGGATGCTCAGGATCTTGCGGAGGCTGCGGAGGATGCTCAAAGTAAAATCTAGCAAGATGAATTCATTTTTGGATTTAATAAAGCCAGCAATAATGTTTAAATAAATTTAAAATCGGCTCCAAAATGTATTTTGCTTTTACAATTGCATAATATCATAGGCTATGTACGTTGTTGCATGTGTGCGTGTTGACTTGCGTTATATATATATATGGTATATTTTAATTGTTTAAGAATTTGAGTAAAATATGCCACCGGTAGAAATAAAGGAAAACCAAGACAATATTAGCAAAAGAAAGCTTATTCTCATGTTTTTAGCAATTATTGCAATTGCTTTTTTTATACACTTTGCTTTTTTAAAACAAGACAGTGGTAATGTAATAATTGATAAGTCTTGTTTTGAAAAGAAAACAAGAACAGTTGATGGCACTTCAATGTCTCCGTTTATCAAAAATGGAGAAACAGTGACAACTTACGAAAATTACTATGATTGTAATGAAATTAAGAAAGGAGACATAATAATTTTTAATTTCAAGACAAGGGAAGGAGACTACATTAAGAAAGTAATGGCTATGGAAGGAGATACTTTAGAGTTTGAGGATGGGTTTATTAAAATCAATGGAGAGTTTGCAGTAAATTCTCTCGGTGAAAAGCATAGAATTAATCAACCTCAGCAAAAAATGTTATCAATACCATTAGAAGATAATGTAATTTCAAAAAATAGTTATTTGGTTTTAGGAGATAATACAGATCCATCGACCTTTGATTCAAGGAAATTTAGCTTTATTTCAAACCAACAAATAGTAGGAAGAGTAATAATTAATAAATAAAAAACATGGATAAAAAAAATAAAATACTTGTTATGTTTTTAGTAGCAATATTTGCTATTGGAATATCTTATTCAGCATTTTCTTGGTCTGAGCCATCTGGTTCAATGCCAAGCGAATACACAGCTCCTTTAAATACTTCTTCAGTTGAGCAAGAAGTGCATAAAGATAAAGGGAAAATAAAGAATCTAAATGCTGATTTATTGGATAATTATGATTCAAGTGAATTACTCGCACAAACTGGAACAGGCTATTCATGCCCTGATAACTATGCTAATTTATGCAAAGAGGGCGGGGGGTTGGAGTTTGTTTATAATGGCAAAACTCTTCACATTGATGCTTATCCAAGATTTGCTGGAGGATTTGACACAGGTGAATGGCCATATGCTCAAGCATTAAGACAATGCGCAGATATTGGAGCAAGAATTCCAACAACAGAGGAAATTCAAGCTGCTTGCACAGCTTTAGGCGGACCAAATGGCAATGGAATGACATCATTTAATAATTCTTTAGATGCTAGATGGGAGTTTACAAGTACTCCTGGAGGAAGTCAATGGAGTATTACTGTACTAAATGGCGCATCTTGCAACAGTTTTTCTAGGCAGGAGGTTAACAGCTCCATCTACTTTCACGGCAACCAACTCGACCATAATACATTTAGTTGGTTTCGTTGCGTTCGCTAGGCACACTTTTTAATTTAAAAAAATGTCAAAATTTCCACATCCAAAGATTTTTCATGATTTTCTTGTGATATACAAAAGGTATTACCATATTCACAAACATTTACCAAAAATATTTAGAGTGACAATTGGAGAATATATATGGATGAGATAAACTTTCGAAGTCTTTTTACGCCTTCATGGATTCCTTTATTTTTTTGTTAGAATAATCATTTTTTAATGTTTTTGAAAGATCGTTTATAATATTTGATATATTCGTAAAAGAAATTTTCTTTTGAACATTATTTTTAGTTTTTTATTGCTTTTAAAAGATTTTGTTTTTTTAGTTTGATCAAACAATGTTTTTTTGCTATTATTTTACATAATGAAAAAAGAATTATTAAATAAAAAAATAGGAGTAATCTTAACCGATACCATTTATGGTATTGTGGGATTAGCGCTTGATGAAAATGTGGTTCAAAGGATTTATAAAATAAAGAATAGAAATCCTCAAAAACCATTTATCGTGCTTATATCATCAATAGAAGATTTGAAAAGTATTTTTAAAATAGATATTGAGTATTTTGATATTTTAAAAGAATTTTGGCCAGGCAAGACAAGCGTCATACTTCCATGCAATGAATTTCCTCATCTACACAGAGGCTTAAATTCAATTGCTTTTAGAGTTCCAGATAAAAAAGAATTAGTGGATTTGATTAAAGAGGTTGGCCCAATTGTTGCAACATCAGTTAATAAAGAAGGAGATGAGCCTGCTAAAAATATTGATGAGGCAAAAAAATACTTTGGAGAAGAAATTGATTTTTATATCGACTCGAAAGAATGTTTAAGTGAACCTTCCATTTTAGTTAATATAAAAAACAAAAATGAACTCGAAATATTAAGAGGAAAGATATGTTTAAAAAAATAATGTTTTTTTCAATAATTATTGCTTTTTTATTTTTGGCAAATGCACTTACCTTTGAAGTTCCTATTGAATATACAATTGAGGAAGAAAAGCCTCTTAAAATTTTGTTTGTAGGAGATATGATGTTTGATAGAGGTGTTGAATATTTATTATTCAAAAATGATTTCGATTATCCATTTAAGAAAATAAATTTGGAAGGGGATATTGTTGTTGGAAATCTAGAAGGCCCGATCGTTAATCAAACTAAATATATTTCGGATCATTCAATGATTTTTTCTTTTGATAAAAGAATTGCAGAGGTTTTGAAAAACAATAATTTTAATGTTTTGTCTCTTGCCAACAACCATACAATGAATATGGAACGTAAAGGCTTAGAGGAGACTAAAAGCTTTTTATCTTTAAACAATATTGATTATGTTGGAGATCCAACCTATTGTTCGATTGATGACATTGCTGCTAAAGACAATATTATTTTTTACGCTGTTAATAAGACATTTGATTTTAATTGTACTAATGAGGAAATTGCTTTAAATATTAAAAAGATTAAAGAAGATAATAATGATAAATTTTTAATAGTTTTAATTCACTGGGGAGAAGAATATGTTCACGAGGCTAGAGAGAATCAAATTAATTTAGCTCATCTAATGATTGATTCAGGAGCAGATTTAATTATTGGAGGGCATCCACACGTTATTCAAAATATTGAGAAGTATAAGAATAAACTAATTTTTTATTCTTTAGGCAATTTTATATTCGACCAATATTTTTCAAAAGAAACTCAGCAAGGCTTAATGATTAATTTAGATTTATATGATAAAAAACAAATTTATAGTATTTCTATAATTGAAGAAAACAAAGCTCAGCCTGAAGTGCTTCAAGATAATAGAGAGGTTTTAAATTTTTTATTTTCAATATCTATGCCTGAATTAAAAGAAGAAATTGAAAATGGAGAAATAATTATTTATTCCAAAGATCAATAAAATACTTAAAGTTTTTAGAAATTTCTTTTTTTGCTTTTTCTTTGGAAATTAATCCTTCATTATATTTTTTAATAGAATCCATAAATATTGTTCTTCCTATTGCAAATCCTATAATATTCTTTTCTTGCTTGGCTGCTTTAAGCCATTTTTTTACCTTTTCTTTTGATTCTCCTCTTCCTAAGAAAATTATTTTAGATTCTGTTATTTTTATAATTTCCTTCCATTCTTTTTTATTGAATCCTTCAAGCTTCCATACATCTACTTTTATATTTTCTTGAATTTCTTCGATGGCTTGAAGAGTCCTATAAAGCCTTAAATATTTATCATAATCCTTAGTCAATTTAATATCTTCTTTAGCCATTGGAACTAATAATTCTAAAATTAATTTATAGTTATTTTTAGTTATAAAATCATTGATTCTCTTTAAGACTTTAATCTGCCTCTTGTTTATTTTGATATTAAAGGGATTGTATCGCAAAAGAACTTTAACATAGTCTGGGTTAATTTTTTTAACTTCATCTAAATCTTTATATTCCAATTCCAAAATTTCTTTCCCGCTTTTTTCAATTGGAAGGCATAAAGAAATATTGTGTTCCTTAGCATATGCTATTATTTTGCTTCCGTATTTTTCATCAACTAAAATAGCAAGCTCATTTTTCTTTTTGTAATTATTATAAACATCAAGAAAGCCATCAAAAATTATTTGTTTTAATTCTTCAACTTTCTTTTTGCTTTTCTTTTCTAATATTTTTAAAAAAGATGTCCTATGGTCAAAAGGCAAGATAAATAGTTTCATATATAAATATAATATCTTTTAAATCATTGTTTGACAATACTTACGTGATTATGGATTTCATCAAAATAAGTAGTAAAAGAAAATATATTGACAAATGCATACAAATTCAATACAATATAAATATGACTAATAAAAATACACAAATTCAAATTCGTATAGATTCTAAAACAAAAAAAGAAGCAAAGAAAATTTTAGAGAATTTGGGAATGGATATGAGTTCCGCTATTAAAATCTTTTTTAGACAAGTAATAAATACAAAAAGTTTTCCTTGTGAATTAAGAGACAGTAATGGTATGACTTTACGCAATGCCGAAATTTTACGTGAAGCAATTATAGAGGCAGAAAATAGCGAAAAATCTTTTACAAATGGAGCAGACCTTATTCGTGATGTTTTAAAAGACTGACATGCTTAAAATAAAATATTCTAATAAATTCAAAAAAAACTTAAAGCATTACGAATATAATAGTAATATTATTAAAGAGTTAGAGACAATTTTGAATATTTTAACTGATGGAGGACGATTGCCCTTTAAAAATTCTAATCATAGCTTATCAGGAGAATTTAAGGGATGTTTCGAATGTCATATAAAGCCAGATGTACTTTTAATTTATAAAATTAAAAAAGAAGAGTCTATTATATTACTTTTAAGAATCGGTTCACATTCGGAAATTTTTTAATTTAGATTTTGAATCTGAAAAGTTTGACAATGCTTTAGAAAGAATATAATGAGATTAATTTACTCAAGGTTAATTCAGGATAACGAACTGCAAAAATCTGACTTTTTTCAAGTACTTACTTTTTTACGACAGATCTTATTAATGTTGTAAGACTATTGATTGCAATTGTTTTGTCAAATGGTATAATCTATTCATGAAAGTATCTTTTTATGGAGCAGCAAGAGAAGTCACGGGCTCCTGCATATTAATAGAGTCTCAAGAAGCAAAGTTTTTAATAGATTCAGGAATGTTTCAAGGGTTGAATTCGTATGAAAAAAATCTAGAAGACTTTGGATTTGATCCAAAAGAAATTGATTTTGTATTATTGACTCATGCGCATTTGGATCATTCAGGAAGGCTTCCCAAGCTTTTAAAGAACGGATTTAACGGAAAAATCTATAGTACAAAAGCAACACGAGATCTAACAGAGATTATTTTAAAGGACTCTGCTAATATTTTTGAAAAGGACTTAAGGATTCCTCTTTTTAATTTTGCTGACGTTTTAAAAACAATGGAGCTATTTCAATGTTTTAATTATGAAGACGAAATTGCTTTTAAGAACATCAAGATTAAACTAAAAGATGCTGGACATATCTTAGGCTCTACAATTTTTGAAGTTTTTTTAGAGGGAAAGAAACTAGTTTTTTCTGGAGACCTCGGAAACCATAATGCGCCTATTGTTAGAGATACGGAATTTATAGATTCTGGAGACATTGTTTTTACTGAATCTACTTATGGAGGAAAAATACATGAAAAAAGGGAAAAGGGAGTTCTAGAGCTTTTAAATACTATTAAGGAAGTTATTCAAAAAGATTCAGTTCTTCTAATTCCTAGCTTTAGTATAGAGCGGACACAAGAAATATTGTTTGAAATAAATAAGTTTGTAGAGAATAAAGAAATTCCATTTATTAATATTTTTTTAGACAGTCCTCTTGCCATAAAGGCAACAGAAATTTATGAAAATTACAAAAACATTTTTGATAACGAAGCTATCACATTGATTAATTCAGGAGATAATATTTTTGACTTTAAAGGATTTAAAAAAACTAAAAAGATAAAAGATTCAAAGGAGATTTTAAAAAATCATGGAGCTAAAATAATTATTGCTGGATCGGGCATGTGTTCTGGCGGAAGAATGCCTTCATACATTGCTCGCTTCGGGAAAGACAGAAACAACGTCATTTTATTAAATTCTTATCAAGCAGAAGGAACCTTGGGCAAAAAATTAGAAAATAGGGAGAGAATATTTATTAACGACAAGGAAATTATTATTAAGGCTAAAGTTAAGAAAATTGATTCTTTTTCTTCTCATGCGGATTCATTAAAATTAACAGAATGGGTTTTAAAAATGAATCCTCAAAAAGTTTTTATTAATCATGGGGATGAGGAAGAATCATTAGCTTTAAAAAAGAAATTAGAAAAAGATATTAAAGATGTTGTTGTTCCTCAAATGAAAAATAGTTACGAATTATAATAGTTTGCACAATTTTACATTTCTGATATAATAACGGTAAATAATAAACTAAAACTAATCTATACTTATGTCAAATTATAAAAAAAATGAATCCTTCACCTTGATCGAGCTTCTTGTAGTAATTGTCATCATCGGAGTTATAGCAGGCTTAATCACAATAGGAGTTTCTTCTTTTGTAGCAACATCCCAAAACACTAAGATGGTTGCACAATTATCCAGCCTAGGCACTGCCTTAGAAACTTATGGAACCTACCATCAAGGCAATCTCTGTTTAGAAGATAATAATAACAATTCAAACTTTCTCTCATATTATGGATT
This sequence comes from Minisyncoccota bacterium, assembly GCA_028704295.1. Classification (GTDB taxonomy): domain Bacteria; phylum Patescibacteriota; class Minisyncoccia; order Minisyncoccales; family Minisyncoccaceae; genus JAAZMU01. The sequence continues at coordinate 51,081 of JAQVLF010000001.1, read as the reverse complement.
ACAAACAGTACCATCTAATCCAAGCTATGATGGATTAACAGCAGGAAATCAAACAATAACAGGAACAAACAATTGTCTCCTATACTTTTCGGATGGACAAAACTATTCCATAAGAACACCTGCCCCTGGAAACAAAGGTTATCTAATCCAAGAATCAAGGTATATGAAGACACAAGACATTAAAACATCTTGCGAATCAGGCTGGATACCTTTTGGAAATAGGTGCATAATGCAGTATGAAGCAAAAGCCAAAAGCGGTTCAAGCATAATCACTTGTCCAGCCACAGGATGTTCGACATCTTCTCATACGGCTGTTTCTCAAGCAGATGGAATTCCATGGAGATATGTAACTCAAGATGAAGCAAAAGAAGCTTGTCAAAACATAGGAGCTCATCTAATGACTAACGCGGAATGGATGGCGCTTGCAAGGGATATAGCAGATGTGGATTCAAATTGGATAGGTGGAAAAGGGGTTGGCTATCTTAAGACAGGGAATACAGGAGAGGATACTTCGGGAGCATATAACTCAGCCTTAGATCCAGATTATGGAACATCAAGAAATGAAAAAGCTAAATTAATTCTTTCAAATGGAGAAGAAATATGGGATTTGTCAGGAAATATGTGGGAGTGGGTAGATGAGACAAAGCAAACAAGTGAGCTTCCTAATTATTCGAGTACTTGGAGAGAATTTAATGCGATAAACTATACAAGCAATCTGCCCTATTCGGAAGTTGGACCAGCAAATAGAGCTTTAACATCTGTAAATAGAGTTGGACAAATTTATACTGATAATAATAATGCGTATTGTTCTAGCACAGGAACAGACTGTTCTCCAACTCACGCGTTTCGACGCGGCGGGTATTGGGACTACACTTCCTACGCCGGGGTGTTTGCTTTGATTCTGGACACTTCGCCCGAGAATCGGAACTACAACGTTGGGTTTCGGTGTGCCCGGTAATCGTCTGATAATCTGAAAGTGCATTTTTCTTTTAGAAAAATGCCCCGCATTTTAAAGGAAAAAAGCATTAAGATAAAACTGATTTTTAAAAATTGAATATGAATCATGAGAAATTAATATTATTTCAAAAGACATATGACTTGATTCTAGAAATCCATCCGGCGATTGCAAAATTTCCGAAAAATCAGAGATTCATATTAGGTCAAAAAATAGAAAATACATTGATCACAATTTTAGAATTAGTAATTGTGATAAATTTAGGAAAAGCAACGCCAAATTATTTTAAAAAATTAGATATAGAACTTCAAAAATTAAAAATTTTCATCAGGCTTTCAAAAGATTTTACCTTCATTAATATGAAGAAATATGAGAGTCTCGAAGAGAAAGTTGTTGAATTAGGACGGCTTTTGGGAGGCTTCCAACAAGTATTAATCTAGTCTATTTCAAAGGGATAGAGCCGCACAAATAGGTCTGCGTTTCTACGCGGCGGGAATTGGAACAACACTTCCAACGCCGGGGTGTTTGCTTTGAATCTGAACAATTCGCCCGAGAATCGGAACAACAACATTGGGTTTCGGTGTGCCCGGTAGTTTCACGGCCGGAATCAGCTAATCTAAGGATTGCTGACAGAGCCATTACAAAATACTGGCTTTATTCCTTTCCGAGTAGATTAACTAATCAAAAGGGAAAATATTGGGCCCGTATCTTTAATTGGTTTTAGTAGAAATATTCGAACATCCTAATTAACTTAAATGGGCCTTTTAATTTGTTTAAATTTAAATTTTATGAAGAGAAAAGGCAATTTTTATAGTCAAATTCATTCTTTTAACAATTTACATCATTCATATTTAAAAGTTAGAAAGAATAAAAGATATAAAAGAGAAATATTAGAGTTCTCTTTTAATTTGGAAGAAAACTTATTTAAAATTCAAAAAGATTTAAAAGAAGAAACATATATTCACGGAGGCTATAAAAAGTTTATTGTAAGGGATTCTAAAAAAAGAGAGATAAAAGCTCCTCAGGTTAAAGATAGATTAGTCCATCATGCTTTATGCAATTTCATTACTCCAATTTTTGACAATACTTTCTATCATTATTCATATGCCTGCAGAAAAGGAAAAGGAAATCATAGGGCAGTCAATGATTTTAAGAGAAAATTAAAAAACAAAGGTGATTTTTTTTGCTTCAAGGCAGATATTTCGAAGTATTTCGACAGCATAAGCAACAGCTTGTTATTTAAAATAATCAAACGAAAAGTTAAAGATAAAAAGGCCTTGAATTTAATTGATACAATTATTAAAAGCAATGAAAAAGGAATTCCTATTGGAAACTTAACTTCTCAATTGTTTGCCAATATCTATTTAAATGAAATGGATCAATTCGTTAAAAGAGGTTTAAAGTCTAAATGTTTTTTTAGGTACATGGATGATTTTGTGATTTTCAAAAAAGAGAAAAAAGAGTTAAGGAGAACCAAAGACAAATTAGAGATATTTTTAAATTGTAAGCTAGACTTAAAGTATAAAGAAAAAGCAACAAGCATTTTTCCTGTTTTAAATGGAATAGACTTTTTAGGATACGTCATTTTTGAAAAATATACTTTGCCGAGAAAGAAGACAGTTTTGAAAATGATAAAGAAGATTAAGAAGAGAACGTTTAAAGAAGCCTTTAATACATGGAGGGCCTATGCAAGAAAAACACAATCCTATTTTTTAAAGAAAAGCATTTTTACAAAGATATGTTTTATTTTATTTTTAATAATTTATCAAAAGATTAAGTTGGTATAATAAGCATGTCCTATATATTTTAAGAATTTATTAACTCTTTTTTTAATGTTCTATTTTGCAATTGCGTTGAAGCGTATCCCTTCAAAATCTTTTTTATTCTTAATACATGCATTAAGATAAAGATAATCAAGAACAGCTTTTTCCATTTCAGCTATTTTGTAATGATAGTCTTTATATTCTTTGAGTACGTAGTCAAATATAAGTGCAGGCTTTATTTGTCTATATATTAAATTTCCAGCAGAAGTATAAATACGATTAGCAATTATAGTACTTGAATAAAAAGAAGAGCTTTGATAAAATAAAGGCGGATAATAAGTAAATTAAGAAAAAATGAAAAAATCAATAGTAATCGCATCATTAATACTAGCAGGGTCATTCATAATCTCTGTATTAATTTATTCTAACTATTTGTTTAAAATACAGAATTTGGACAATACGCTTGTTGTGACTGGTTCAGCTACAAAAACAGTGGAGTCTGATTTGGCAAAGTTAAGATCAAGTTTTTCAAGGACAGTCTTTGAATCTCAATTAAAAAAGGGACACGAAATGATGAAGGCTGACGAAGAAAAAGTTATCAGCTTTTTAAAGAACAATGGAATTACTGAAGATGAATACGAGATATATCCTGTTTCTATGTATGAACAATATTCTTACGAAAAAAGCGCTTATGAGGAATCAAGATATCATTTATCTCAGCAAATTGTAATTACTTCAAATGACATTGAAAAAGTAAAAAGCTTGTCTTCTAAGACAAATGACATAATTAACATGGATGTGGTTTATCAAACTAATGCTCCAGAATATTATTATACAAGACTTCCAGAAGATAGAATTGGACTTTTGCCAGAAGCTGTAGCTGATGCTCAAAAAAGAGCAGAAGCAATTGCCGAAAGCACTGACAGAAGAGTTGGAACTTTAAAGAGCGCTGATATGGGAGTTGTCCAAGTATTGCAGCCAAATTCAACGGATATAGCAAGTTATGGAATGTATGATACAAGCACAATTGAAAAAGAAATAATGATAACAGTAAGGGCAAATTTCATATTGAAATAGATTGATTTTTTATTTCGACTGTGATAATCTAACCGAGTATTAAAAATAAAATATAAATATGAAATTTTATTGCGTCAATTCAGATGATCAAGATGTTAGCTATCTTGCATTTAAAAATATCTGTGACAAAAAGGGCATAGAATTTGTAACTCTTAATCCGCTTGATACAAATCTTTTGAGTTTAAATGTCCAAAAAGGAGATTTAGTTTATCGTATAGCTCCAAATAATAAGGCTGCTAATTTTATAGAAAAAGAAGTCTTGTATAAAGGCGCAATTGGTTTTTATAGATGCCCTTCAGAAGAGTGTCTTTTAGAGGGCGGACTTTTGGCATATTTCAAAAATCAGGAATTGCCTTCTCCTAAAACAATTAATGTAATAACTGAAAATAAAGAAACGCTGAAAGAATATGTTGATTTTTTAGGAGGCTTCCCTATAATTTTAAAAGTTTTAGGAGGAAGCAAGGGATTTGGCGTCATGAAAATAGAATCTTTCGAATCATTGTTCTCAATTATCGATTATTTTAAGGAAGACGTTATTAATAAAGGAATAATTTTAAGAGAATTTATCGAACATGATAAGCAGATAAGAGCAATTGTTCTAGGAGATAATATTTTGTTTAATTATTCAAGAATCAGGGAAGAAGATGATTTTAGAACTAATTCTAAAAAGACTACGAAAGAGGTCACTCAAGTATCAGAAGAAATTAAAAATATTGCAATAAATTCAGTTAAAAATATGAATGTCGAATTCGGAGGCGTAGATATTTTGATAGAGAAAAAAACAGGAAAGCCATATTTGGCAGAAGTCAATTTTCCCTGCTCTCTTAAAATTGCCAGAGAGCTTGCGAAGCAAAATGATATTGAAATAGAGGAAAGCATGTTGAATTTCTTAATAGATAAGTCTAATAGGTTGAGTCGATAAGTATTATTTTCAATTTATTTTTGATATTTTATATGGAAAAAAAAGAAAAAAACATTATTCTCTTTGTTAATTATGTTCCTGATACAGCTATTAAGGAAATAAGGGAATACGGAAAGAAGATAAAAAAGGATTTGAAGGTAGCCATTATTAAGGATAAAGGAGTGGAAGAGTCAAAATTGACTAATAGCGAGGAGCCAATTGATCTTATAATTCCTTGCGATTTTGATGATCCTGTTAAGATAATGAAGGCGCTTCTGCCATATAAAGAGGAATTCTTAGCTATTACTTGCAGGCAGGAGAAAAATATTCCTGATTTCGCAAAAATTATACCAAATGTTCCTTATCTTAAAACTCCTACATCAAAATCTCTTGAATGGTCAGTCGAGAAATACATGATGAGAAGAAGGTTTAATAGCTACGATAAAAAGATTACTCCAAGATATTTGTTAATTAAGGATTGTTCAAAAGAAACTTTAGAAAAGATAAAAGAAAAGGTAGGTTTTCCCTTAATGGTGAAACCTTCTAATTTAGCAGCAAGCCTAATGGTCAGCGTTTGTTTTTATGAAGAAGAACTGAGAGATACGCTTAAAGCTTGCTTTAGAAAAATCAATAGGGTGTACGAAGAAAACGATAGGCAAAAAGAGCCTCATCTTTTAGTAGAGCAATTCATGGAGGGGGACATGTATTCAATAGATGCTTATGTAAACTCTAGAGGAGGCATGCGTTTTTGCCCGCTTGTTAAAGTAAAGACAGGAAAGCAGATTGGCTTTGATGACTTTTTCGGCTATCAGCAAATGACTCCAGCAAAATTAAAGACGAGCGCTGTTCTAGAAGCAGAAGAGGTTGCAAGAAAGGCAGTGCACGCATTGGGGCTAAGAAGCAATTCTGCCCACGTTGAATTGATGAGGACAGAAGATGGATGGAAAGTGATAGAAGTAGGTCCTAGATTGGGAGGCTGGAGAGACTATTTATATAAATTATCTTTTGGCATCAATCATTCTTTAAACGATGTTTTAAATAGAATTCCTCAAAAGCCTATTATTCCTAAAAAAGTAAAAGGGCACAGTGCATTCTTAAAGATATTTGCCAAGAAAGAAGGAAAATTAAAAAGCATTAAGGGATTAAAAAAAGTTAAAGAGTTGGAGTCTTGCGTAGAATTAAAAGTTGATAAAAAAGTAGGAGATATGTGCAAGTTTGCCAAAAATGGTGGACGAGCAGTTTGCGTAATGGTATTTTTCAATGAAGAAAGATCAAAACTTTTAGCAGATATTAGGAGGATGGAAAAAGCATTAAAAATTGAAACATAAGCATTATGATGAAAAGAAGATATACTTTAATTTTAATAATTTGCCTATTTCTAATTGCTATTGGACTAATTATTAAATTCAAAAACAGCAATGTTATTGAAGAAAAAGATAATATAACCTTCTTTTTTGAGCTAATGGAGGAAGGTACAGGCATTGATTTTTCAAGTATAAGCGATTCTCAAATGGAATGGAGGGTTATTGATGAAAATAATGATGTTGCGATTGTTAAGAAGTTGAGTAAAGAAGCCCTTGTTCAGGGAATTTCTGAGAGCGATTCTCAAAAAATAGATGATTTTTTTGAAGACAATGGCTTTGAATTAGATGTGTATAATATAGCGGACAGCCCAGAGGGAGGACTTAGAGGCTATAGGAAAAATAGAATGTATTGCATTGTCAAAGATGGCTATAAAATAAGTGCGGATGACGAAGCCATCAATGTAGATGTAAAAATCGACTGCGCTCTTTAAGTCTTAAAATTCAATCTTTAATAAATTAAATTTTTATGCTAAAATTGAACTCATGAAAAATATATTGGAAAACATTGAAATTAACCTTCCCAATGGAGAGCTTAAAAAGAAGCTTGAAAGTGGAAAGGTTTTAAATGTTAAAATGGGTTTTGATCCAACATCTCCTGATTTGCATTTAGGGCATGCTGTTGCAATTAAAAAATTAAAAGATTTCCAAGATTTAGGGCACAAAATCATTGTTATTATAGGGGATTTTACAGCAAGAATTGGTGATCCTTCAGGAAAAGATAAGACAAGGCCTCAATTATCAGAAGAAGAGATTGAAAAGAACTCGGAAACATATATTAATCAATTAAGCAGAATTTTAGATGTTTCCAAGATTGAAGTTAGGCGAAATTCAGAATGGCTGTCTAAAATGCGATTAAATGAGCTTATTTCATTGCTCTCAAAGTATACCGTACAGCAGATTATGGAAAGGAATGATTTTAGAGAAAGGTTTGAAAAAAGTAACCCAATTTCAATGCACGAAATTGTGTATCCGTTGATTCAAGGATATGACTCTATTACGATAAATGCTGATGTAGAGCTTGGAGGACAAGATCAATTGTTTAATTTACTAGTTGGAAGGTATTTGCAAGAAAAATATAATGAGGAGCCGCAGACCATTGTTTGCATGCCGCTCTTAAGGGGGATAGACGGAGTTCAAAAAATGAGCAAGTCTCTTAAAAATTATATCGGACTTATAGATAATCCTAATGATATGTATGGAAAAACAATGTCAATTCCCGATGCATTAATAGAAGAATATCTTAATCTAACAACCTCTTTTTCAAAAGAAGAGAAAAAAGCGATCAAAAAACAACTTGAAGAAGGAGAAAATCCTTTAAATATTAAAAAGAAAATTGCTTTTAACATTGTTGAACAGTATCATTCAAAGGAAGATGCAGAAAAGGCTCAAAATGATTTTGAGAACAAGTTCCAAAAAAGAAAGTTAGAGGATATTGATTACATTGATATAGATTTTGATAGCCTTAATAAAGAAAAAAATCTTTTAGATTTGATTTATGAGCTTTTAGGAAAATCTAAAAATGATATAAGGCGATTGTTTGAAGGAGGAGCTGTTTCAATAGATGGAGAAAAGGTATTTGATATTAATTTAAAAATTGGTAAAATAAAACAAGGTTCAGTATTAAAAATAGGAAAATTAAATTATTTTAAACTTAAATAAGAAAAACCAATATGAAAAAAGCAACCTCTTTTCTTCTATTAATATTATTAAGCATATTTATCCCTATAATAAAAGCTGACGCAGCTTCTTTACATTACAATGTTTTTGAGAACAACGGTATTTTGGAAGCTCAAATCAGCGTTGATTCAGATAGCTTAATTTTAAAAGCCATTGAAGGAGTAATAAATTTTGATCCAAACGAGTTTGAGCTTTTAAATGTTCAAAAAAGTAATGATTCCATATTAGAAAAATGGGGAATAGAGCCGCATCTAAGTGAAGATGGTGCTTTATTTTTTAATGGTATTTTTAATTCTGAAATAAATGGCAACAATCTTTTTAGTTTATTCTTTAAAAAGATAGGAGAAAGCAATGATCTCAAGCTTAGTATTGCATCTGGAACAACATTGACAGCAGATAATGAACTTAACAAAGTAGATTCATTATTAAGAGAGGAAAAAATAAGCCTTTTTAATATATCCTCTTCTACTCATCCTGATCCAAACAGCTTTTACTCAAATCAAGATGTAAAGTTATCTTGGCAGCTTCCCAAAGGAACCGAAAGAGTTAAGCTTCTAATAGATAATAAGCCAGATTCTTATCCAAGCGTAGATTATAATGAACCTATATATGAAAAAGAGATTAAGCTTGATGATGGAATTTGGTATTTTCATATAAGGTGTTTTTTAGATGGAAAATGGAGCTCTATTGAACATAGAAAGATAATGATTGACACTAAAAATCCTCAAAGCTTTGATGCAAACATAGTGGATGGTATAATCGAACTTAATGCAGTTGATGATTTATCCTCGATTGATTTTTATGAAATAGAAATTCCTTGTTTAAATGAGAAATATTATACAACAGAAAATACTTTTAATTTGAATCCAATTAAAAAAGGAAACTATGAAGTTAAATTAAGAGCGTATGATAAAGCTTCAAATTATTTAGAAAAGGAAGAAAATATTAAAGTCAAAGAGATTAATTCTCCTCATTTTTCTGGTATCATATTAGGAAGAGATGAATTGTTTATATCAGGCTATGTTGATGATCCTAATTCGAAAGTTTATGCCTCTATATTGGGACAGGAATCTAATATAGAAAAAATATCAAATGTTTCTAATGATGGGAAATTTGTGTACGCTATAGATAAGCTTGATCCAGGCTTATATAGTTTGTACTTAATGACGATCGGAGATGACGGTGTAAGCGTTAAAAATAAAAAAGCGATTCTGATTATTGATAAAAAAATGGCTGTAAATATAGCAGCTCAATTTTTGGTGCTTTCTGGATTAGCTATTTTAGCTGTATTAGCTTTTTATATCCTTCTAACTAAATGGAAGAATAATGGAAATAAAAAGAAGAAAAAGTCTCGTAAAAATAGTAAGAAAAATAATAAAAATAAATTGTATGACATTTAATGAATATCAAGAGAAATCAAGACAAACTGCGGTTTATCCAAATATAAATAATAATTTCATATATCCCACTTTGGGACTTGTTGGGGAAGCAGGGGAAGTGGCAGAAAAAATAAAGAAAGTTCTAAGAGATAATAATGGAGTAGTTTCTCCTGAAAAAAAGGAGGAGATAAAAAAAGAATTAGGAGACGTACTTTGGTACATTGCTAATTTATCAAAAGAGCTAGGCATTGAATTTGATGATGTTGCAGAAGGAAATATTGAAAAGCTTTTTTCAAGAATGGAAAGAAATCAAATTCATGGCGATGGCGATAATAGATAATTTTTATGGTAAATATTATCAATTCTTTGGGTGAAAAAGAACCGTTTTCTTCTAAAAAAATATATAATTCTCTTGTTAAAAGCGGAGCTGATTTAGATGTAGCTCATAAAATTACTAAGGAGATAAAAAAAGAAATATACTCGAATATTTCCACTTTCGATATTTATAAGCTGGTTAAACAAAAATTAAATAAGGAAGAAAAAGCCTCTGCCTTAAGATTTGATTTAAAGTATGCGATTAAAAGAATAGGACCGGAAGGTTTTGTCTTTGAAAAATATATAAAAAGAATTTTTGAAGAATTGGGGTTTAGAGTAATTAATAATAAAATGGTTAAAGGGAGATGCATTGTTTATGAAATAGATTTTATAGCAAAAAATAACGAGGTTGAATATATAGGGGAATGTAAATATAGGAATGCGACAGGAGATAGGGTAGATGTGAATGTTATTTTAAAAAGCTTTGCAGTTTTAGATGATCTTAGGAACAATTCATTAAATAAAAATGTAGAAGCTATGGTCGTCACAAACGAAAAATTCACAGAAAATGCTGTTAGATATGCCAAATGTAAAAAAATAAAACTTTTAGGTTGGAAATATCCGGTTGAGCATGGACTTGAAAGCATAATAGATGAAAGAAAGCTTTATCCAATTACAATTTTGCCTTCCTTTAACAAAAATTATATCGATATTTTTGTGAAGGAGGATCTACTTTTAATTAAAAATTTAGACAAAGTTAGATCGCTTAAAAAATATAAAATAAAAGATGATTATTTAAAAGCATTGAAAGAGGAGGCAAAGCTTTTGATTAATTGACTTTTCTCCCCATTAAAGATAATATTTGCCTATGTCATTGCATATTGGAATTGTTGGATTTCCGAATGTCGGCAAATCTACTCTTTTCAGAGCTATTACAAAAAAACAGGTTGATTGTGCTAATTATCCTTTTTGTACAATTGATCCAAATGTTGGAGTAACAGCTGTTCCTGATGAACGAGTTGATATGTTGGGAGACTTAATGAAATCCAAGAAGAAAATTTATACAACAATAGAGTTTGTTGATATTGCAGGGCTTGTTGAAGGAGCTAATAAAGGAGAGGGACTAGGCAATCAATTTTTAGCCAATATCAGAGAAGTTGATGCTATCCTCTATGTTTTGAGATGTTTTAAAGACAATAATGTTATCAACACAAGGCCCTATATTAATCCTTTTGAAGATAAGGAGATTTTGGATATGGAAATGGCTTTGAAAGATTTGAACACTGTTGATAAGAGAATAGAGGCTGTCCAAAAGAAAATGAGAGCCGGTGCAAGAAAAGAAGATGAGAAAGAATTAGAATTGCTTAAGAGAGCGCGAATCTTTCTTGAAGAGGGAAAAGTTTTAATTGATCAGAATTTTTCTTTGGAGGATATAGATATATTAAAACAATATCAGCTCTTAACTTTGAAAAAAAGAGTTTATCTTTTAAACGGGGAGGAAGACGAAATACCTTCGGACGTTATGAATATTTTTAATAAGAATAATTGGGATTACATCGTAATCAATATCAAAGAAGAATTAGATTTAGAAGGGTTAAATAATGAAGAAAGAAAGGAGCTTGGATTAGGAAATTCCAAATTAGATCTTCTCATTAAAAAAAGTTACGAAGTCTTAGGCTTAATTACTTTTTTAACCACAGGAGAAGACGAAACAAGAGCATGGACTTTAGAAGAAGGCAGCTTAGCTCCTGATGCAGGAGGAGTAATTCATACTGACTTTAAAGAAAAATTCATTAAAGCAGAGGTAGTTAGCTGGAAGGATTTATATGATTCCAAAACTTTTGCTCTAGCAAGGGCAAAAGGTTTAATTAGGACAGAGGGAAAAGAATATGTTGTTCAAGATGGAGATGTAATTGAAATTAAAAGCAATGCCTAAGTATGATCTATGCATTATTGGAGGAGGTCCTGCGGGAATGATGGCAGGAATAATGGCTGCTAAAAATGGAAAGAAAGTCATTTTGCTTGAAAAGAATAAAGAGCTTGGCAGCAAGCTGCTTTTAACTGGTGGAGGAAGATGCAATCTGACTCATACTAATTTAACCAATAGAGAGTTTGCTTTAAAATTTGGTAAACAAGGAGACTTTCTATTATCTCCTTTATCATCTTTTGGAGTGAAAGAAACGATGGATTTTTTTAGCGAGAATGGGTTAGATTTAAAAATTGAAGATAATAAAGTTTATCCTAAATCAGAAAAATCAAAAGATGTTTTGAGTTTTTTTAGAAAAGAATTAAATAAGTACGATGTTAAAATTATATTAAATAGAGAAGTTTCTAATTTTATATTAGAAGATAAAATAATAAAAAGTATTGTACTCAAAAATAGTTCAGAAATATCTGCTCAAAATTACTTAATTTCAACCGGAGGAAAATCGTATCCAATGACTGGCTCTACTGGCGATGGATATTTATTTGCTCAAAAAATGGGTCATACTATTACTGAATTGAAACCTGCCTTAACACCGATCGAGATAAAAGAAAAATGGGTAAGTCTTTTGAAAGGACTAACTTTGTATAACGCAGGGATTAAACTAAATAACGAAAAACAAATTATTGGAGACGTATTATTTACTCATTTTGGCATAAGTGGTCCCATAATATTAAATTTAAGCGAAAGAATAAAATCTAAAGATAAAATATATTTAGATTTATTTCCATTAAAAAATATTGAAGAATTAGAAAAAAATATTGTGAATTCAATCGAGGAAAATTACAAAAAAACAATTTATAATACTTTGGAAAAAATTATTCCTTCCAAGCTGCTCCTAATTATTTTGAATTTTTCGGATATTCAAAAAGAAACTATTTGCAGAAATATTACAAAAGAAGGAAGAAGAAAACTTATAAATAATCTAAAAAAGATAGAATTAAATGTTGTTGGTCTTTTAGGTTTTGAAAAAGCAATGGTAACAAAAGGAGGAGTTTCTCTAAAAGAAATTGATTCTAAAACAATGAAATCTAAAATTATTCATAATTTATATTTTGCAGGAGAGGTTATTGACTTGAATGGAGAAACAGGGGGCTTTAATCTTCAAATGTGTTTTACAACTGGAGCAGTAATGGGGCAAAATATTGACAATTAAGACTAATTTGTCGATTATATATTTGGAGTGAATGATTATATGAGCGCGCTCAGAGTTGGATTAATTTGGTTTATTGTGGCAGTTATATTAACTGTTATGGGAGAGTACCTTCACAATGATTTATGTACATTAGTTCTTCTTTCTCTTATAGGGTACATACTTATTGTTTTTATTAGACGAGGAAAACCTATTTATAAGGGAACAAGATATTACGATCAGGGAACTTACAAAGTTGAAATATTTATGCGGCTACCTAAAAGTGACAAGGACGTTTTTAATAAAGTGTGGTGGCACTTTATAGAGGAAGACGTGAAAGAACTTGGAAATATTTTCAAAGTTGGTTCTAAAGAAATTTTTAACTCGCTTCCAAGACAATGCAAGGAGGGAGGAGTCATAATAACTTTTATCAAAGGCCAAGAAGGAAGATATTTGACTCAAATCGAGACCTTATCCGATTATGCCGAGAGGATGAACCGGGAGGGGCTTGAGAATATCTTCCTCCCCCTACAAAATATATTCAGATAAGACTTATAAGAGCTAATTCGTTCTTTCAAATCATTAATGCACACGGAACAGTGGGAGCCTCCTAAAGGGCGACGCTAATATTCGTCCGAGACCAAATAATGTGAGACGTAAAGTTACACAGGTCTCTTTTTTTATACATTCGATTCTGATATAATTAAAGTCAATGGAAACAAAAAGAAAAAAAGTTGGTATAGCCTTAGGTTCTGGTGGGGCAAAAGGTTATGCTCATATTGGAGTTTTAAAGGTGCTCGAGGAAAATAATATTCCTATTGATTTTATTGCAGGATCTTCGGCTGGAGCAGTTGTAGGGTCTCTTTATTCTTTATATAAGGATACTAAAAAAGTAGAAGAGACTTTGACTGATTTTCATAAGATTAGATCGCTTCTTGATATATCTTTGAAAGGAGGATTGATTAAAGGAAAAAAAATAATTAATTTTTTCGAAAATAAATTTGAAGATAAAAGATTTAAAGATCTTAGTATTCCAATGTGTGTTATCGCCACTGATTATAATACGGGAGAAGAAGTGAGGATAAAAAATGGGAATATCGCTCTCGCGGTTAGAGCAAGCATGGCTGTTCCTTTTGTGTTTGAGCTTGTTGATTGCGGCAAAAGAGAACTTTGTGATGGAGGTCTATCTTCTCCAGTACCAATTAAGGCGTTAAAAGAAATGGGAGCAGATGTTGTTATTGGAGTAAGAATAGAAGATAAAGTAATGAATACAAAAAAAAAGAATATATACTCGATGACAGAAAGATCTTTTGCAATCATGCAGCATCGCTTATCAGAATATGAATTAAAAGAATGCGATGTTTTGATTGATCCATATTTTGAAGATTATGGCATTTTAGGAATTCATAAAATATTCCAAGGCAAGACGTTTGATGCTATCGAGGAAGGAGAAAGATCTACTAAAGAAAGATTAAGTGCAATTAAAAAGTCAGTAGGAATAGAAGAAGAAATTTCTGGAATTTACAAATTATAATTGACTAAAAAAGATAGGGTTGCTATATTAAAAATAGTGACTAGAATGGATGCGGAAGACTTATTCTGTTTGGTAGCGGCAATAGTGCTGACAATTGTTATAATATTAGGAGGAAAATTTTAAAAGCATTCCTCTTTTTAAATTCCGTATTTTTGTTTCAATGCTTGAATTTTATTATATGAATCGTTTATAGTTTCTTCAGATATTTGTCCGTTTTGAGCGGCTTTTTTAATTACATTAACTGCTTTTTGAGCTATGTCTTCGTCATATTCTCTATTATTGTTATTTGAAAATATTAAAAGATTGCATCCTGCATTAATTGCCTTTATAATCGCTTCATCAAAGCCAAAGTTATCAATAATAGCACCCATCTGCATATCATCTGATACAATAATTCCATTATATCCTAATTCATTTCTTAAAATATCCTCAAGGAAAATAGGGGATAATGTTGCAGGATTTTCACTATCAATGTTTTGATTCATAACATGTGCAGTCATGATCATATCCAATTTATTATCCTCAATTAATTTTTTATAAGGTAAAAGTTCTTTTTCTTTGTCATATGTATTAGTGACATCAACTAGTCCTAAGTGGCTGTCATCTTTTGAGCTTCCATGACCTGGGAAATGCTTGATTGCAGTTGCAATATTATATTCATGCATTGTATCAATAAAAGCATCTGCATGTTCATAAACTTTTTCGGGATCATTATTAAACGATCTTTCTAAATATCCAATTGCTGGATTATCAGGATTTATATTAACATCAACTACTGGGGCAAAATTGAGATTAAATCCTAAATAATTTAATTCTAACCCTAAGGGGGAAGCTTTCAAGAAGGTTTGTTCTTTTTCTCCTTCTCCCATTTTTTGGGCGCTGTCTATTTGAGCGAAGCCATATTTGGATTTTAATCTATTTACGT
The DNA here is from genome assembly GCA_028704295.1 of Minisyncoccota bacterium. Taxonomy (GTDB): domain Bacteria; phylum Patescibacteriota; class Minisyncoccia; order Minisyncoccales; family Minisyncoccaceae; genus JAAZMU01. Next base: position 36,075 of record JAQVLF010000001.1, on the reverse strand, counting down.
ATCCTCCCTCTGCATCAACTGCTACGACCAAATCACCCCTTGTTAAATTTCTTATATCCTCAATTAATTTTTTAGTTTGATTTGGGCTCTCAATATTTCTATTCCATGTTTTTGATGGGACATCATAATCAAAAAGTATTACCCCGCCTATATTGTATTTGTTGATATCATTAATTATTTTAGAAGACTCATTAACTTCTAGTCCTCTAAATCCCAATATAAGCATTTGTCCAATTTTTTCATCTAGGGAGACAGAATTAACCTCTTTTTTATTTACTAATATCATTATACTAGCTATAATAACAATTCCTACAATTATGGTTAAAATTAAATTTCTTTTACTCATGAGATTGAATATTAAACTATTTATTGTTATATTATAGTAAAGATAAATATAATAAACAAGCTATGATAAAGAAAACAATATTGATGGCATTAATTTTAATATTTGGAGTGTTATGCTTTTTTTATGGGAAGAGCATTGATAAATTAGATGTTAAAGAGGGATATTACGCTATGCAAGGATATTCCTTTAAGATTCCAGAAGGATGGCAAGAAACAAATGAATTAGGACCTATAGCCTTTTTAAATGTAAGTGAGAATAATGGAGATAATCCATTTAAGTCATATGTATTTCTTATAAGTGAAGAACTGAAGGGAAGAAGCCCAAAGCAATATTTTGATTACATAAAAGCAAAAGTCAAAGAATCATCTGAAAACGTGGAAATTTTAGAAGAAAAAGACGAAGGATCTTTTCATATTATCATTGCTAAAGTATTTGAAAATGAAAATGAATATATAATAGCAATGGCATTAAGAAAGGGGGTAAGCGATACATATTTCGTTGTCAGTTTGAATAGTCTTGAATCAAATTGGGAAACTACAAAACCGATATTTGAGGAAACTTATAGAAGTTTCAAGTTAAGATAAGTAGCTTGAAAAAAATAATTTAAGATAATATAATATAATCATTATGGAAAATATTTCATTTGAGGAGTTCAAAAAAATGGACCTTAGAATCGCTGAGATTTTGTCAGCAGAAAAAGTAGAGGATTCTCATAAGCTATTAAAGTTAGAAGTTGATTTAGGAGAAGAGAAAAGAACGGTTGTTTCGGGAGTAGCTGAATACTATGAGCCTTCTTATTTAATAGGCAGCCAAGTTGTAATAATTACAAATTTAGAGCCAAGAACAATTTTTGGAATTGAAAGTCAAGGTATGATTCTTTTTGTAAAGGATGAAGACAAGCCAATAATTCTAAAACCAGAGGATAAAGTCGCCCCTGGATCAATAATAAGTTAATAATAATTTTATGGAAGAAAATTTTAATCGACCAATTAGTCCAGATCCAATAAATAGCGTGCCTAGAACGCAGCCTCAAATGCCTATTAAGCCGGTTTATAGGAAAGAAAATAATTTGGATGGTAGTCTTAAATTAGCAGCTATTATTTTCAGCATATTCTTAGTAATTTTATCATTTTCTACCATTTATAGCCTTATTTCAAAAACTCAAGGCCAGGGCGAAGTCGTCACAAATCAAGAAAAAGGAAATATTACAGTTAGTGCAAGCTCTACGGTTTATGCAACTCCTGATATTGCAATAGTTAATGTTGGAATAGAAACAACAGGAACTTCTCTAAAAGAAGCAACTGCAGAAAGTTTAAGAAAAGCAACAAATATTATTAATTTTGCTCAGGGGGAGGGCGTCTTATCTGAAAATATTAAAACAGTAGAATTTTCAATCGAACCTCAATACCAGAAACAGGCGAAAGGAATTACAATTTCATCTTACAAGGTTAAAGAGGTGATTGAGATAAAAATGGATGTTGATAATATAGAAAGCATTATTAGTTCAGCTCTCAATGCAGGAGCAAATACTGTAAGCGATTTAACCTTTGAAGTGGGTAATAAAGATGCTTATGTCAAGGAGGCAAGAGACTTAGCAATTAAAAAAGCTGGAGAAAAAGCAGAAAGTATTGCACAGGGCTTAAACTTGTCATTAGGCAGTCCAGTTAGTTATTCTGATAATGATTATGGAATAATTTATGGTGTAAAAACTATGGAAGCAGGGGAACCAATAGCAGCAGGACAGAATGCGATTACAGTTAACGTATATGTGACATATTCAATAAAATGAACAGACAAAATCTAATTAAAAATATATTATTAATAGTCTTATTTATTGTTTTGATGTATTTTGTCTTCCAATCTTTTACAAGAAAAGAAGAAGTTAACAACAATGAAGAAGGAGAAACTGTAAATATTACAATAGACGATATGCAAATAAATGAAAAAAAAGTTGATATAGAAGTTTTAAAAGAAGGCGAAGGAGAGTCTTCAAAGGTAGGAGATACTTTATCTGTTCATTATACAGGAACATTTGAGAATGGAGAAAAGTTTGATTCTAGCTTAGATAGAGGAATTCCATTTGAGTTTACCTTAGGACGCCATTCAGTTATTAAAGGATGGGAAGAAGGCATGCTTAATATGAAAGTGGGAGAAAAAAGAAAATTGTTTATTCCATACGAGCTTGCTTACGGAGAAAATGGATATGGCACTATTCCTCCTAAAAGCAATTTAACTTTTGAAGTTGAGCTTTTAGAAATCAAATGATGAAAAAGATTTTTCTAACATTATTTTTAGGATTATTTTCTTTTTGTAATTTTACAAACGCACAAATTAATCTTAATGATGATAAAGTAGATATAGATTTTTTCTATAGCAAAACTTGTCCTCATTGCAGTGATGCAAATGAATTTTTAAAAGATATCTCGCTTGAGAACAGTAATATTCAAATAGAAAAATTTGAAATAAGTAAAAAAGAGTCTGTTAGCTTGCTTAATTCATATTACGACACGTACAGTGTGGATGAAAGTCATAGGGGAGGAGTCCCTGTGATTTTTATAGAAAACTATTATTTTATTGGTTTTCAAAAAGGTGTATCAGAAGATAAAATATCAGCTGCCATCAATAACTTCAATTTGAGCAACGGGCTAAAGAATAATGATTCTTACGTAGTTGGCGAAGTTTCTTCAATGAATGAATTAAAGCAAATAGAATTACCTTTAATTGGAAAAATTGATTTAAGCAGCGCATCTCCTTTAATTTTTTCAATCTTATTTGGATTTCTTGACGGATTTAATGCTTGCGCAATGGCAGCACTTGCATTTTTGTTGGCTATTTTAATCGGATTAGGAGACAGAAGAAAATTAATTTTAATAGGAGGAGTCTTTATTTTAGTTTCAGGAATAATCTATTATCTTTTTATTGGAGCGTGGTTTAATATATTCTTAATCCTTCCGCATATAGATTTAATCACATATGCAATCGGAGCTTTAATGATAATTTTGGGAGTCTATGTTTTGAAAGAATATTTTGACGGCGTTATTTGTAAGCTTTGCGAAATTGATCCAAATAAAAAAAGTTGGTTTTCTGAAAATCAGCAAAAACTATTATTAAAGATAAGAGAGATTGTGAGTTCAGAAAAAAATATATTTTTAATATTGGGAGGAGTTATTTTTGTCGCTGCTGGAGTTAATTCAATAGAGCTTATTTGTTCGTTTGGTCTTCCAGTTGCTTTTACAAAGATATTAACATCATACAATATATCATTGTCTGCTTACTATTTTTATCTTTTAATATATGATATATTTTATATGCTAGATGATTTTATAATATTTTTGATAGCAGTGTTTACTTTTAATTTAGCAAATGAGTCAGAAAGATATGTGAAGCTTGCTAAATTCATTTCCGGCGTAATATTAATTTTGCTAGGCATTATTATAATATTCTTTCCTGAAGTTTTAGGATCAATATGATGATATTAAGAAAAACAACAATGTACATGCTCTTAATAATATTAACTATTACTTTGATAGTTTTATTTATTAGAGTATTGCTTAAATGAATAAATTATTAGAAGAAATTAAGGAGTGCAAGAAATGCAGTTTGCACATGACAAGAAATTTACCCACAATTTATTGTGGAAATACAAAAAGCAAGATTGTTTTTATTGGCGAAGCTCCAGGCAAAAATGAAGATGAAACAGGAGTTCCTTTTTGTGGAAGAGCAGGCAATATATTAGACGAGCTTTTAGAGAGCATTAATTTGAAAAGAGAGGAAGTCTATATTACAAATATTATTAAGTGCAGGCCTCCTAAGAATAGGGATCCAGAAGAGGGAGAGATTAAAAAGTGTAAAGAATATCTAGATAAGCAGCTAGAAATGATTAAGCCAAAAGTGATTTGCCCTTTAGGAAGATTTTCAAGCAAGTACATTTTAAATAAGTACTTAAGTGAAAGTTATGAAATTGGAGAAGTTCATGGAAAAGTTTTTAAAATAAATGATTTAATAATTATTCCAATGTATCATCCTGCAGCAGCAATATATGACAATAAAAAATTAGATATATTAAAAAAAGATATTAAAAAAATAATAAATAGTTTAAAGTAAAAAATATGATGGAAGAATTGCCACAAAACGTAGTCACATTAATAATTATTATTTCTATTTTCGAAGGGATATTGAAAGCGTTTGCTTTATGGAAAGCAGCAAAAAAAGGAAGCAAGCCTTGGTATATCGCCATGTTTGTTTTAAATACAGCGGGACTTCTTCCTATTATTTACCTTCTATTTATAGACAAAAATAATGTTAATAAAGGTTAAGTGTCATCCAGAGTCAAAAAAAGAATTAATTTTAAAAAAGGATGAAAATTCTTTTGAGATTTTTTTCAAAGAAAAAAGAGAAAGAGGAGAAGCCAATAAAAAAGTTTTTGAAATTTTAGCTAAATATTTTAACATTAAAGAAAACAAGATAAGGTTAATAAAAGGGGCAAGAAGCCCTAGTAAAATTTTTGAAATCAATGAGTAACGAAATATTTATAAACATTCTTGAGAATGAGGCAATCATAGCTACTTTGACAGCTTGGTTCATTGCGCAGACAATGAAGGTAATTTTTGTTTCTATTAAGAAAAAAAAGTTTAGCCCTCTTTCATATTTTATTCCGGGAGGGTTCCCTTCTTCTCATAGCGCGTCAGTGTCAGCTTTATCAACCGTAATTGGATTTGAAGCAGGCTTTAATTCTCCTATTTTCGCAGTTTCAATTGCTTTTACAGTCTTTGTTTTGTATGATGCCTCTGTTTTAAGGCGCGCTGCCCAAAAGCAAGCTCAATCATTAAATGATTTAATAGAGTTTATTAATTTAAAAGGAATGGAGCCTTTAAGAGAAGTTTTAGGACATAGCTGGGTTGAGATTTCAGCAGGATGTATTTTGGGAATTTTAGTAGGTTTAATTGTTTTACTATGATTCCCGAAGAATACGAAAAAGGATACAAGTACTTTTTAGGAAATAAGATTGATTTGTCCCTAAAGCCTTTGATTCCAAGAGAAGAAACTGAGTATTGGGTTTCTTTAATCTTAAAAGAAATAAAAGAAGGTTCAAAATGTCTAGACTTATTTTCTGGATCTGGCTGCATAGGACTTTCAATTTTAAAAGCAATTAAAAATTCTTATTGTGATTTTGGAGAAATTGAAGATAAATTTATTGAGCAGATAAAAGTAAATTTAGAAGGAATTGATGAAAATAGGTATAATATAATTAAAACCGATGTTTTTTCAAATATTGAGGGTAAATACGACTATATCTTAGCTAATCCTCCTTATGTAGCAGAAAAAAGAATAAATGAGGTTGGGGAAGATGTTTTAGAGTATGAACCTCGTGTAGCGCTATTTTCAGGAGAAAATGGAATGGATGCAATTACAAAAATAATTAATGAAGGTTTTAATTATTTAAATATAAATGGACTTTTAGTTATTGAACATGATGAAGATCAAAAAAAAGAAATAGAAGAATTAATTTTAAAAAATCCATATTCAAAATATGAATTTCATAAAGATCAATTTAATAAATATAGGTTTGTAAAAATATATGTTTGAATATATCATATTGGGAATCTTACAGGGAATATTTGAGTGGATCCCAGTTTCTTCAGAAGGGATTGTGGCTCTTTTTTCAAATTATTTTATCAAGGATTTAAATGCAATTGATGTTGCTATTTTCCTTCATTTAGGAACACTTTTAGCAGTCTTAATCTATTTTTGGAAAGATTGGTTGGATTTATTAAAATTTAAGGATCTTCAATTTTTTAAATTTTTTATTATCACTACGATCATTTCAGGCGCTATTGGATTTTTCCTCTACGATTTCTCTAAAGAAATTGTGATGGGTGGAGGGCTTTTAGCCTTGATGGGAGCTGGACTTTTATTAACATCATACTTTCAGAAAAAGAAAATTGACTTTAAATTAAATGAAAATTATTCTCCATATATAGTGGGAATTCTGCAAGGGTTTTCTGTTATTCCCGGAGTATCAAGATCAGGATCTACCATATTTGGATTGTCATTATTTGAAAATGATCCTTTGAAAGTTTTAAAGACTTCGTATTTATTGTCGGCTCCAGTTGTTTTTGGATCAAATCTATATCTTTATTTAAAAAACCCTGATATTGTTTCTCAAAATGGAATTATAGCCTTGGTCTTTGCATTTATTTTTGGAATTTTAACCTTGAAATTATTACTTAATTTAGTAAAGAAAATTAATTTTTCGTCATTTACTTTTGCGTTTGGAATTTTGTGCATTTTAAGTGCAATTATCGAATATTTAATATGATAGAAGCTGATTTAAAAAAATTAGAAGATAAGGGAAAAGCAAAAATACTTTGCAGGTTTTTTAAAACAGGAAAAGGAGAATATGGAGAGGGAGATATGTTCTTGGGAATTAAAGTTCCTGATCAAAGAATTGTTGCTAAAAAGAATTTAAATGCTTCTTTTCATGAACTTCAAAAATTATTAAATAGTCAAATTCATGAGTATCGATTAACAGCACTTTTAATTTTAGTAGAGAAGTTTAAAAAAGAAGAGGAGAAAGTTTTTAATTTTTATTTAAAGAATTTAAAGAATATTAATAACTGGGATTTAGTAGATTTATCTTGTCCTAGAATTGTAGGGAAGTATTTATTTGATAAAGATAGAAGTTTGCTTTACAAATTAGCTAGGTCAGACAATCTTTTCGAGAAAAGAATTGCCATTGTTTCAACAATGTATTTTATTAAAGAAAATGATTTCAAAAATACTTTAAAATTTCAAAAATACTTTTAAATGACAAGCATGATTTAATTCATAAAGCAGTTGGGTGGATGCTAAGGGAGGTTGGGAAAAAGGATGAAAAAGTTTTAATTGCATTTTTAGAAAAAGAGTATTATAATATCCATAGAACGGCATTAAGATATGCCATAGAAAGGTTAGAAGAAGATAAAAGAAAATATTTCTTAAATAAGAAAAATGAAAAACAAATCTTTTACATTAATTGAATTACTTGTAGTTATTGTTATCATTGGAGTTATAGCAGGAGTCATCATGGTAACCGTTTCTTCTTCTGTTTCTAATGCAACATTTGCTCGCGCTAAAGCTTTTTCTTCAAACGTGCAAAACTCAATGCTTTTGAATTCAGTTTCTGAGTGGACGTTTGACGAAGGGGGGGGGCGCTACTGGAAGTTTAGCGTCATCTACAGATCTTGAAGATAATTATGGTCTAAATAATGGTTCTCGCTCAGGGAATGTTTACGTAAGAGGAGGGAATGATTGCGTAAAAGGAAAATGTATAGAAAATGATAATGATTCTTATGTTCAAGTTTCGGATTCAAGTTCTTTAGATAATATTTTGGATAATTATACAGTCGAATTATGGGTGAAATTAAAAGATATCTCTAGTAATAGGGGGGTCTTTGTAAAAGGTTTAGCAAGTTCCAGTTCAACTTTAGGTATTCATTTTGATGCTAGTTTCGAGACTTGCTCGGGTGGAGGATTTCAATTTGGTAAAAGTCAAGTAGAAGATTGTTACGGCGTACCAAAGATAAATGAATGGGTGCATATTGTCTATATGCAAAAAAATAGCATTTTAAGTATTTATAGAAATGGCGCCTTAGTTAAAAACGTAACAAATGCTCCTTCTAATACAAGTAATGATTACGCTTTGACGTTAGGAAGAAATGGAACATCTGGGGAAAATTTGAATGGATTTTTAGACGAGATTAGATTGTACAAGAAAGCATTGTCAGATGCTCAAATAAAACAAAATTATATCGCAGGATTAAATTCTCTTTTAGCTAAAGGAGGAATTTCTAAAGAAGAATATAATCAGAGAATAGAATCTTTAAGTCAAAATTAATCAAAGTTAAAACATATTTTCTAAAATAAAAAAGACTTTTTAAAAGCTCTTTTTTTATATATAATACACATATGAATTTACTAGATGGGTTAAATAAGGAGCAGAAGGAGGCAGTTGAGCATGGAGAAGGTCCTCTTTTAATTGTTGCGGGAGCAGGAACTGGCAAAACAACTGTTTTAACAAAAAGAATTGCTTATCTAATATCTAAAGGAATAAAGCCAAATGAAATATTGGCTCTGACTTTTACTGAAAAAGCAGCCGCTGAAATGGAAGAAAGAGTAGAAAAGCTTTTAGATTATGGATACTATGATTTTTGGATTTCTACCTTTCATTCTTTTTGCGATAGAGTTTTGAAAAGTTATGGGCTTGAAATAGGTCTTCCTACAAATTATAAGCTAGTTGATAATACAGCAGCTTGGATTTTGATTAAAAGAAATTTTGACAAGTTTTCTTTTTTAAAAGAGTATAGGCCGCTTGGAAATCCTACTAAGTTTATTCATGCTTTAATTGATCATTTTCATGTTTGTAAGAACGAAGGAATTTATCCAGAAGATTATTTAGAGTACGCTGATTCTTTAAAGAAGGATTTGATTATTAATGATGATTTGGAATATCTGCAAGTAAATGAAGTTGCTGAAGCATATCATACTTACCAAAAATTATTATTAGATAATAATTATTTGGATTTTGGAGATTTAATAAACTATACTATAAAACTTTTTCAAAAAAGACCCAAGGTGTTAAATAAATTTAGAGAGCAGTTTAAGTATGTAATGATCGACGAATTTCAGGATACAAATTTTGTAGAATATGAACTTATTAAAAAAATAGCTCATCCAAAAAATAATTTAACTGTCGTAGGAGACGATGATCAAAATGTGTTTTCTTTTTGTGGCGCTTCGTTTAACAATGTCTTAAGGTTTAAAAATGACTATCCAGAATCAAAAGATATTGTACTAACAGAGAATTATAGGTCTCCTCAAGATGTGCTTGATTTAGCATATAATTTTATACAATTAAATAATCCTAATAGGCTTGAGTATGAATTAAATAAAGAAAAAGAAATTAGTAAAGATGCGGAAGAAAAAGGAGTTGATATTTCCAATTTTAAAAAATTTAGCAAAAAGTTGAAAAGCAACTCGGGCAAAGAAGGGCATTTAGAGCTTTTATCTTTTGAAACAGTTGAAGACGAAGTTTTGGGAATTATTGATAAAATATGGGAGATAAAAGAAATAGATAAAGATGTAAAATTTTCAGACTTTTGTATTTTAGTTAGAACAAATGATTCAGCTAACTATTTTTTAAGAGGATTTGAAAGAGCGTCTATTCCATGCTTTTTCATATCTTCAAAAGGACTTTATTCCCATCCTGTTATAATAGACATAATTGCATATTTCAAAGTAGTTTTAGATTTTTATGATTCTCCTAGCCTATATAGAGTTTTGAGGTCTTTGCCTTTTGATTTTACTCCTGAGGAAGTAGCTAAAATTGGATGGTTTTCTGAAGAGAAGAGCATACCATTGTTTGATGCTTTGAAAAGGCCAGACCTTTTAAATCAATTTGACGAAGAAGCAAGATTAAAGATAGAGAATTTGATCCATTCCTTAAAAGAGCATTTCAATCTATCTAAAGAGAAAAATACAAGCGAAATCTTCATTAGAATGATAAATGACCTGCATTATGCTAAATTTTTAAAAGATCATACTGAGGAAAATTTAAAAAATTGGGAAATAATATATCAATTTTTTCAAAAAACAAAAAGCTTTGAAAGCACTTCTTGCGACGCAAAATTAATTGCTTTTATGGATCAAATTCAAATGGAATTAGATTCAGGCGAAGAAGGAGATTTAAATAATCAAATTGATGATAGTGATTCAGTTAAGATAATGACAATTCACTCTGCCAAAGGACTTGAATTTAAATATGTATTTGTTGTTAATTTAGTTCATAGAAAATTTCCAACAGACAAAAGAAAAGCTCAAATCGAACTTCCTAAAGATTTGATTAAAGAAGTATTGCCTGAAGGAGACTTTCATATTGAAGAAGAAAGAAGATTGTTTTACGTAGCTTTGACAAGAGCAAAAAAAGGTTTGTTTCTAACATGGGCAAATGATTATGGTGGAAAGCAATTAAAAAAACCTTCAAGATTTTTAATTGAAAGCGGATTAATAAATGAGGAAGAGGCAAAAAAACAAAAAACATTAAAGAAATCTTTTAATTTTTCAAAAGCATTCAATGGATTCAAAAAAGAATCAATTGAGACATTGAATTTAAGTCATGATAATTTATTGCCGTCTCATTTTTCTTTTTCTCAGTTAGCTGCATTTGAAAAATGCCCTTTGCAGTATAAATACGGGCATATTTTAAAAATCCCTACAAAAGGGAAGCCTAGTTTCTCATTTGGAAAAACGATCCATAATACGCTTCACAGATTTGTTAACTTAAATGCGAGAATGATGCAGTCTCTGCAGATCGATCTATTTCAAGAAATTGAAGTGGAAAGGAAAAAAATTAATTTAGGATTAGAAGATCTAATGAAGATATACACTGAAGAATGGATAGATGCTTGGTTTGATACTGAAAATCATAAAGAAGAATACAGGAAAAAGGGAAAAGAAATATTGAATAATTTTTACAAAGATTTTTTGAGCAAAGACTTCAATGTTTTGTTTTTAGAAAATGAGCCTGCGCTTGAAAAGACATTCGGCCTTAAATTAAATGGATACAAATTTGTAGGAGCGATTGATAGAATCGATAAGAATGAAGATGGGATAGAATTAATAGATTACAAGACTGGAACGTCTAAAAAGACCCTATCAACTGATGATAAATTTCAGCTTCAAATTTATAACTTGGCAGCAAACAAAGTATTTAATTTGAAACCTAAGAAAATGACCTATTATTACATGGAAGAAGGAATTTATTCTTCATTTGAACCAAAGGAAAAAGACATTGAAAAAACAGAAGAAAAGGTGTTAAATATAATAGAGAAGATTAAGAGGAGCAAATTTAAGCCGACAGCTGGTTGGCATTGCGAGTATTGCGATTATAAAAATATTTGTCCTCATAGGAAATTTTAAAAATATGAAAAATATCACAATTTTAGGAGATGGTGCATGGGCTACAACTCTTGCATTGGTATTAAATAAAAATGGGCACAAAGTGACAATGTGGAGTGCCTTTAAAGAGTATTTAGATGAGCTTAAGATAAAAAGAATCAATACTAAGTATCTTCCTGATTTTAGAATACCAAATGATATTGAATTTGAAAAAGACATAAACGTAGCTATTTCAAAAAGCGAGATTATTGTTGATGCAATTCCATCTAAGTTTTATAGAAGTGTTTTAAAGGAAATAAAAGCAGATGTTTCTCATAAAATATTTGTTAATGTTTCAAAAGGAATTGAGCAAAAAACATTAAGAAGAATGACAGAAATTATCCATGAAGAATTGGGAAAAGTTAAGACATGTGTTTTATCAGGGCCGACAATTGCACTGGAAGTTGCAAATCAAATGCCTGCAGTAGCCGTTTCCGCATCAAATGATTTTAATGTTTCAAAAATAGTGCAAGAAACATTTTTCAATGAAAGTTTTAGAGTATACACAAATAGCGATCCATTAGGAGTTGAACTTTGCGGAGCGCTTAAAAACGTAATCGCAATTGTGGCAGGAATATCTGATGGATTAGGTTTTGGAGCGAATGCTAAGGCAGCCATACTTTCACGCGGAATTGTTGAAATAGCGAGATTGGGACAAGCAATGAAAGCTAAGAAAAAGACTTTTTATGGAATAGCTGGATTAGGAGATTTGGCAACAACTTGTATTTCTCCTGAAAGCAGGAATAGAACATTTGGAGAAAAGATTGGAAAAGGAGAAAAATTTGAAGATATTGTTAATTCTACTAGTAGTATTATTGAAGGAGCTACAACAACCGAAGCTGCCTATAATTTAAGCAAGAAATATAATGTAGACATGCCAATCACAAATCAAGTTTACATGATTTTGTACCACAATAAAGATCCGAAGAAGGCACTACTAGACCTCATGACAAGAACAAAAAAAGGAGAATAATTATAGATTATTTTTGAAAATCTAGTATAATATAAGTATGCTTAAAAGAGATGTATTCATAGGTGTTATTATTTTCATTCTTTTTGTAATAGGCATTGTAATGACTATTGAGAATATTTTGAAATAACTCGACAGTCAGTCTTTATTTTGGTATAAGGTAAATATAATAAAGTTAATTTTGTATTTGTATGGAAATTAAAATATTTGTAGAAATCCCAAAAGGAAGCCGTCAAAAGTATGAGTTAAATGAAGAGACAGGAAGAATAGAACTAGACAGAACTATCTATGGGCCAGTTTCTTTTCCTTTTGAATACGGACACATAGAACATACTTTGGCTGATGATGGAGACCCTCTCGATGCTTTGATTATCACAAATGAAGCGACTTTTCCAGGATGTATAGTCAAGTCAAGAATTATTGGAATGTTAATTATGGAGGACGAAAAAGGAATTGATAACAAGGTTGTTGCTGTTCCAGCAGCTAAAATTAATCCTTGCTATGCTCACATTGACGATATTTTTCAATTGACTGAACATGATAGAAATTGTATTAAAGAGTTTTTTGAAATTTATAAAAGAATGGAGCCTAACAAATGGGTAAAGGTAAAGGAGTTTGTTGGAGCTGAAGAAGCTATCAAAGAAGTTGAAAAAACAATAAGCAATTTTAATAAATAAAAATTATGTACAAAGTAGATAAAGATAAATGCTTGGGCTGTGGTGGATGCACCATCACTTGTCCAAATGGAATTACTATTGGGGCGGATAACAAAGCAAATATTATTGATGAAGAGGAGCTACAAAAAGCAGGGGGAATAGAAGTTTGTCCTTATGGAGCTTTAGTTATGGAAGAAGATGAGGAAGATATTATTTTAGGAGAAGAGGAAGGAGAAGAAGACCTTTCTTATTAAAATGAATTTACTTCAAATTAAAAACTTAACCGTAGAAATTGAGGGAAAGAAGGTCTTGGATGGACTTGATTTTGATATTGAGAAAGGTGAAGTGGTTGCTCTTTTAGGACCTAATGGAAGCGGTAAAAGTACGCTTGCAAAAATAATTGCAGGAGATTTGGGGTATAAATTAAAATCAGGAGAAATTATATTTGCTAAAGAGAATATATCTAAAATATCTCCTGAAAATAGAGTAAAAAAAGGAATTGCTTTAGCTTTTCAAAATCCTCCTCAAATAGAAGGGCTTAAAATGATAGATTTCTTAAAAAGTATAGAAGAGAAAGAAGACTATTTTAAAGAAGAAAAGTTATTAAATAGAGATGTTAATAAAGGATTTTCTGGAGGAGAAAAGAAATTAGGAGAATTAATGCAATTAACATCGCTTAATTTGAAACTTGTTATTCTAGATGAAATTGATTCTGGGCTTGATATTAAGAAAATAGGCGAAGTAGGAGAGATCATCAAAAAATATTTTATAGAAAATGGAGTTGCAGTTTTAATTATTACTCATCATGGGGATATTCTAGATATATTAAAGCCAAATAGAGCGAGCATTATTATTGATGGAAAAATTGTGGGAAGAGATGAAGATTATAGAAATGTTTTGAAAACAATTAAAAAATATGATTATGAAAAGTGCAGAAAATGCACCAAATTTTTACCAGGTAGATAATGAGATTAGGAGCATAGGGGAAGCAGAAGGGGTAATTTTAATGCCTGCAAGTTTAGCATGGAAAAAATTTGATTGGACAAAAGATTATTTTGAAAAAAAGCCATCTAACGGATTTTTCTTATGGATCAAGAAGTCACAAGAAGAAAGATTAAATACGTTAGTCGAAATCGCTTCAAAGAATATTTTTCAGAAAATGAATAATTTAATTGTTGTTGAGAAAGGTCTTAATATTAAATTATCTTCTTTTTGTAGATCCATAAAAAGAGTAAAAGGAAAGCATTTTGCAAAAGCTAAAATTGTTATTAAAGATAATAGCAGCCTTGATTTTGTGCAAAGGAACGCATGGGGAGATAAAGATGAATTTAAAGCAGATTATGAATTTATATTAGATAAAAATGCTAAGCTTAAAACAACGATTACAAATTTAGGACAAGGCTCAAGCATTACTACAAGGGAAGATGTTTATCTTTTAGGGAAAAAGTCTTCTGCTGACGTAAGAATTAAGATGATTGGAGAGAATGGAGGAACATTCTTTTCTCAAAGTTATATGCACGGTGAAGATGAAGTAAAAGGGCACTTAGAGTGTTCTGGATTAATTGCTGACAATAGCTCTACAATAACATCGATTCCTGGAATCATATGCAATAGCAGCAAAGCAGAATTAACTCATGAGGCATCTATTGGAAGAATTTCAGAGGAGAAGCTAATGTATTTAAGAATGAGGGGATTAACAGAAAAAAAGGCTACGGAATTAATTATTAAAAGCTTTTTAAATTCATGAAAAAAGTTTTTGTTGGATTATCCGGAGGGGTTGATTCAACTATGGCAGTTAAAATTTTAAAAGAAAAGGGATTTGATGTGACAGGCGTTTTTATGAGGCTTCATGAAAATCCCTTAGCAGAAAAAAAAGCAAAAAGTATTGCTGCTTTTTTTAATATACCTTTCCTCATATTTGATTTTAGAACTCAATTTAAAAAAGTTATTATAGATTCATTTATCGATGATTTTAAAAAAGGAATTACTCCAAATCCTTGCGTCTATTGCAATAGAGAAATGAAGTTTGGTTTGTTTTTCAACGAGGCAAAAAAGCTTGGGGCAGATTATATTGCAACTGGGCATTATGTTAAAAAAAGAGGAGAGTTTTTATATAAAGCAGAAGACGAAACAAAAGATCAATCATATTTTTTGTGGCAGTTATCAAAAAAACAAATTGAAAGTTCCTTATTTCCCTTAGGCGATTTAAAAAAAGAAGACGTTAAAAAAATAATTAAGAAAGAAAAGATCGAAACTTTAAAAGAATCTCAGGAGATATGTTTTATAGAAGGAGATTTAGTTGATTTTCTGAAAAAAAAGATCAAGGTAAAAAAAGGAAAAATATTAGATGAGAATAAAAATATTTTGGGAGAACATGAAGGTGTTTGGTTTTATACAATAGGGCAGAGAAAAGGATTAGATCTTCCTAATGGGCCATATTTTGTTTTTAAAAAAGATTTGAAAAATAATGTACTGTATATTACCAAAAACGAAGAATTGCTTCTTAAAAAAGAAGTTAAGTTTAAAAGTTCAAATTTCTTTGTAGAAAAAGATTTTCCAATAGAGGCTTCTGCAAAAATTAGGTACAGGGCAAAAGAAACTCCATGTATGATTTATAAGAATAAAGCTATATTCAAAGATTTTCAAAGCGCAGTAACTCAAGGGCAATCAATTGTATTTTACAAGAATAAAAAACTTATAGGCGGAGGAATTATCTATGAATAAGAAAGTATTATTTATTTTAATTTCCTTAATAATATTTAATTTTATAGCTTGGAGTTTAGTTTTAAAAAAAGATGACAATTTGAAGGTTATCTTTTTTAATGTCGGACAAGGAGATTCAATCTTTATTGAAACAAAGGAGGGCCATCAAATTTTAGTTGATGGAGGCCCTGATAAATCTATCTTGAACAATCTTGAAAAATTTATGAATCCTTTTGATAAAGAAATTGATTTAATTATTTTAACTCATCCGGATAAAGATCATTTGGGGGGATTGATTTCTGTTTTAAAGACCTACGATGTTGATGCTGTAATTCATACAGGCGCTCAAAGCGAATCTCAATTGTTTAGCGAATTTGAAAATTTGATTAAAGATGAAAAAGTCATTACGGTAGATGTTTACGATAAAATCTTGGTAGGAGACGCTGAATTTGAAGTATATAATCCAATTATAGATGTTAATAATATAGGTGATTTGAACGATACTTCTATTGTCATGAAATTAATCTACGGTGATTCGAGTTTTCTTCTAATGGGGGATTTATCTATTAATTTTGAAGATGATTTAATTCAAAAGTTTAATTTAAGGAGTGACGTATTAAAAGTTGGGCACCATGGATCTAAGTATTCAACAGGACAAGAATTTTTAAACGAGGTTTCTCCTAATTGTGCCGTAATTCAGGTTGGGAAAAATAGTTATGGTCACCCTGATAAAAGTGTTATTGAACTTTTTAACGAAAATAATGTAAAAATTTTAAGAACTGATACTGAGGGAGACGTAATTTTTTATTCAGATAAACAGAACATATTTTTAAAGAAATAGTCGTTTTGACGCCTCTTAACAATAAATGGTATAATTAAATAAAGGTCATTAAAATATAATAAGTTAAATTTTAAAAATATGAACGGTTATGTTACAAATATTGAAAAAGACACTAAAGAGAATGAAAATTTTCGAAAAGTTGTCTATACAGCTGAAAATTCTCAATTAGTTCTAATGTCTCTTAATCCAGGAGAAGAAATTGGAGAAGAGACACACGAAGATTTGGATCAATTTATTAGAGTTGAGGCTGGAAGTGGTAAAGTAATTTTGAACGATCAAGAGCACGATATTATGGATGGTTTTGCAATTGTTGTCCCTGCTGGAACTAAGCATAATATCGTAAATTCCTCAGACACAGATAAAATGAAGCTTTATACTATTTATTCTCCACCAGAACATCGCGATGGTACAACTCATACAACAAAAGAGGATGCGATGAATGATGATAATGATGTTTATGAAGGAGAGACTAAGGAAGAAGAATAAAGAAAAAAGCCCCTGCGCATCAGGGGTTTTACTGTTATAAAATATTGATAAATAAAATGAATGATAGTATACTTAGCATGCCCAGCTCTTTAAAAGTTTTCTGAACGCTTTTTTCTAGGGATTCTGATTCTTAAATTGTCATGGCGATTTAAGTACGAAACCCACTAGAGCACTTACAGAATTTCTTTTAATCGGAGCAGGGCAATATAAAGATACCTATCAGTTTGATGGGTATTTTTATTAAGAATTTAGTTTTAGTCTAGACTTTTTTATGATTTATGTTATTATTGCTGTGGTAGTCATGAAAGAGGATGATCCCACGTGGCTTAGAAGGGCCCAGGAAACAATCGACGTGCTTGCAAAGTACGCAGAACAAAAAGACGTTCCCTCCCGGGAAGAGGTACTCAGAACAAAAGCCTGATACTTTCACCCGGTTTTTATTTTCTCTAAAAAACAAAAACCTCCTAATAAAGGAGGCATTTTCTATTAAATATTATTTTTCCTTGCTCAAAGCTTTAATACATTTAGTGCAAGCTAAAATTTTCTTGCCAGCGTATTGCTTGTAAGCTTCTTTTATTGTGTCTTCTGGAACAGAAACCCATTGTAAATTAGGATATTTTCTTTTCTTTGGACTAGGATTATATTTAGAAATCAACTTTTTGTATTGTCTGCCCATTGCTGATTTCTTTTCACAAATTTTACATACTTTTGCCATATACAATTATATATAGCAAAAATTAAAATAATTGCAAGTCCCTTTTAAACGTGGTAATATTTTAGTATGAATATTTTAAATCCATTAACAATAGCAAGTTTTGTTGTCTTAATATTTTCAATTGTTATTCACGAGGTTTCTCATGGAAGCATGGCCCACCAATTAGGAGACGAAACTGCTAAAAGAGAGGGAAGATTATCTTTAAACCCTGTAAAGCATATTGATTTAGTGGGAACAATTTTGCTTCCTTTAATGCTTGTATTTATTAATTCTCCAATTGTAATTGGATGGGCAAAGCCAGTCCCAGTTAATTTTAATAATCTAATTGATAAAAAATGGGGAGAGCTTAAAGTTGCGCTTGCAGGGCCATTATCAAATATTTTAGTTGGAATCGTGTGTGGTCTTTTGGTAAGATTTTTTGAGCTTCCAGAAACTTTAACAATGATTTTATCTTTAGCCATCATTTATAATATTGTTCTAGCTTTGTTTAACTTAATTCCTATTCCACCACTGGATGGTTCCCATGTATTGTTCTCCTTTTTAAGAAATAATTATCAATTAAAAGCCGTATTGTCTCAATTTGGATTTTTGATTTTAATTTTTGTTCTATTTTTAACTCCTGTTTTAGATTATCTTTTTTATCTAACAGTTTATTTGGCTGATTTAATAACTCAAGGAAAACTTATACTATGAGCAAACAAATTTACGCGATTGCAATTTTAGCAGGATCAATTATTGGGGCAGGAATATTTTCCTTGCCATATACTGTATCAAAGTCAGGAACATTACCCATGCTTTTTTATCTATTGTTTTTGGGGCTATTAGCCATGCTTATCCATTTAATGGTTGCAGAGATTGCACTAAAGTCTCCGGACAATAAGAGGCTTCCTGGTTTTGCCAAAATGTATTTAGGTAAGAAGGGAGAAAAAGCTGCATTTTTTTCTAATATTTTTGGAATAATTGGAACTATTTTAGCTTATTTAATTATCGGAGGGGAATTTTTGTCTAATATTTTAAACATTGATCCTTTTTACGCAACCTTAATTTACTTTGCTTTAGGAGCGATTTTGATAATTTTTGGAATAAAGATTATTTCTAAGGTTGAGTTTTATGGAGTTATTTTATTCTTCGTATTTTTAATTTTAATATTTTTAAAATCAATAAATTTTATAGATATTTCCAACTTAAACATTGCATTCAATCCAGAATATTTATTTCTTCCATATGGACCTGTTTTGTTTTCATTATGGGGAATTTCAATTGTTCCAGAAGCAGAAGAACTGCTTTTAAAAGAGAGAAAAGATTTGAAAAAAATAGTTATTGCTTCATTTATAATCTGCTTTATTGTTTATGCATTTTTTACCGCTCTTGTGCTTTCTGTTTGCGGAACTGGAGTTTCCGAGGAATCATTGAATTGCTTGCAATCAATTATAGGGGGAGATATAGGGTTTGCATTAATGGCTTTTGGAATTTTAACAACGTTTACTTCCTTTATAACAATTGGCTTAACGCTTCAAAAAATACTTTGGTTTGATTTAGGATTAAAGAAGAATACTTCCACAATAATAACTTGCGGAGTTCCTATTACCCTTTTTCTTCTAGGTATAAATAGTTTTCTAGGAGTAATATCTTTTGTTGGAGGACTTTTGTTTGCGATAGATGGTATTTTAATCCTTTTAATTTATGGTAGAATTAATAGAAAAATAAAAGTATTAACTTATCCACTTTTTCTTTTATTTGTGCTGGGTATGCTTTACGAAATAATCACATTTTTTAATAAATAGATATGTCTTTTATTATATTAATTGCAGTATTTATAGTTTCTTGCCTTATTATATATTTTGCAGGAGAATGGGTTGTTGATGGGGTTATGAATGTTGCAAGATATTTAGGATGGAGGGAATTTGTTTTATCTTTTTTAGTTATGGGTCTTTTTGGATCTCTTCCTAATTTATTTGTTGGAATTTCATCAGCCTTGCAAGGAATTCCAGAGCTTTCCTTAGGGGAAGTTATAAGCGGAAATATTATTGACTTAACACTTGTATTAGCGCTTCCCATTCTTTTAACAGGAAGGGCTATAGTAACGGATAGTAGGACAATAAATACGACCTTATTTTTTACTTTAGGAGCTACCGTTTTGCCTTTAATGCTTTGCCTTGATAATTTTTTATCTAGAGCAGATGGCGTAATTCTTATATTCTTCTATTTCACTTACATATTTTGGCTTTTTGCCAAAAAAGAAAGATTCACGAGGCCTTATGATGAAGAAGGGCTTCATAATGATTTAGGAAAAGCTTTTATTATATTTTTAGAAAATCTTGGAAAAACGATTTTAGGTATATTTTTAATAGTAATTGCAGCACAAGGAATTGTGTGGTCTGCTGAAGGTTTGGCAGAAGGATTGAGTATGCCAGTTATCTTAGTTGGAATTTTTATTGTAGGCTTTGGAAATGCAGCTCCAGAACTTTATTTTACGATAAAATCTTCTCAAAAGCAGAATAATTACATGGTTTTAGGAAACATTATGGGGTGCGTTATTGTGCCTGCAACCCTTGTACTTGGAATAGTGTCCTTAATTCATCCTATTCCAATTAGTGGATTTAGTAATTTTGCT
The DNA here is from genome assembly GCA_028704295.1 of Minisyncoccota bacterium. Classification (GTDB taxonomy): domain Bacteria; phylum Patescibacteriota; class Minisyncoccia; order Minisyncoccales; family Minisyncoccaceae; genus JAAZMU01. The sequence goes on along the minus strand of JAQVLF010000001.1, from coordinate 15,770 downwards.
ATTGCTCGAGCTATTCTTTTAATTGCATGTATTATGTTTTTGATATTTGGTAGAACTGACAAAAAAATCACAAAAGGAGAGGCCCTGTTTTTGGTTAGCCTTTATGTGATTTTTATAATAATGGAAATTATTGTTAGTCTTTAATATTGACATTGAAGATATAACTAAGTTATCATTTGAATAAAGATGAAGTTTTCTAGATATAAGAAATTATTGTTCGCGAATAATAAAGGCGGGGTTGGAAAGACAACCCTAGCTTTTAACTGTGCCGTATCTTTTGCAAGAAAAGGGTATAAAACAGTCCTAATTGATTTAGATCCTCAATGCAATCTTTCGCGTTTGGCTATAGGTGACAATCAATATGAAAAGACCCTCTTTTCTTCTGTCGAAAAAGATATTTATGATGTACTTAAAGGAATAGTTGAAGGAGGTTCAGATGTTGATTTAAAAGTACCTTTTATCCCTATTTCAAGCATTAATGAAAAACTTTTTTTACTTAAGGGCAGCGTCAATTTATCATTATATGAAAATTTATTGACTACAGCTTATGGATTGGCGGCATCAGGGCAGCAATTAGGATACTTTCAAACAAGCGCTATAGATAGATTTCTAAGAGAAAAGGGTCTTATGGAGGAGGTAGATATCTTTGTCATTGATACTTCCCCAAGCCTTTCACTTCTGAATCAGATTATTTTTCTTGGATCAGACTATTTTGTGGTGCCGATGATGCCTGATGCTTTCAGTGTGCAGGGAATTGAGAATCTAGGAAGCATGTTTGAAAAATGGAAGAATAACTGGAAAATAACTGGAAAGGCACTTTCAGGAAATACTGAAAACAAATTTGTGCTTTCTGGAGAAGGGCTGTTTATTGGATACATAGTAAATTCTTACAATGTATATGCAAAAAATCCAATCAAAGATCATCGTCATTGGATAGAAGAAATTCCAATGAAAGTAAAAGAATATTTATCCGAAAAACATTGCAGGAATGGGCTTGTTGAGAAGAGTTGGAAAGAACCTTTGGAAAAAATACAGGATTATGGGAGAATCCCTTTTAAATGTCAGGAAGTAGGCATGGCAATTTTTGATTTGCCAGAGGATTTAATAGAAGATATTCATCAAGGCACTAAAGAAAATATTGATAAGGCAAGGAAAGAATTTAAAGAACTTTCGGAGAAGATTATAAAAATAGTTTCTGAATATTGACGAATACTTAAAAAATTGTTAATATATCGTTGTTATTTAATTTAAAATCAAAAGAAAATATTATGTTAGCCGTGATTAAAACAGGAGGCAAGCAATACATTGTTAGCCCAGGAAAGAAAATTAAAGTTGAAAAAATAGATATTGAAGAAGGCAAAAGTGTAACTTTTGAAGAGGTTTTGTTGATTAATAATGAAGGGAAAACTATTATTGGAGAACCTACTATTAAGGGAGCCAGCGTTTCAGGCAAGGTTTTAAAACAGGATAGAAGTGAAAAAGTCATTATATTTAAAAAGAAGCCTAAAAAGAGATACAAAGTTAAAAAAGGACACAGGCAGCCATTCACTGAAGTAGAAATATCTGAAATTGTTTCAAAGTAAATAATAAACCTCTCAAAATTGAGAGGTTTTAAAATTCAATGTCAATAGGATTTGGTTGAGGAGGATTGTCGCTGCCAAAACTTTCATTGTAGTCCATGCCTGTTTTTTCTAAGTTTCTAAAACTTGATTTGGAGCTGTCAAAGAATAGCTCAACTTTTCCTATTGGGCCGTTTCTATGCTTAGCGATAATTATATCTGCAATGCCTCTTCTTGGAGTTTCTTTTCTATAAACTTCTTCCCTATAAATAAAGAGCACTACGTCAGCATCCTGCTCAATAGAACCTGAATCTCTTAAATCTGATAGTTTAGGTATACTAGGGGTTCTTTGCTCAACTGCTCTTGATAATTGGGATAAAGCTAAGACTGGAACATCTAATTCCCTTGCAAGGCCTTTTAATTGCCTTGAGATTTCTGTTATCTGCTGTACAGCGCCAATGTTTTTATTACTTGGTTCAATTAATTGCAAATAATCAATTACAATTAGTCCTAAACCGTGCTGTGATTTTAATCTTCTAGCCATCGCTCTCATTTGCAGTACAGTTATAGACGATGTATCATTTATAAATATTGGGGCATCTGACAAGGTGCCTAAAGCGTTTTGTATTTTGAGAAAATCATTATCTTCTCCTTGAGAGGACAATGTTCCTTGCCTGATTTTCCATGCGTCAACATTTGCTTCAGAGCTTATCATTCTATCTACTAATTGATCATTAGACATCTCAAGAGAAAAGAATCCTACGGGCATTTGTTCTTTTAAGGCAACGCTTTTTGCAATGTCCAGTGCTAAACTAGATTTACCCATAGAAGGCCTTGCTGCCAAAATCACTAAGTCTGATTTTTGAAGCCCTGATAAATAATTATCTAGATCATTAAAACCTGTTGAAACGCCCCTTAATCTTCCTTCTTTATTTGATATTCTTTCCATTCTCTCAAAAGCTTCTTTTAAGCACGGTTTAATAGAGGTAAAAGCTTGAGTCATGCTTTTTTGGGTTATTTCAAATATTTTTCTCTCAGCATTGTCTAAAAGTTCTTCTGACTCTTTTTCTTCTTCATAACCTGATAAAGCAATATCTTGACCGGTAGAAATCAAATCTCTTAAAATTCTTTTCTTTTGTACAATCTTGCCATAAGTAATTACATGGCTTGCTGTTGGCACAGTGTTTATGAGTTCGGTTAAATATGCGGGTCCTCCAATCTTATCCATCAAATCCCTTTCTTTTAATTTAGAAGAAACGGAAATGATATCTATTGGCTCTCCATTAGAAAATAGTTCCTCTAGGACTTTGTAAATATTTTCGTGCTTTTTGTAATAAAAGTCTTCTCCTCTTAAAAAATCAGCCACTTTAATAATAGCGTCTTTATCTAGCATAAGAGAACCTAAAACGCTCATTTCAGCCTCTAAATCGTGAGGGGGAATTTTGTTTGCAATTTCGTTTGACATTGATTATAATGATAGCATAATATTATTTTTTTTCAATAAAATGAAAGTAGGCTTTATATGTTTCCATTCTTTTGTTAATCCAGGGGGAGTTAAAAATCATATCCTAGGCTTGTCAAAAGAATTTGAGAAAAGGGGGATAGAAACAAAAATTATTATTCCCAGAAGGAAGTTTGGGGAAAAGTACGGAAAGAATGTAATTATTATGGGGATGTCTCTGCCTTTTAACATTGGTGGAACTCAAGGAGATTTTTGTATGAATTTGAATCCTTTTTCCATTAAAAAGGTTTTGAAAAAAGAAAAGTTCGATGTTTTACATTTTCACAATTTTGTCGTGCCTTCAGCATGGCAAATTTTAGAAACACAGAAGGGAATCAAACAGAATACATGCAATATATTAACTTTTCATGCCAATTTAGACAGTATGCCTATTTTTAGAAGAATGCCTTACTTTTCTAAATTGTTTATTAAAAATTTAAATGAAAGAATGGATGGTGTAATTGGAGTAGCAGATCTAATTTTAAGAATGTTTAAGGGGTACAAAAATCCAATGAAAGTAATTCCTAATGGAATTGATACAAATGAATTTAATCCTAATATTGAGGGATATTCTAAATTTAAAGATGGTAAGATTAATATTCTTTTTTTAGGAAGAATAGAAGAAAGAAAAGGTTTGATTTATCTTTTAGAGGCATACAAGCTGCTTCAGGAAAAACATAATAATTTGAGACTAATTATTGTTGGAGATGGAATATTGAGAAAAGATTGTGAAAGGTTTGTTAGATTTAACGACCTTAAGGACGTTGTTTTTGAAGGACAAAAATCAGGAAAATGTATTGCAAGATATTTTAATACTTGTGATATATTTTGTAGTCCTGCAATTTTTGGAGAAAGTTTTGGAATAGTTCTATTAGAAGCTATGGCGTGCAAAAAACCAGTTTGCGGTTTTAGTAATTTAGGCTACAAAGAGCTTTTGCAAAATACAAAAGGAGAAAAGTTCTTAGCTCCGCCCAGAGATTCTACTAAATTAGCTTTAATATTAGAGAGTTTGATTGAAGATGAAAAATTGAGAAAAGAAATGGGTGAGTGGGGGTATGAGACTGCCAAGAATTATTCTTGGGAGAAAATTGCCGATCAAGTTTTAGAATTTTATAATATTTGTAAAAAGAAGATTGACTAACCTTTGCCGCAAGCCCCGTCCTTTAGGGCGGGGTTGGTTGACTATTTTTTTAAAATAAGCTCAGATTTAGCATGAATACACCAGTGCCTATCATCGGAGAGGATGATATATTATTTACTATCTGGAGAACAGAGTATCGAAAAAGTGAAGGGAGGGCATGGAAGAGATTATTTCCTTACAGGGACTTGATCGTGTACCGATTAACTGTGAGGTGTAGAAGAGTCCTCTACCGTTTGGCGGAGAAATCGTCCGTTATATTACGAGATGGAAGAGTCCTCTTTTTTTGATACAAAAAAATCGATAGGAAAAAGCTATTCGAGAAGCTCTAATCCTAGGCTCGTTGTCCTGGCAGTAACTGCCTTTTTTTGATAGGAATTCCCGTTTTCATGAGTCCTATACTACACAGAGTTCATCAACGTGTTTAGCGTCTTCGGGATCATCTCATCGCCTAGTTAAATACTAAGTCCTTATAACATTTTGTTAAATAGAAGAACTACTTGACTAAAAATACAAATAATATTACTTTTTAAATAGAGGTGATTTATATGAAATCAAAGATTTTTGGCGAAGATGTTATGGCAATTGAGCACATCAGTAAGGAGCTAAAATCGAAATTGCTGTTTTGCAAAGAAGGTCTTGAAAAAAACCAATTCTGGGACAGCTATAGAACGGTGATCCTTCCTACAAAGCAGGGTGGAAAAATGATTTTATACTGTGCATTATGAGTATTATATACTCATTTTTTAATTACAAAGCCGGTTTCTTCGTCTTTGATAGAGTATCCCTTTTCTTCTATAAGCTTTCGGAGTTCATCAGCTTTTTTAAAGTTTTTTTCTTGCCTTGCTTTTTCTCTTTCGTTTGCGAGATTAATGATTTCTTCTGGAATTTTAATTTCTTCTTTTTTTAATTTAAGCCCAAACACTTTATCAAAATCTTGAATTAATTCGTACTTTTCAATATCAGAAAGATTGTCATCTTTTAATAACTCCCAAGTTAATGCAAGGGCCTTTGGCATGTCTAAATCGTTATTAATAAAATCTAAAAATTGATTTTGATATTTCTTTTTTAATTCAGGGCTTTTAGGTTCTGAATTAATATCAAGTTCATTAATTTTTTCTCTTAATTTATTTAAGCTTATTCTTGCTCCTTCTATGCTTTCTTTTGAGAAAGCTAATTTAGATTTATAGTGGGCAGTTAGATTTAAGTATCTATAAGATAAAGGATCTTCTATATCGCTCAAGGTAATGATATTTCCTTTTGACTTACCCATTTTAACATCATCTTTTGCAACAAGAAATTCTCCGTGCATCCAGAAATTTGCTAATCTACTATTATATGCTGCCTCAGCTTGTGCAATTTCATTTGTATGATGCACTGAAATATGATCTATACCTCCGCAATGAATATCAAAAGGAACGCCTAAAGCTTTTGCTGCAATGACCACACATTCTGTATGCCATCCAGGAAAACCAATTCCCCAAGGAGATGCCCATTCCATTTGTCTTTTCTTGTCTTTTGGAGAAAACTTCCATAAAGCAAAATCTTGAGGATGTTTCTTTTCTTTGTTTTCTTCAATTCTAGATATTAAATCAGTTTGTTCTTTTTCTCCCCATAATACACCATAAGAAGGAAGCTTTGATGTATCAAAATATATTCCATCAGATGTTTTATAAGTGTATCCTTTTTCTTCTAAAGTTTTAATTAATTCTATTTGATCTTCTATTGTTTCAGTTGCTTTTATAAATCTGTCTGGGAATTCAATATTTAATTTTTCTAAATCTTCTTTAAAGTGTTTTGTGTAAAATTCCACAATATCTAAAACTGTCTTTTTTTCTTTTGCTGCACTTTTTTCTAATTTATCTTCTCCTTCGTCCTCATCAGATGTTAAGTGTCCGACATCTGTTATATTCATGATATGTTTTACATTATATCCATTGTACTCTAAAACTCTTTTTAAAACATCTTCAAAAATATATGTTTTTAAATTTCCTATATGAGCAAAAGAATAGACTGTTGGTCCACAAGTGTATAATCTAACTTCTTTATCATTAATCGGCTTAAATTCTTCTACTTTACGTGTAAGAGTATTATATAGTTTAATCATAGTTTTATTATATTACACATCTTAATTATTTTAAATATCTTTCACCCCTGTCAGGGAAGATTGTTACGACGTTTCCTTTTAAGTTAAGGTTTTTAATTGTTTGGAACACTGCTCCAGAAGATAATCCTACAAGTATTCCTTTTTTAGCTAAATAATTTCTTCCTTTAACAGAATCTTCTGCACTTAAATCAATGATTTCATCAATTTGGTTTAGATTAAGAATAGGAGGAGTGTATCCATCTTTTAAAGACTTTAATCCTTCGATTTTTTCTCCTTTTTTTGGTTCTACTCCAATTATTTTGATATTGGGAAAATGCTCCTTTAATTTTTTTGAGACTCCTGTAATGGTTCCTCCTGTTCCTAAACCTGCTACAAAATAGTCAATCTGTTTTCCTTCCATTTGCTTTACTATTTCTTCACCAGTTTTTTCGTAATGTACTTTTACATTGTTTTCGTTTTCATATTGATTTAAAAAAACAATCTCACCTAATTTTTCTTTTTCTTTTAATTCTTTAATAACTGGTTCTCTAAATCGTTCGTCCGGAATAGATATGATTCTTCCTCCATAAGTTAAAATCATTTTCTTTTTTTCTTCACTTGTGCTTTGAGGAATAACAACTGATAATTCATATCCCTTAATAGCGGATATCATGGCTAAGGCTATTCCAGTATTTCCAGAAGTTGGCTCAACTATACTAACGCCTGGTTTTAATCTCCCTTTCTTTTCTGCATCTTCGATCATAGATAAAGCAGTCCTATCTTTTATTGATCCTGTTAAATTAAAACCTTCCATTTTAGCAAAAATGTTTGGTTCAATTTCAAGCAATGGCGTATTTCCTATTAAGTCTAGTAATTGTTTCATATTATTAAAAAACCTCTTATTAAGAGGCGGGTTATTACTATTTATTATTTAACAAAACCAACCTCTTTAAAAAGAGTTTGAACAGCAACAAGTTGTGCTTATTTTGTAATTCATTAAGACTATGATATATTTGTTTTTTAAACTTGTCAAATGTATTTATTTGTAATATTATACGGGTGGCCCTTTTTTTGGCATAAGGCCCAGACTTACTCCGAAAGTCTGATTACCTCCTATGCCTTTTTTTTATTGATTGACTTATCTTTTTTCTATGATATTCTTAAAGTAGTCCCTTCCTCTTAGGGCACAAAAGAGGAGGGGCGGCTGCTTTGGGTGTTACCGCACGTCCTAATATATAATGCAAAGCAGCTCTATTTTTTTATTGATTTTTACTTTTTAAAGTAGTAGAATAAGTTTAATATGAAGCAAGTTTTATACAGAAAATATCGTCCACAGCAGTTTAAAGACTTTACTGCTCAAAACCATGTAATACAGACTCTTAAAAATGAGATTGAGTTAAATTCAATTGCTCATGCTTATTTGTTTTCAGGGCATAGAGGTACTGGAAAGACATCTATGGCAAGGCTTTTTGCTAAAGCTATAAACTGCCAGAACAGAAAAGGGTTTGAACCTTGTAATGAATGTGTTGCGTGCCAAGAAATTAATAAAGGAAGTGCTGTTGATTTAATTGAAATAGATGCAGCTTCAAATAGAGGAATTGATGATATTAGATCACTCAGGGATTCTATTAGGTACAAGCCTAATTTATTAAAGTATAAGGTGCTAATATTAGATGAGGCTCATCAATTATCAAAAGATGCTGCCAATGCGCTTTTAAAAATATTAGAAGAACCGCCAGAATACGTTGTATTTATTTTAGCTACAACTGAAGCTCATAAGATGATTTCTACCATTGCATCAAGATGTCAAAGATTTGATTTTTACAAATTAACTATTAAAGAAATTGTTTCTAAATTAGAAGAGATTGCTCAAAAAGAAGGGGTAATAGTAGAGAAAGAAGCTTTAGAATTGATTGCTGCTTCAGCTGATGGAGCTTTGCGTGACGCAGAAGGAATATTTGATCAGATTCTAAACTTTACTTCTAAAAAAGAAATAAAGGTTGAGGATATACAAGACATGCTTGGTTTAGTTGATTTAAGTTTAGCTTTTGACTTTACAGAGTTTTTAATTGATAAGAATATTCCTTTAGCAATAAAGTACTTGAATGAAAATATTGAGAGAGGATTAAACATTGAAGAATTTAGTAAAACTATTACTAATTTTTTAAGGAAGCTACTTATTCTAAAGATTAATAAGGATTTGATAAATGATATTATTGTTGGAGAGACTAAAGAGACAAAAGAGAGAATGGTAAGTCAGTCAGAGAGATTTACTGGAGAAGACTTGAAGTTGATTCTTAATTTACTTTTAGAAGCAGAGAATAAAAGGAAGTTTTCTTCTATTCCTCAGCTTCCAATGGAATTAGCTTTGATAGATTATTTCTATCAAGCTAAAAAAAGTTGATTTTTTTAATAAAATACATTAAGATAAATTCGTTGAAAAACAAATATTGTGGGATCGTCTAACGGTAGGACGATGGGTTTTGGTCCCATTAATCTAGGTTCGAATCCTAGTCCCACAGCCAAGTTGAGCGCGGTACGAGATGCGTTAAAATTAAACAAACTTATATGATTAAGATATTAAGTAAATTATTAATAATTAATTACGACGGGAACACCCTTTAATTTGGGTGTTTTTTAATTTTAATATGAATATTATGGATATATTAGAAATTGCAATAAAAAATTATAGGAAAATATGGAGATAAGTTTTTACGTTGACGAAGGAGGAAGTTTGAGTGTGGATAGTAATTGTGAAATTTTTGTTTTAGGTTGCTCGATAGTGCAAGATGTTAAAAGCCTTAGATTAGAAATTATCAACAAGGAGAATTATATAAGGAATAAACTTCAATTTAATAATCCAAATTTTAAAGGTTTCCATGCCTCAGAGGATCACCCAGATATTTATTCTGAATTTGTCCGTTTATTAAGAGAAGCACCCTTCAGGTCTTATTTGGTTTTTATTAAGGTTAGTAAAAATACTATAGAAGACAAGGAAAAAATTTATATTAAGATGGTAGGAGCACTTTTTAAGAATTTATTTTTACAACATAAAAATAATAATATTAGTATTTTTTTTGAAGAAAATGGAATTTTTAAAAATAGTATATCTAAAAAGGTATTTAAGGAAGAGTTGGTAAGAGTATCAAAAAAAATTGGAAAAACAATTAATTTTAATGTTAATATTTGTAAGAAGAAAGAGAAATTATTGGCCATTACTGACTATGTTAATCATATATTTTTAAAAGCATATAGAGTGAAGATTAAGCCTTGTAGGGTTTTAAATTACAAATTAATTAAATCTAAGATTGGAATGATATATGATATAGATAAGGGAATTTATTATAATAGTAAAAATGAATTAATGATAGGGGAGGATAATAATTCGATTATTTTTTAATCCTTGGTAATTTAGAGAGTATGAGTTCGTACTCGTTAGCTATATTAACCATAATTCGTATCCTTACCAAGGATTAAAATATGTTCGTATTTTATTGCCTATGCAAAATTTAAAAGAAATAAAAGGGTTAAAAAACAATGACCAGTTAGCAGAATTTTTGGGTATTTCATTAAAGTATCTAGATCATTTATTAAAAGAAGAGAAGGTTTGCGTGGAAAAAAAGTCGTTGGATGATGAGAATAAAGATAATCCTTTTGTAGATTTTGCATATTTTTATTTGTATACAAAAAAAGGAAAAAAAAGGAAGATATATGAAACTATAAATCAAGGCTCTAAAACTGCTTTGCAAAGTATACGAAAATTTTTAGAGAATAACTATAATCCATTAGAATGTGTCCATGGATTTGTAAAAGGAAAGGGAATAAGAACAAATGCATTGAATCATATCGGAAAAAAAATAGTAATTAATTTAGACGTTAAGAATTTTTTTGAATCAATAAAAATTAATCAGGTAAAAGAAGTATTTTTAATGTTAGGGGCGAATGAAGACATAGCTTCTGGATTGGCAAAAATATCAACAATAGAAAACTTTCTTCCTCAAGGTTTTTATACTAGCCCTATTTTATCAAATATGGTTTTTATGAATATCGATAAAGAACTTTCTAAACATTCAAAAGAAAAAATATATACATATACTCGTTATGGGGACGATATGACATTTTCATCAAACGATAATATAGATTTAGGTTTTATTTGTAGTATAATAAGAAAAAATGGATTTGTTTTGAATGACAATAAAACAAAATTCATGAAAAGGGGAAGAAGTCAAATAGTAACTGGTTTGTCTGTTTCTGATCACGAGATGCCAAGAATTCCTAAGAAAATTAAAAAGTTATTAAGAATGCATTTTTATTTTTTAGATAAATTGGGAGAAGATGAATATTCTTCGAATTTTTATCAAACATCGAAACCATTACATACTTATTTAATTTGGTTAGAGGGGTGGTGTAATTATTTAAATTCCGTAGAGCCTTTTTTAGCAAGGAAATATTTTCCAATTATTGAAAGAGAAAAACAATTGCAAAAAGAGGTGAGGAGTGAAGATATTAATATTATGAATTTAAAATTATGATATTGAGAGTAAAAAATATAAAAAAGTTATGATGGCATTCAAAGCACAAAATAATATAGAAGAATTTTGGAATAAAAATGAAATAGGAATTGAACTATTAACAATATCTTTTTTAGGAGTTGATAGTAGGGGTATATCTTCAATGGTTATAGATTTTTTAATGAATAGAGAGAATGGAAAATATGAAGGAGAAGAAATCTGCCAACTTTTAATAAAAATTCCCAATGATCCATTGCAAACCTATGATGATTTTAAAGAAATTGCTAAAACAATAAAAGAATTTATTAAGGAACAAACTGAAGAACAATTCGAAGGGAATAATATAAATTGTTTTAATAGAATAGAAATTAGTAATTCAGAGCACAACGAAGAAATATTAAATTATGAGAATATGTTTGTTAATTCACACAGTGAGCCCATTAAATGTGATAATGGAAAAGATGAAAAAGAATTTAAATATATTTTTAATGGAAAAATGTTCGATCTTTTTATTTCGGACACGGCTTTTGTGATTATAAAAGAAGCTGATAAGCATGAAGAAATAAAAAATATATTAATAAAGGGATTGCAAAAGAAATATTCTTTAGATAATTTTTAAAAGGCTAAAATTAAAAAAGTTACAATTTGTACAGATAGAGTTATTATTGAAGAAAACAATGATAAATATGAACAAGTTATGGAGATAAATAATTAATAATTTTAATTATAATGAATGAAAAAAAGGGCATAGAAGTTAAGAGGATATTTCATCCGGTAAAGAGAGATGCTTTTTATACAGAAGAGATTTTAAGGAAGGATGGTGAGATAAGATTATTATCGGAGTCATTATTAAAGATAAGTCCAATTATATTAGACGAGAAAGATTTACAATATCTTAATTATTTAATTATGGGAACAGTAGTTAGAGTGATCAAAAGTAATGAATAAAAAAATAAATATAGAAAAGCAAATAGATTATTTTTTAAAAGGAAAGGGAAAAAATAATGGAAGATATCCCAATGAAAGATATTGCTCTTTTGACTTTTGTTATAATTATTTTTATTCTTTTTATAAAAAAGATAAAATTCATGAAATCTCTAACAAAGAAAATATGCAAATGAGTTGTTTGCAGTTGGGATTTTATTTAGCAAGTTGGGGTATGATGAGGGGTGGTTCTTTTTTGCTCCAGAAAAGTGTTAAGAATTTTTCTAATCTTATAAGAGTTATCTCAGAACAAGATCGTATTCTTTGGGAAATAGATGTTCCGTCTTATAGTATCGATAAAAATATTTATATCTTATTAGATATAAAAGAAAAAATAAAAGATGCATTGGGTAAAGAAAATAGTCCAAGCGATACATTGATTACAAAGATAATGCTCGGTGTTTTTGCGAATGTGCCTGCTTTTGATAGATATTTTAAAAAGAGCATGAAAGTTAATTCATTGAATAAAAAATCCTTATCAAAGATATATGATTTTTATTTAGATAATAAGAAAATAATTGATTCTTATAATTTTCATACATATGATTTTAATAGTGAAAAGGAGATAGAAGGTATTGTTTACACAAAAGCAAAGATTGTAGATATGTATGCTTTTATGGATGGACAAAATAAAAATAAGATTATTAAAAATGACAAATAAACACGAAAAAGAAATAAATAAAATATAGAAATTGGCAAAAATGGAATTTGTTGAATAGATAATTTATATTATTTTTTGCCAAACTTTCCTAGTTTAACAGGTCAAGAATTATTGTTTTCAAATTTTGATTTTTCTAAATTATCTTTAGATAATATTGAATATTTGATTAAGGGTTTGTATTATATAGAGTTAGAATATAGAAAAGAAACAGAAAATGAATTTGGTTTTGGTAGTCCTAGTAAAACAATTAGTTTTATTCATAGGATTGGTAGGAAAGATTCAGAAAGAGGGCAGAGATTGAGAGAATGGATAGCCAATAATGGAGGGAATTATTATATAGGGAAAAAGGAAAAATGATATTAAAACAATTAGAGAAATTTAAGTTAATATATAGAAAGGAGTTTAATAAAGAGATATCTGATCAAGAAGCGTTGAGGGGAATAACTGAATTGTTGAGATTAGTAGATATTATATATGGATCATTAATAAAGAATAAGATGAGTAATAAAAATATTAAATTTAAAAAATATGAGTGAGATCTGTTGGGAGGCCGTTTCGGCAATGGCTACATTTTTAGCGGTATTGGTTGCTCTTTTTATACCTTATTGTGAAAAATTACAACGGGATAAGATAAATACAAATATAACAGAGATTGCTACCAATGAGTTAAAAAATAATATTAAACTAATAGAAAAGGGGGATATGGAAAGTCTTAAAAGGATTAATCTAAATGTTTGGAATGAGTACAAATATCAGATTGTTATGAATAATCCAGAATTTTACAGAAAATGCAATGATATTTATAAAGATATTGATGTTTTATTAAGCGGTTCATTTAATGGATTCATACAATCTCTTGCTAATTTTAATGTGAAGAAAAAGTATGAGATTTTAAGAAAATATAATAAGTTTTTTAAGTCATGAAATGTATTTATTGCAATAAAGAAAAAGAAGAAAGATTATTTAATACAGAGCATGTTTTACCAAGAATGTTGGGAACTTTTCGAGAGAACCTAACTATTAAGGGGCATGTTTGTAAAAATTGTAATTCTGTAATTTTTAGTTCTCTAGAATCAAGGTTTAAGGAAGATTCTGAGGAGGGTATATTTTGGCAAATGTATAATTTAAATGATTCTTATCAGGTAAGAATTAGGGGAGAATTTACCAAAATGTTTTTTATTGCTGGATTAGGAGATGATTTTTTCAATGATATTTTTCCTTTTTTTGAATATAAAGATGGGGAGCATTGTATTAAATTTGTTGATCAAATAAAAATAAAAAATTATTGCAAGGATGGGTATTTAATTTTATTGATAGATAACTCGAAGAAGATAAGGGGTTCTAGTAAATTTAGAAAATTGATACAAAATTTAGAGGGAACGAGAAGTGAGGATGTTTCTATCTTTGTTGGAATGCAAAATAATAAGGATAGATTAAAATTAGATGAAGCAATTTCTTTATTAAGAGAATTAGGTATTGATTATAAAGAAAAACAAGGAAAATTCACAGGATCAGAGGGGATTGAAGGCAAAGAAGTTAAGATATCTGTTAATCAAAACATTGGTACTTATGTAGCGCGATTTTTAGCAAAAATCTCTTTTAATTATTTTTCTTATTGTGCGATTCAATCTGATATGGGACACATTTTATTTAATGATAATTTTATTCCTATAAAAGATTATATTTTAGGCAAGAAAGATTTGCCAACAAAAGAAGTACTAATCTCTATTCAACAAGAACCTATTATATATGATGAAAAGACTGTAAAAAGGAGAGCCGTTGGACATACAGTTACGTTTTATAGGTTTAATGGTGAAATATTATCACAAATTAGTTTTTTAGGAAAAAAGATATATACTATTAAGTTAGGGAAAATGCCAGAAGAATTAAATAAGGATAATTTTGGATGTGGACATTTTTTTAATCCATTTAATTATCAATTTTCAGGAATGAGTAAGAATCCTAATAAATGGAATAATGGAGTGCAAGAAGGTTTCGGACTTTTTAAATTATATTAGATATGAAAAAAAATAATGGAATTACAGAAAGTGAAAAATATTTAAATAAGATGTGCACAAAAGCATTTCTTTCTCTTTGGACATATCCTAGAGTTTTTAAAGATCAAGGGAAAAGTAATGAGGGTGATGGAAAAGAAATTTGTGATACGTTAGTTGTTTTTAAGAATCATGTTATTATTTTTTCAGATAAAAATTGTAAGTTTCCTAATTCGGGAGACACAACAAAAGACTGGAAGAGATGGTTCAAGAGAGCTGTAATGAAGTCTGCAAAACAACTTTGGGGGGCAGAAAGGTGGATTAATAATTTTCCCGACAAGATTTTTTTAGATGGTAAATGTAATCGCAAAATTCCATTTTCATTAAAAGGGTTGGATATAAAATTTCATTTAATTGTTGTTGCTCATGGAGCATCTGAAGAGTGTGGTAAGTTGGGAAAAACTGGAAGTTTAATATTTAATTCGGGAATTGTGGGTAAAGACAATCATAATACCCCTTTTGTTCTAGGTATTTTAGATAAAGATAAAACATTTGTTCATTTTCTAGATGATTCTTCTTTGGACATAATATTAAATGAATTAGATACAGCCCCAGATTTTATAAAATACTTAGAAGAAAAAGGGAAATTTTTAACTTCAGGCAAAATAATATCTTATACAGGAGAAGAGGAATTGTTAGCTTTTTATTTGCAGCATAAAAATAATTTAAAGAATGAATCTAAAGATTCACTTGATCTAAATATGTTGTTTTTCGATGAGGGTTCTTGGGAGATTTTTAATAAAAATCCTAGAAAAATCTTGCATAGAACTAAAAATCAGATAAGTTATCTTTGGGATGATATTATAGAGCATTTTAGTAATTATGTTGGAGATAATTTTCAAGAAACAGAGAAAATAATGCGGTTTTTAGCAAGTGAACCTCGATTTCATCGAAGAATATTATCTGAACAATTTAAAGATGTGTTTTTTAGTGATTCTAGAAAAAACAATCCAAGATACATAGTTTTAGAAAAAAACAATAATGAGCTTGGCTATGTGTTCCTACCTTTTTCAAACGAATTTTCTTATTCCTATGAGGAATATAGAAAAATTAGGATCGGCATGCTTCAAGATTATTGTAAAGTAGCTAAGTTAAGATTTCCAACATTAAAAAATATAATAGGGATTAGTACGGAACCATTAATTCCCTATAAGGAAAATACCTCATTCGATGCTGTTTGTTACAATGTTGATGGATGGACGAAAAAAGATGAAGAAGCAGCAGAAGAAATAAAAAAAAGATTTAGCCTCTCAGGGGATAAAATTAATCATGAACA
>JAQVLF010000007.1:5104-20156 GCA_028704295.1 Minisyncoccota bacterium | reverse complement strand
CTCTCTGATTTTAAAAAAATAAATAAAGCATCCAAAATGTTTCTATTTGACATATTAGAAGGAAAGAAAAAAGAATATTTATTGCCTAATGATATGAAAGTTATAAAAAGTGGAGAGGCCAAAGGAAAATTGATTGGGGGAAATATTCATTTGAGTAATTCTCTTTTGGGAACAAAATATTCTCCGAATTATAATAAAAAAATTTGGTTTTGGGAAGAAATAGGAGAATGTCCTGCTTCTTTAGATCAAAAATTAAATCAATTTAAACTATCTCAAAATTTAAAAAATATTTCTGCAATGGTTATCGGAAAATTGGCGGATTGTGCAGACAAAAAACATAAAGAAGATAATCGTCCTATAGAGGATATTGTTTTAGATCTAACTAGAGAATACAATTTTCCAATTATTCAAGTTTCTTGCTTCGGACATAATATTTCTAATTTTTATACTTTTCCAATAGGAGTCGATTTGAAGATAAACACTAAAAATAATGAGTTTAAAATAATAGAGAATCCTGTTTTATAAAGAGCAAAAGGCAAAACAGTTAAATGAATTGTGTGCGGACAAAGATTTCGCTTAAATTCTTTAATCGAGGAAAAACTAAAAGATGTGTCTAATAGTTGTTTTGCTTCAGCAATATCAGATTATTTGCATATTAGGATTTTCGGCAGCAGGAATTATTATCTTAAAAGGATATTGTAAACCTTTTTTTAATATTCTATAATATAATCAATGCAATATAGGATCCCACAATTTATTGAAGAAGAAAGCAAAATAGCAGGGCCTTTAACTTTAAAGCAAGCTATGATTGTTGGTATTTCAGGAGGAGTAATCTTTACTATGTATTTTTCTTTTGGAGAAAATAATATGTTTCTTTTTCTTGTTCTATCAGGTATAATAACAGGAGGAGCAATTGCAATGGCATTTTTAAAAATAGACGGAAGACCTTTTATGCAAATGATGGGACATTTTGCAAATTTTTCAATCATGCCCAAATTATACTTATGGCAAAGAAAAGAAGCTCCTGTTTTTCTTAAAACAGAATTAAAAACACCGATTGATTTAGAAAAAGAAGAAAGAGAGAATAGATTGAAGGGGTTGGTTATAAGAAAAGGAAAATTAAATGATCTTAGAAATAAAATAGATTTTTCATAGAAATGGCAACAAACAAAATTCCGACACAAAACTTCATACCAGTAGAAAAGATTAAAGAAGGAATAATCATCTTGAAAAACCAATCTTTAAGAGGAATACTTGTCATTTCTTCTCTTAACTTTGGCTTAAAATCAGCAGAAGAACAAACAGCCATTATTTATCAATTTCAGAACTTTTTAAATTCACTTGATTTTCAAGTGCAGATTTTAGTTGAATCACGAAGAATTAACATGACAGGGTATGTTGAAAAATTAAAAACGATGGAAAAACAGCAGTCAAATGATCTTTTGAAAATGCAGACAAGCGAATACATTAGGTTTATAGAAGAAATAATTGGCGGAGGATCAATTATGACCAAAAGCTTTTATGTAATAGTTCCATATTTCCCTTTGACAGAATTGACAAGCTTTATACCTGATCCAAATTCAAACAAAGATCAATTAACAGAACAAAAGTTTCAAGCAGCTAAATACCAATTATATCAAAGAATGGAGTATATTGCTTTAGGATTGAGACGTTGCGGACTTAAATCAGCTCCACTTAATACTGCTGAAATTATTGAACTTTTGTGGGCAGATCATCATTTGCAGGAAGCAGAATATGGATATTATCCAGAACTTCCACCAGAATTAACAATATAAAAATGGGAATATTTAATAACAAAAATACAAAAGAAGAAGCAAAGCAGAAGCTTTTTTCAGAAGAATTAATGGATGAGAAAGACATTATTGCTCCTGCTTCAATCAAGATTAATCCAAGCGATGCTGAAATTGGGGAAGTTTTAACTAAAACATATTTTATCTTTTCTTACCCTAGGTATATAAATACAGGATGGTTGTCTCCAATTATTAATTTAGATATACCTTTAGACGTTTCTTTTTTCTTGCATCCAATTGAAACTGAAACTGTTTTAAAGAAGTTAAGGCAGAAAGTAACAGAGGTGCAAGCAGAATTAAGCGAAAGAGATGAAAAAGGTCTCATATCAGACCCAGCTTTAGAAACCGCTTTTCATGACTTGGAAGAGTTAAGAGGAAGTTTGCAGACTGCGCAGGAAAAGATGTTTAAATTTGGATTATACATTACTGTTTATGCAAGAGATAAAAAAGAATTGATTCAAATAGAAACAACTTTAAGATCTATTTTAGAATCAAGATTAATATATATTAAGCCTGCACTATATCAGCAGAAAGAAGGGCTTTTATCAACAATGCCATATGGAACAGATAATTTAGATATTCATACAACAATGAACACATCTCCATTATCTAGCATATTCCCTTTTATATCGTTTGACTTAAGCAGCAATGACGGAATACTTTTTGGAATTAACAAGCACAATAATTCTCTTGTACTTTTTGATAGGTTTAGCTTAGAAAACGCAAACATGGTTATCTTTGCTAAATCTGGTTCGGGTAAATCTTATGCTGTTAAATTAGAAGTATTAAGATCTCTTATGATTGGAATAGACTGTATTATTGTTGATCCTGAAAATGAGTATAAGACTTTGGCAGAAGCTACGGGAGGCTCTTTCTATAATATTTCATTAGGATCAGATAGCCATATCAATCCATTTGATTTGCCTGATGTTAAAGAGGGAGAAGATCCAGAAGACATTTTAAGGTCTAACATCATTAACCTTGTAGGATTAATGAGAGTGATGCTAAATGGGCTCTCGCCTGAGGAAGATGCAATTATGGATAGAGCCTTGTCTGAGACTTATGCAGCAAGAGATATTACAGTTGAATCAGATCCAAGCACATGGAAAGATAATGTTCCAGTTTTGTCAGATTTGGAATCTGTGCTTGAGGGAATGGAAGGAGCTGAAATGTTAACTGAAAAATTAAGGAAGTTTACAAAAGGAACTTTTTCACAGTTTTTCAATAATAAATCAAACGTTAATACAGGAAACAACCTTATAGTCTTTGGGATAAGGGATATTGAGGATGAACTTCGTCCAATTGCCATGTTCATTATTATGCGATACATTTGGAATACTGTAAGGTCTACATTAAAGAAAAGAATCTTAATTATTGATGAGGCTTGGTGGATGATGCAGAATGAAGATGGTGCATCATTTCTATTCGGATTATGCAAGAGAGGAAGAAAGTATTGGCTTGGCGTCACAACAATTACTCAAGATGTTTCAGACTTTATGAAATCAAACTATGGAAAACCTATTATTACAAACTCCTCTATTCAATTATTATTAAAACAGAGCCCTGCTGGAATTGATTTGATTCGAGATACTTTTATGTTAACAGATCAAGAAAAAATGCTTTTACTCGAAGTTCCAGTAGGAGAAGGCATCTTTTTTGCAGGACAAAAGCACGTAGCAATTAGGGTGGTTGCTTCATACACAGAAGATCAGATTATTACAACTAATCCAGAAGAAATTAAAAAGAGGCAAAACATGTAGAGTGAGGCCGTGACAAATTGTCACGGTCTTGATTAAAACAAAAACCCGCGCGCATATTCCAAAAATGGAACAGGGGTGCAACGGGTATTAACAGCTTTATTATATCAGGTATAAAAAATTTATCTATATATGTATCCCTTATTGACATTTTATGGATACTAAGGTATCCTTAAAATATACATTTATGGATACAAACATGATGAGAAAAAATTTAGAAATAAGAAACCCTTGGTGGAAAGATCATAAGTATATTCCAAGAGAAGAGAGTCTTCCTAAGAGGGATTTGTATTTTGAGCTTTTAGATAATTTAGAGCACTCTCTAATTCTTAATATCGTTGGACTAAGGAGAGTTGGGAAAAGTACAATTTTAAAGCAGCTTATCGCACATTTGGTTGAAAAGAAGACCAATCCAGAGTATGTATTTTATTTTCTTTTTGATTATGCAAGCCAAATAAAAAAAACAAAATTTCTTGATGAGATTTTGTCTTTTTACTTTGAACAAGTTATTGATAATCCGGCTATGCTTTTTAAAGAAAGTGAGAAAGTATATATTTTTCTTGACGAAATACAATATATTGAAAATTGGCAGGCAGTATTAAAAAAATATTACGATCTATCTAATAAGCGAATTAAATTTATCGTGACAGGTTCTCAAAGCATGCTTCTTAAGGGAAAGAATAGGGAGAGTTTGGCAGGCAGAATTTTTGATTATTATCTTCCCCCAATGTCTTTTAGAGAATTTATAAGAATAAAGCAGGCACAAGTTGAAGTTTTAAATCCTTATGATTTATTTGATTTGCCTAAGTTATTTGGCAAATTGACTCAGTTTGACTTATATAATGGCAAGAAAATATATGATTTGAGCAGAGAATATATTGTAAGCGGACAGTTTCCAGAGACATTAGAATTGAGAGATATTAATAAGCGCCATAACTATATCAATGAATCGGTTATTGGAAAGATTGAGGAAGACTGCGTAAATATTTTTAATATTGAAAAAGTAGACGAATTCAAATTAATGGTTAGATACCTTTTGAATAATGTTGGCTCTATCTTCGAAATAATTAACATAGGAAGAGAGGTAAAAGCATCTAAAAAAACACTAGAAAAGTATATTGGTTATTTGAAAGAAAGCTACATTTTTGAAATTATTTACAAATACCATAAAAGTTTGATAAAAAGAGGCAGAGTCTCAAAAAAGATTTATACAACATGTACAAATTTTATCTGCGCTTTGAATTATTATACAGAGGATCATATGAACGAAGTTCCTCAAGCGTTTGGAAAGATAATTGAAAACGCTGTATATGACGCACTTTCTTTAAAATACATTAATGGCGATTCTATAAGCTTCTTTCGCGATAAAGAACGAGAAATTGATTTTATAATATCAAAGAATAATAAGCAACTTCCGATGGAGGTAAAGTCTTCAAATAATATAAAATTTAGCGATTTGATTGCCATAAATAAATATTTAAAAAAGGAAAGGCTTGATTTTGGAATAGTTGTGACAAGGAATCAAATAGAAAAAAAGAATATAAACGGGAATACAATATATTATATTCCTTATTATTTAATTTTAATGATGATTTGATTATGCATCCTAACTACGATTTGAATAAAATAAAGTTTAGAGTTGATAGCGGACCATTTGAAAGGGTGGTTCATTCAAGGGAAGTGACTAAATTTGAGGAAAATTAAATAAATTTATTCATTGAATTAATCAATTGTTTACAATATTACAAGAGCTTAAATGATTTTAGATTTTGATAGACAAAATTATAATGAAAAAATATGACAGTCCACAAAATGAAGCTATCTGCTATTCCATTTGAAAAAATTGTTAGTGGAAAAAAAATTATAGAGTCAAGATTATACGATGAAAAGCGTCGACAAATTAGTCTTGGAGATAAAATTAATTTTACATGCAGTAATAATCAGTCAAAGAGCGTGTCTACAACCATAACTGCGCTATATCGTTATCCTAATTTCGAAAATTTATTTTCAGATTTTTCTCCATCCTTATTTGGCGGAAATTCGAAAGAAGAATTAATCGAAGAAATAAAATCCTTTTACTCGAAAGAGGAACAAGAGAAGTATGGTGTCATTGGAATCAAAATTGAGGTTATAAAATAGAAAAGCCTGGTTAATAATTGCTAATCAGAACCATTATTCTAGATCAAACCCAAGCACTACGACACGAGTGTTCTTCATCTGGAGCGATTTTGTTATTATGGTCAATATATAGTCATATTATAGACGAAAAATAGACGATTGTAAGGTATTAGCTTAAATAAAAAAAGCACTGAAAAGTGCTTTTTAACTATATCATTTTAGGTTTTACAACTAGCCTCCTTTGATCTCCCACTCCTACGCTTTCTGTTTTTACATCATCTCTTTTAGATAATTCCATGTGGATAATCCTTCTTGCATAAGGGGATAATGGAGGAAGCATTTTTTGCTGTCCAGTAATTGATACTTCTTCTGCAGCTGAATTTGCTATGCTTTTGTAGCTATTTACTTTGTTTTTTTTGTAATTATCAATATCCAAAGTTAAAAACACTTCTTTATCCAATTCTTTCTTGATAACCTTTCTTAAAAGAAGCTGGAGGTCTGACAAAACAAGCCCTTGTTTTCCAATATACATTTTAGCATCGTCTATTTTTAAAACATTCATTTCAATAAGGTCTTTTTCTTCGTTTGAATAATCAATTTCAAGGTCAACATTAAGGCCTATTTTGTTAAAGAATTCTTTTGATTTTTCCTCTATAACTTGAAGTTCTTTTTTGTCTAACATAACTTTAGCTTTTTAAAATTATCTTTTGTTGAATAATGGAAATAATTGTAATTACAAGCCAGTATAGTCCTAGTGCCGAAGGGAATTGAGTCAAGATAAAGAAAGTCATTAATGGAAATATGATAAGCATTTGTTTTTGCATCATATTCTGCATTTTTTCCATTTGATCAAGTTCTTTCTCTTCATCTTTCTTTTTAGGCTGCATAGTCCATATCTGGAAGAATTGAGCAATAGCGACAATAACAGCAAATATTACATTGACTTCAAATAGATTGATGCCTAGAAACATCGGATTAATAGAGTCTGTGTAATTGATAAAAGTGTAAATGTTGCTTGAAAAATCTACATTAAGAGAAATATTTCTAATGACCCAATAAAGCGCTAATATTACAGGAACTTGAATTAGTAAAACGAAAAATGATGCAAAAGGATTAAAATTCTTTTCCTTGTATAATTTTATTAATTCTTCAGCTTGTTTTTGAGGGTCGGTTTTGTATTTTTCTTGAAGTTCTTTAATTAAAGGTTGAATCTCCTGCATTTCCTTCTGGCTTTTTAAAGCTTTGGCATTAAGGGGATATATGATCATCCTAATAATAATAGTCAATGCAATAATAGCTATTCCAAAGCTTCCTCCCACAATATATAGCCATAATAAAAAGTTTAATATTGGTTCGTATAAAAATAGATTAAATAATTGTCCTATAAATTCAAACATTTTGCTTTTTTAAATAAATAAATAATTTCTTGCTTAATGCCTTCGAAATCTTTTTCTTTAGCATTTGGATAGGCAACTACTATTATATCAAATCCTTTGCAAAAATCCATCTTTCTTACAATCTCTCTTATCCTTCTTTTTATTTTATTCCTTTCAACTGCTTTTTTTGATACTTTTTTAGAAATAACAATGCCTATTCTTGTTTTTTCCTTATCATTTTCGAGTATTTTCAAAAAAAGAGAGTCTGATCTAATGCCTCTCCCTTTTTTATATACTCTGTCAAAATCTTTCTTCTTAGTTAATCTGTTTTCTTTTTTAAGCATTTAAAAAATTAGACAGTTAATTTTGCTCTGCCCTTAGATCTTCTTCTTTTAAGAACAGCTTGGCCAGCCTTAGTTTTTGTTCTTGCTAGAAAACCATGTGTCCTTGCTCTTTTTTTCTTTTTTGGTTTATATGTAAAGCTCATATTCTTTCTGTTTAATTATAGAAATACCTTAGCAAAAAATTTAAAATTGGTCAATTTTTTGGCGTATATATTGAACGTTTTGTACTATATTTTAATTTAAAAACCCTGAGCGCAATCTCAGGATTTCTATTTGTTACTTATTTTCTTGTTCAATTTCTCCTTTCGGACATTTGTAATACTTGATTATTTGATTTTTAATTTCGATAGGAACTTCATATCTTATTATTTTATGAATGCCGCTTTTGGGAAAAGAATTGACCATTCTAAAAGTTCCTTCTTCGTCTACATCTTGCGGATAAAAATAATCCGTAGCTAAAGAAATTTGTTTTTCGTCTTCATTAACAATCAATCCAGCCGAAACCGCGTAGCCAATATTTTTACCCTTCCAATCTTCTTCTGTAAGTTGAAGATTCCCATGAGTCCATGAATCTTCCCAATGGATGATAGCAAACTTTTTATTAATTTCTTGAATGTTCTTTTCCATTTTTTAGTAAGTTATATCGAGGGAAAATAGTGCTAAAAGCACAGTTTTCCCTTTATTCTTTACTTTCCTCTGCCGCCACTACCCTTTCCGCCGCCAGACCGCGGTCCGGAGCCGCCATGGCCATTTGAGCCACTTCGTGCCCCTCCCTGAGAGCCTGATTGTTTGCTCGTGCTAATCACCTCCTTTAATCTTTGTAGCAGTGGAAAATTTTTCCGCTTGTTATTGTTAGTATATAATTTTAAGATTTATTGTCAATATCATTTGAACAGGCTCGAAGCATGTAGATTTTCCCCATTTTTACTCTATTTATCAACATGTTTTCCACATTTGTTTATAACTTCTATATTTATCAACACCTTTGCAATTTTCTCCACATATACTATAATGAATAGCAAGAAAAACTATGACTCAAGAACAAATCTGGCAAACAGTATTAGCACAAATCAAATTGAATGTATCTTCTGCAAATTTTGCAACTTGGTTTGCAAATACAAAAATAGCAGGGCTATCAGGAGGAGTGATTACAGTTTCTGTTCCGAATTCTTTTAGTAAAGAATGGCTTGAACAAAAATACAAAACAGATATTTTAAAAATACTTAAATCTGTTGATTCTTCTATTAAAGATATTGAGTATACAATTACTCCCCAAAAAAAGATTTTTTTAAACAATACTGTTAAGATTAACAATGATGAGCAATTAGGGTTTTCAGAATTTGAAAGAGATGAAGAGACAAACTTAAATCCTAAATATGATTTAGATAAGCTGATAGTCGGTCCTTTTAATGAATTAGCTTATGCTGCAGGAGAAGCAATTATAGAGAATCCAGGAGAAGCATATAATCCTCTTTTTGTATATGGAGGAGTGGGCTTGGGAAAAACACATCTAATACAGGGCATAGGAAATAAAATAAAAGAAAGGCATTATTCTAAAAAGATAAGATATCTTCCCGCTGAAAGACTAATAACAGATGTTGTTAATAGTATTCGAGAAAATAAAGCAGAAGAGCTTAAAAGAGAATTTCAGACAATTGATGTTTTAATAATAGACGATATCCAGTTTATTTCAGGAAAAACAAAAACACAAGAAGAATTCTTTCATATTTTTAATGCCTTATATCAAAATAATAAGCAGATTATATTATCATCTGATAAGCATCCCGGCTCTATTCCAACTCTAACAGATAGATTAAGGTCAAGGTTTGAGGGAGGAATGATTGCTGACGTGAGCATGCCTGATTTTGAAACAAGAGTAGCTATATTAAAGCAGAAATCAGAAGAAAAAGGATTAAATATTTCTTTTGAAGCTCTTGAATTCATTGCTGCGAATATTCAAAAGAATGTAAGAGAATTAGAAGGGGCGCTTAACAAAATTTTAATTGTTGAAAAGATTAATAAAAGACCTTCTAATTTAGATGATATTAAAAAGCAGCTAAAAAGCATTATTAGCGTTAAGACAAAAGTAACTAGCGTAGAAAATATTATTGACAAGATAATTGAGTTTTATTCGCTTGAAGATAACAATCTCTTTATATCATCTAGGAAAAAAGAATATTCAAAGCCACGGCAGCTTGCAATGTATCTTTTAAAAAAAGAGTTAAAACTGTCTTATTCTCAAATAGGAAGGAAATTTGGAGGAAAAGATCATACAACTGTAATGCATGCGTGTTCTCTTGTTGAAAAGGAATATGAAGAAAATCAAAAATTTACTCAAGAAGTAGAAATGATACTAGAGCGAATTTATAGCTAAATAATAAATAATTTAAAAAATATGAAACTAACTATTTTAACACAAGAATTAAGGAAAGGATTAAATTTTGGAGAAAGGTTAACAGGGAGGAATTTAACGCTTCCAATATTAAATAATGTTTTAATAGAAGCACTGCCTAATTTTTTAAAAATATCTGCTACTGACCTTGAAACAGGAATTGAATGGTGGGGGTTGTGCAAAACTGAGGAAGAAGGGAGGATTACAATTCCTGCAAAAATATTGTCTCAAGTAGTTAATAATATTTCTGATGAAAAAATAGAAATAGAAGATAAAAATGATACTCTTTTTATTAAAACAAAAACTTTCAAAACTCAAATTAAGGGATTCACGGCAGATGATTTTCCTATTATTCCTCAATTTTCAAAAGAAAATTTTATTGAAATAAGCGCGCAAGAGCTAAGAGACGGACTCTCTGATGTCGTGGACATTGCAAGCTTATCTCAAATAAGGCCTGAGATTGGAGGAATATATTTTGTGTTTGAAAAAGATCAAGTTAATTTAGTTGCAACAGACAGTTTCAGATTAGTAGAAAGAACAGTCAAATCAAGTAATTACAAAAATTCTTTTAATGAAGACATTAAATTTATTTTGTCTCAGAAAACTACAAAGGAAGTTATTAATGCTTTAGAGGAAAATGTGGGATTAGTTAAAATATATTATTCAGAATCTCAAATATTATTCGAAACAAGCTTAAATGAAGTTGACCATCCTGAAATTGATTTGATTTCAAGGCAGATAGAAGGCAACTATCCAGCATATCAGGAGATTATTCCAAAAGAATACAAAACAAGAATTATTGTTGATAAAGATATTTTGACAAAACAAATTAAGCTTGCAGGACTTTTTGCAGGAAAGATTAACGAAATGAAAATTAAAACAGATGATAAAAATCTAGAAATCTCAAGTCAGGATTTAGAGCTTGGTGAAAACAGCTCAACATTAGAAGTTAGAATAGAAGGGGAGAATGTAGAAATTTCTTTTAATTATAAATATATTTTAGATGGCATTGCTCGGGTTAAAACAAAGAATGCTATTTTAGAACTTCAGGGGGCATCTGGCGCTGGCGTTATTAAAGCAGAAGAAGGGGGGGATTATACTTATGTAGTAATGCCTATTAAAAGATAGATATAATATATGAAGGCTTCTAGCTTTAATGTTAAAGAGAAATTTCGTTTTTTAGATAACGAGACATCGATGATAGCTTATTTAGATTTAAGCAATATGTTTTATTGGCAAAGAGTTTTGAAATGGAATTTTCGTGTGGAAGATATTATTTATCAGTTGTTTTCTTACCCGAATATTAAAGAAGTCAAAGTTTATTATGGTGAGAATAACAAAAACGAGGAGGAAAGAAGAAAATCAAAAGCATTACATAAAAGAATACAGAAAACAGGTGCAATTTTAAGATCAAAAGAAGTTAAGTTTATTAAAAAAACTATTGACGAGGCTTTGCTTTTTAAGCAATCAACAATAACCTTGTTTAATAACGAGGTAAATAAAAGGATAGAACGATTAATCAATGAAATTAAAAAAACAGGACTTATTTACGTTGAGGAACCAAAATGTAATTTTGATGTTGAGTTATCTTTAGACATGATAGATGACTCAGAAAAAATAAGCGCTGTTATGCTTTTTTCGGGAGATTGCGATTTTATGGAACCGTTAGAGCGTTTGAAAATAAAAGGTAAACAAATTTATATCGTTGGCGTGAGAGGTATGGTATCAAAGGAATTGCATAATTTAAAAAATAAATATATTGATTTTGGTAAATTTTATTATGGTAAAAAGCGTTATCAAAGCGAAAATCCTGCCAAAAGCAGGACCGCGTGATTTGTAGATGAAAAACTCTACGCATTAATTATATTTTAAAACTAAAATTTGTCAAGCAGGAGACTTATCCTGCAGGAGAGATAAATAGGGAAAGCAGTAAATTTACTGCTTTTTTGTTTTTTGCTATAATTTAGAAAATGAAGAAAAAAATATTTATAGCCATATTATCTTTTTTTCTTCTTTTAATTCTATCATTTGAGTTTTTGTAACGAAATTCTTTTTAATGTATTATAATAAGTATAGGGAAGAATATGGATATAAAAGAGCTGGTGGAAAAATCTAAAAATAAAGATAAAGAAGCATTTTCTGAATTGTTTGATTTTTATTACGACAAAATATTTAATTATTCTTTTAGAAGGACATTGAATATTGACTATGCAAAGGATATAACCTCAAATACTTTTTTAAGAGTATTGAAGAATTTAAGTAATTTTAGGTGGAAAAATGGGGAGAATAGCTTTAATGCTTGGATTTATAAAATAGCTGCCAATGAAATTAATCAGTACTTTAGGAAACAAAATAAATATAGATTAAGCATTGACGATAGCTCATTCGAGATTGGCGATTTAGGGGAGTCTGTCAGAGAAATCGAAAATAGGCTTGAGAATAATGGTTGTCTTCTCATATTAAGCAGAGGAATGAAGCAGTTAAAACCTATTTATCAGAGTATATTGCATTTAAAGTATTTTGAGGAGTTGTCATATGCCGAAATTTCAAAAATTCTCAATAAGAATGAGAATACAATAAGAGTTTATTCTAAAAGAGCAATAGATGAGCTGAAAGTTATTTTAGAAAAAGATGCTATATTTGAAAACTTATGAAGAACATAGAAGAACTATTTAAAAAAGCGAATAAGGATAAGATAGCTATAGATGAGCATAAGAATAGTTTAAAGAAATATCTGATTAATAGCGAATATTTTAATGATGAAAAAAGAAATGAGGTTGATTTTAAATTAGCCTTTGCCTCTGCTATTTTTTCTGTATTTATTATCGCTATTGCATTTATCTACTTCTCAGATAATTTTAAATCTAAAGAAGATGTGGCTTTTAGAAGCAATAGTGTAGAAGATCAATCCTTAAGCGCAACAAAGGCTTTAAATGAATCTTTGGAAATGAGAAGTTTTGAAG
The DNA here is from genome assembly GCA_028704295.1 of Minisyncoccota bacterium. Taxonomy (GTDB): domain Bacteria; phylum Patescibacteriota; class Minisyncoccia; order Minisyncoccales; family Minisyncoccaceae; genus JAAZMU01. The sequence goes on along the minus strand of JAQVLF010000007.1, from coordinate 7,395 downwards.
AGGATGGATTATATAACAGCTTAATAAAGAAAGACAATGTAATAATAAGTGAAAAAATATGGCGAGGACAAGAAGTAATTAGTTTAGAAATTTTAGAAGGAAATCTTAAGACAACGTATTATTTCAATAAAAGTAAAAATCTTTTGCTTCATTCTGAAGCTTTGGAAATTAATAATTAGTAAATAAAAAACTTATGATAAAAATATTTGAAAACAAATTTTTTCAATTCTTAATATTTGTTTTATTATTAACTCTTATTGCGTTTCTTTTATCAGCAATAGGAAATAATACAAAACTTAATGAAGAGACAATAACAGTTGATGGCACGGGGGAGGTTTATGCTGTTCCAGATATTGGCTTAATAGATATTTCTGTTATTACAGAATCTAAAAAAGTTGAGACTGCAATGTCTCAGAATACAGATAAAATGAACAACATCATTAATGCTTTAAAGACAGATTTGAATATTGATGAGAAAGATATAAAGACTACAGGTTTCAATATAAATCCTCGTTATGAATGGGAAAGTGAAACAGGGAAGAGAAATCTTGCAGGATATGAAGTCAGTCAGAATATAAATGTTAAGATAAGAGATCTTAATATAGCGGGAGATCTTATTCAGAAAACAGCAGATCTTGGCGCAAATAATATTTCTGACCTAACATTTACATTTGATGACAGCAACGTTTTGAAAGAAGAGGCAAGAAACATTGCGATTAAGCATGCAAAAGAAAAAGCAAAAAGTCTTGAGAAAGAGCTTGGTATAAAAATGGTTAGAATTGCCAATTTTGCAGAAAACTCTTACGTGCCGACAACTGTGCGTGCTAGTTCAATGAAGGAAATGAATCAATCTTTGGATTATTCTCGGCCAGTTATTGAAGCTGGGCAAAACAAAATAACATCAAATGTCACAATAACATATATTATTAAATAAAATTGAAAGGGAGCGGTGGCTCCCTTTTTTTGTAAAGGGGATTGCGTCTCAAATGTTTAAATGGTACAATATAAATATACCTTTTGAGGTGAAAAAGTGGAAGCAATGGACTTACAAATTGTAGGAAGCTTGGACACGATTCAACTATTCTATCTCATTTTCATAACACTCCTTGCAGCATACTTAGTGCTAACAGCGGCAGCAGTCATCTACAAGATTGCACTGGTTAGTATAGATTGTTTGTATAAATATTACTCAGAAAGCGGCCCATTTACTACGGCGATTTATACGATTTTGCTTTCTAGTATAATTTTCGTTGTTGCGCTTTTCATAAATGACGTATTTTTGTTTTCTGTAGCCGTAGGAATTATAATTATTTTAATGGCAACATTTATTTACGCCCTTATAGATCCTTTTAAAAATAAATTTGATGCAAATTCGGAGAAAAAAGACTCTGAGGCCTAATGAGGAAGACAAAGTCATTTTCTTAGATTTTAATATCTAAGATTTTTTTATTTTTGGGCAAAGATAACTAAATGTGGCAGGGTATGTTTTTAAAATAATGAATGGCATAATATATAAGCTCTTAATTTAAAAGTGTTTACTTAGTCAAAACCAAATAAACACTTTACGTAGTTTATAATATTGTTAAATTTGATATACAATTTTTCTAAAAATGTTTTTTTAGGCAATTTCGGATTTTGTTCAGCTGCTATGCGAATAAATTCATTTTCATCTAGTGTTAAAAGCAGGATAGTTTTTGGAGGTGTTTCGAGACTAAGAGCCACATACATTCTTGTTATGGGGTTATTGCTTAAAGCGAGTTCTGCCATAATATATGCAGGAGTATATTTATTTCTTGCAATTAACGGCTCTAAGCATTTTAAAGAATCATCTTCGAGTATTTCTTGCGTTAAATATTTTAACGATTCTGGATCTTTTGTTTTAGAGATAATAGCTTTTAAGTAATTCATGCAGGAGTTTGTTCTTCGTAGTCTGAATTCATCAATCATGCATCTAATCTCTCTTTCTTTTTCTGTTTCTAATCTAACCATCATAGTTCCTCCTTTAAATAAATTATTAACCTTCTTTTTTTATGATACCACTTTCTTGAACAATTGTAAAAAATGAAAGAAAAATATATGGGAGATATATTAATAAGTAGGACGTTGAAATAATCCAAATTCTTTTTTGAAAGAATGAGGATGTAAATATCGATAAAAACGAAAGAAAAGTTTTGACGCATTAAATTAGGAAGTGTAAAAAGGAGCGAGTGGGGACTCGCTCTTTTGTTTAAAAAATGTTATTTTTAAAGCATGATAAAAAATATTATTTTTGACTTAACAGGCGTTATTTT
>JAQVLF010000007.1:0-5004 GCA_028704295.1 Minisyncoccota bacterium | reverse complement strand
AAAAGTTTTGACGCATTAAATTAGGAAGTGTAAAAAGGAGCGAGTGGGGACTCGCTCTTTTGTTTAAAAAATGTTATTTTTAAAGCATGATAAAAAATATTATTTTTGACTTAACAGGCGTTATTTTTATTAACCATAAAATTAATAGCGAACTTATTAATTGGATAAAATTACATAAATCGGAGTACGGTTTTTATATACTAACAAATAATACAAAAGAAGTTAAAGAAATTTTGGATAAAGATATTTTTAATAAAATATTTACTTACTCTGATACACGATTTTTAAAGCCAGATAAGAGAAGCTTTAAGCATGTGTTAAAGGAAATAGGATGTTTGGCAGAGGATTGTCTTTTTATTGATGATAGTGAAGACAACATATCATCGGCAAGAAAGTTGAACTTTAATATTATATTGTTTAAAAACAATGAGCAAATCTTCAAAAGTTTAAAAAATTTGTAATAATAAGTATGTATATTATTTGACGTTAAAATATAGTTGTTACCACTTTTGGGGCAAGAGATTATTTGGAGGCTAAAAAGTGAAGGAAGAAACAGATTATTGCAATCTTTATTATTGGCAGGGGATGTTAAGGGTGAGGTTGTGAACACGAGTGCTTCGTTTCAAGGTTCTACGAGACCACTTAGTAAAAGAGGGCTTAGAAAATGTTCTTTGATCTGTGAAAGCATCCATTTTTTTACAAGCCGCATGCAGTTTTCAGAAGATGCGGAGTTTGCCTTCAATTTAGAGAAGAATGGACGTAAAACCTGGCTTTTGAAAGTGAGGTATAATAGAGATTTCTATGAAAGGCTTCTTTTAAAGTCTCACCTCTTTTTTCTGGCAATGGAGCGCATGGAAAACCTATGTGTAAAGATAAATGGCAAAACAGATGATTTTTTTAAGGCTCAGATATCTGTGAATAATAAAAAGCTTGTCATTGATTTGTCAGGAAGTCTAAATGGACTTTATCTAATTTTAGGCAGAGCTGGATTATGTTAAGTACATTAACTCCACCAGAGGTGGTCACTGCTTGCATCTCTTAAAGTCTTGCATAATTTGGAATAAATCAAGGAGTCTTTTTTTGAGGCCTCTTTTCTAAATTATTTTTTTATGTTATACATAAGTTAACATGAAAAAAAGACATGCGATTATTCCCGCATCATATTTATTGCTTATAGACAATGAAAAAATATTACTGCAAAGAAGATTTAATACAAGCTATGAAGATGGCAAGTATTCATTTATTGCAGGACATGTTGAAAAAGGCGAGACTTTTTCACACGCAATTATTCGTGAAGCAAAAGAGGAAGCAGGAATTAAAATTAAAGAAGAAGACTTACAAATTTTTCATATCATGCATAGGAAAGAAAAAAACTCAGAAAGGATAGATGCTTTTTTTACTGCAAGCAAATGGGAAGGAGAAATTCAGAACAAAGAGCCGCACAAATGCGATGATTTGTCTTGGTTTGAAATGAATAATCTTCCTCAAGACATGATTCCATACATTAAAGAAGCTTTCGAAAGAATAAACAGTAAGGAATTTTTTGGTGAGTATGGATTTTAACCTTTAATTTTTATATCAATTTTCTTTTGAGGAGTTTCGACTTCTTTTTGCATTTCAATCTTTAAAATTCCTTTTTCATAACTAGCTTCGATATAGTCTTCTTTAACAGATTTAGGCAAAGTTACGGATCTTTCAAAATATCCTCTTTTAATTTCACGCCTTACATAGTTTTCCTCCCTTTTTTCTTCTTTTTCTTCCGTGCTTCCTTTTACTGTTAAAACGTTATTTCTTAAAGTAATTTCTGTTTTATTAGGATCTAATTCTGGCAAATTAAACTCAGCAATGACTTTGCCATTGTCTTCATAAATATCCATAGCAGGCTCTCTAATTCGAAACTCAGCACTTAAAAATTTATCTAAATCGCTAAAAGGTTTCCATGGTGTTATAGCCATATTTTATATTTTTAACTTATAATAAAAATATAGACCTTTTACTTAATAGTACAAAATATATTATTCTTTAATTCCGTCTAAGTTTATATCGTATAAAATTTTATGAGAAAGCAAATTATAATTGATTAATTCTTCTTCATTGAACCACAATGCAATTTCTCTTTTGGCTTCGCTTACACTATCAGAGCAGTGTATAAGATTCCTAACAGCCCTGTCATCAGTATTAGCTAAATCATATGAATCTAGAGTGAAGTCTCCTCTAATTGTCCCCATTTCACAAGTTAATGGCTCTGTTCCCCCAACCATTTTTTTAACAATTTCAACTGCTCCGTTTCCCTCTAGAACTATAAACATAATAGGTGAACAAGTCATGTATTTAACAAGTGCTCTTATAATGTCTTTTCCATATTCAATAACTGGTTTTTCGATAGGAAGTCCTGCATCTTCTCTACTTTTAATCCTCATTTGTCCTTTTGCTTGAAACCATTCATCATTTTTATTATAATGCTGCCAAAATTTTTCTTCGTTTCCATATCCAAATTTCATGGCTGCTATTTTAAGACCAACTTTTTCAAACCTTCCAATAATTTCTCCTATAAGAGATCTTTGTATTCCATCCGGTTTAATAATTACAAATGTACGTTCATTTTTCATATTTTATAAATAATATTATTATCTTAAATAATTTATAGCATAATTAATAAATTCGTTCCATATCGGTCCCGCTGTAGATGTTCCTAAAGCCTTATTATTCATTGAAGAATTATCATTGTTTCCAGCCCATACACCTACAGTAATTAAATCACATGTTCCCATTGTCCATCCATCAACAAAATTTTGAGTGGTTCCAGTTTTTACAGCTACTTTGTAATTTGGAATATATAAAAGAGAGTTTGATCCAAACATTGGAGATCTTGCATTATTATCTGATAAAACATCCATCATTGTTTCTGCTATTTCTCCTCCTAAAACTTTTCTTGGAGTATTATTATTTTGATATAATATATTTCCATTAGCATCTTCTATTTTTAAAATTGAAACTGGTGGAACTCTGTAGCCTCCGTTTGAGAAAACTGAATAAGCAGAAACCATGTCTAAAAGATGTACTTCTCCTCCTCCTAAGACAAGTGCTGGACCATAATAATTCGGTGTTTGATTTAAAGTGGTTATCCCCATTTTTGTTGCAAGCGCAATGGTGTCATCTATGCCAGCCAAATTAAGAATAACTTTTACGGCAGGAATATTTAAAGATTGTGCTAGGGCAGACCTTAAAGTAACCCAGCCTCTAAATCTTCCATCATAATTTTTAGGAATATAATCTTCTCCTCCATAGTTTCCAAAATTAGTTAATTCATCTTTTACTAAAGTTAAGTCAGGCTTATATCCTTTTATAACAGCTTCTGCATATGCAAAAGGTTTAAATGATGATCCTGGTTGCCTATTTCCTATTGTTGCAACATTGAACGAAGGAACAAATTTACAAGTTTTAGATGGATCACATCCTTCTGGATATGGATCTGCCCAAGGATCAGCAGATCCGATCATTGCCAGGATTTCTCCGTTTTTAGGATTCATGGCAACAAGAGAAGCATTGTAAGCATTATATGTTTTTGCATTTGCATTAACTTCCTTTTTAACAATTTCTTCTCCTTTTTGTTGCAAGTTCCAATCTAGGCTTGTATAGATTTTAAGTCCTTTTGTTTCTAGAAAATCTTTTCCATAAGTTTCTTCTAATTGTTTTTCAATATAATCAACAAAGTGAGATGCTTTTGTTTGAGGTTTTTGATTAAATACAATCTCAATATTTTTAGTCTCCTCTGCTTTTTCTTTAGTAATGTAGTTTTCGATAGCCATTCTGTCTAATACATAATTTTTTCTTATCATGAGTTCATCAACATGGTCTCCATAAGGGGAATAATATGAAGGCAATTGAATAATCGCTGCAAGCATAGCAGCCTCCTCTAGAGAAATATCTTTTAGCTCTTTCTTGAAATATGTATTCGCAGCTTCTTCTGCTCCATAAATATTTATACCAAAAGGAACTTGGTTGATATACCATTCCAAAATTTGATCCTTGTCATATCTTCTATCTAGTTCTATTGCTAAGATAGCTTCTTTTATCTTTCTCTCAATCTTTTTTTCTTTTGTTAAAAAAGTAGATCTTATTAATTGCTGATCCAATGTAGATGCTCCTTGAGATAATAATGATCCAGATAGTATATTATTTCTCATAGCTCTTAAAAGTCCGCTAAAGTCAATTCCATGATGAGTATAGAAATCTCCATCTTCTGTGGCTATAATTGCCTGCTTTAATATTTCTGGAATTTTATCTAAAGTTACATATTTTCTTTTTTCCTCTCCATATATTGAAGATAATAGAATTTCTCCAGTTCTATCGTAAATATTTGTATTTTGATTCATGCTTATTTCGCTAAAGACTTCAGGCCTTGGGAAGTTTTGAATTATTGAAAAAAGATAAATAAAAATGCCGATTCCGCAAATAAGAATGAGGCCGACAAATATTTTTAAGCAAAATTTAAAGTTATTTTTTTTGTTTTTCATTGTTATATTAAATAAGAGTAGCAGATGGCTATTGCAAGCGCATCAGCCGCATCATCTGGTCTTGGTATTTTTTCTAAATCAAGTAAGTTTTTTACCATTTCTTGGACTTGGTTTTTTGTAGCTCTTCCATATCCAGTAGTAGCTGTTTTGACTTGAAGGGGAGTGAATTCAAATATTGGAATATTTTCTTTTGCGATTGTTAAAAGCATAACTCCTCTTGCTTGAGACACAGGCATTACAGTTTTTGGATTTTTAAAGAAAAAAAGCTTTTCTATAGCCACTGCATCGGGCTTATACTCACTTAGCAAGTCTTTCAATTCAGCGTGGATTCGAATCAATCTTTCTTCATCTTTTTCATTTTTAGAAGTTGTGATAACTCCGTAATTTAATAATGAAAGCTCTCCTTTAGTTGTTTCAATAAGGCCAAATCCTGTTATGGCTGTACCTGGATCTATTCCTAATATTATCATTAATCTTTTAAGTTAGA
>JAQVLF010000037.1 GCA_028704295.1 Minisyncoccota bacterium | reverse complement strand
GTTAATGTTTCTTTTGAGCATATTGGATATGAGTGGATTAAATATAATCAAGCTATCAAAGAATTAAATTTTCCAAATGATATTGCTATGCTTAAAAAAGCTAATAGATTTATAGGAAAAAGATGATAAAAGCACTTTTACTATTTTCAAAAGGATTGGATTCACTTTTAGTAAAAGAGATTTTAGAGAGGCAAAACATTAAAGTAGAGACCATTAATTTTGGTACATGCTTTTTTAATGGAGAAATTGATATTACGGAAGATCATTTAAAAATTGTTAAGAATCCTAAATATGGAAGAGGGCAGGGAATGAATCCTTGTAGAGACTGTCATCTTCTAATGCTTAAAAAAGCAGGGGAGATTATGAAAGAAAAAGGATATGATTTTATTGCAACAGGAGAAGTTGTTTCTCAGCGCCCTTTTTCTCAAAGCAAAGAGCAATTGCTTTTTTTTGATAAAGAAGCTAATTTGGAAGGATTAGTTTTAAGGCCATTGTCGGCTAAATTACTTCCAGAAACAATTCCTGAAAAAAAGGGATTAATTGATAGAAACAAACTATATGATATTTCAGGAAAAAGTAGGAAAAAACAATTAGAGCTTGCCAAACAATTTAACATTAAAGATATTCCTATGCCAGCAGGAGGGTGTATTTTAACAGATAAAGAATATTCAAAAAAGTTAAAAGAATTGCTTTTTATTAATCCTGAATTTGATTCAAATGATGCAAAAGTTTTAACAAAAGGAAGAGTGTTCTTTAAGGATAAAACACTGTTTATTATTACAAGAAATGAAAAAGAAGGGGAAAAGATAAAAGACTATCTTAAAAGGGGGGATATATTTTTAGAGCCACAAAATTTTCCTGGACCTTCTGTTTTAATTAGAGATTTTACAAATAATTTGAATGTTGATATAATGACTCAAACGGCAAAAGATTATTTAATTAAATATTCGAAGAAAGTCCCTAAAGACTTTGAAATAAAGATACAAAAATATGAAGAATAAATCCTTTACACTAATTGAGCTTCTTGTGGTAATAGTTATCATAGGAGTTATTGCAGGAGTTATTATGGTAACCGTTTCTTCGTCTGTTAATAATGCAACATTTGCTCGCGCTAAAGCTTTTTCTTCAAACGTTCAAAACTCAATGCTTTTAAATTTAGTTTCGGAATGGACGTTTGATAATATTCCCGATACTTACCTTAATACTGAAATACCAACAACTAGTAATTACGTGAAGGATGAATCAGGCATCAATAACGGAACAGCAGTTGGAACTCCTAAGCTTAGAGGTAGAAATGATTGTGTTTCAACAAAATGTTTAAGTTTTGATGGCTTAACAGACTATATTAGTTTTGGAAATAGTGACAGGAAATAGTGACGGATTGATCTTCGGCACAAAAGATTTTACTATAAGTGTTTGGATAAAATTTCCAATTTCTAGTTCTAATATATGGTCAGGAATTATAACAAAGGGAATGACGACAGAGGCTTTAGCTCATACATGGGGTTTATGTCGAAGGAGTGATTATACTAATAGAGTGGCATTTCTTCAAGCGACAGATGCTGGTGGAGCCTTTGGTGCAAATATAGAATCTAATACGTTTTCTGATGGATGGCATTTCGTAACTATAACAAGAAATGGTAGTACGACTAAAATGTATTCCGACGGTCAGTATATTAATCAAGATACAAGTGCAGGTGATAATTTAAGCGCGACAAATCCTTTATTAATCGGAAGAAGCGATGTTTATACAAGTACTACAATTGATGATGTTAGAATATATAACGCAGCTTTATCATCTTCACAAATCAAACAAAACTACATTGCAGGCCTAAATTCTTTATTAGGTAAAGGTTTAATTTCAGAGGGGGAATATAATCAAAGAATCGAAGAATTGTCTAGTAAATAAATTAAAAATGAAGAAACAAAAAACACGACTTAATGTAGTCGTGCTTTTTAATATTATTTTACTTTAGCTAAGATTTCATTAAATATCTCAGGGTTGTTGTTTGCAAGATCTGCTAAAACTTTTCTATCTAATTCAATGTTGTTTTTCTTTAATCCTGCAATGAACTTGTTGTATGAAATATTATTTTCTTTGCAAACTGCATTAATTCTAATTTGCCATAATTGTCTTCTTTCCCTCTTTCTATTCTTTCTATCTCTATAAGCATAGCTCCAAGCTTTCATTAATGCTTGTTTTGCTGCTCTAAAACAACTGCTTCTTGTCCATTTGAAACCTTTAGCTTGTTTCAATATATTTTTTTTTCTTTTTTGTGATTGTACACCTCTTTTGACTCTAACCATATGTTTATATCTTTAACAACTTCTTAATTTTCTTTGCTTCAGCTTCTGCAACTTCAACCATTTTTCTTAAACGTCTTCGTTTAGCTCCTGACTGTTTAGATAAAAGATGGTCTTGTCCAGTAGGCATTCTTAAAACTTTGCCACTTTTTGTCACTTTAAATCTTTTTGTAATTGCTTTTCTTGTTTTTTGCTTATATTTCATACCTTTATTTCTTTGATATTATCATTGTGAAACCTTTCGGCTCTTTTTTTAATTCTTTTTCTATTTTTATCTCTACTCCTTGAGATTTAATCGTTTCTAGAAATTTATTGATTTTGTCCTTTCCGACATCTTCTAATCCGCGCTGTCTTCCTTTTAGCCTTAAATCAATTCTTACCTTATCTTTATCATTTAAGAATTTAAGAGCGTTTTTTGCTCTTGTGTTCAAATCATTGTCTGAAATATTAAAAGATAATCTAATGTTTTTTAAACCTCCTCCTTTTGGCTTAATCTTTTTATCCTTTTTCTTTAAAGAATAAAGATATTTGCCATAGTCGCCAATTTTGCACACTGGAGGATCTACTTTTTCTGTCACTTGAATCAAGTCTAAACCGCGCTCTTTTGCCATTCTGAGCGCTTCTCTTGTATCAATAATACCGAGCTGCACTCCGTTTTCATCTACAATCCTTACTTCTCTTGCTCTAATTTGTTGGTTTATTAATGGTTTATTCATTTATTAGTGGAGGTGGCGAGCAGTGAGCTCGCGTCCAGAAATTATCTTCAAAAATATATCTACAAGTTTGTCTTAATTTATTATTTCACATTAAAGTATTAAATTAAGCAAAACCTTTAATGCTAGATTTAGTATTATTTTCGATATGGTTGCCTAAATCAATAACAATATCTACTCTCGCAAAGTTTGACACCCATTACCCGCCTAGCGAGAATACTCGGGATGGATGGAGTTTAAGCAAATGCTAACTCTTTTTGACTGAATAAGTTTCCAGTTGTTTTTGTTTCTTGTTTTTTTGTGAGAACAAGAACTCAACTTGCATATTTTTGTCAAACTGCTGTCGAGGCGAATTCACCCCCTTGATTTCATTTCGCTTTTTATCTTTCTATCAACTTCTCTTTTTTTAATAGATTCTCTCTTGTCGTGCTTCTTTTTACCACGAACAAGAGCAAGCTCCATTTTTATGAAGCCTCTTTTAGTATAAAGCATAAATGGCATTAAAGTCAAGCTTTTCTCTTGAGTTTTGCCTAATAAATAGTTGATTTCTTTCTTTTTTAATAAGAGTTTTCTATCCCTTTGTGGATTGTACTCAACATATATGTTATTTGGCTGATACGGAAGTATTTTAGCGCCTATCCAAAAAGCTTCTGCCTTTTCGGTTATTAAAACATATGTTGCAGCTAAATTTACGCCTTTTTGTCTAAGACTTTTTACTTCGAAACCTAAAAGCTCAATGCCTGCTTCAAAAGTTTCCAAGATTTCATATTCAAATTTAAGCTTTCTATTTTCTGCTAAAACTGCCATGGTTTTATACTATATCAATAATTCGTTATAGTAAAGAAAAGAAATGGAGAAAGAAATGGAGTTGTCTGTAACTTTTGTTTATGTTAAAATATCGCCAATGAATTTTATAGAAAAACAGTTTGACGATTGGAACAAAAAGAAAAAGCAATTAAATAGGAAAAAGTCTTGCATTTATTGTAAGAATAGAGAAATATGGTGGGCTAGTATGGGTTTTAATATTGGCAGAGAAATGGCTGGCAAAAATAGTAATTTTGAAAGGCCAATTTTAATTTTGAAGAAAATAAGCAAGGATACACTTTTTATTTTACCTTTTACCAGCAAGAAGAAGGTTGGAAGCTTATTATAATTTAGGAGATAATATGTGTGTTGCCTGTTTGCAGGCGAGAACAATAAGCAACAAAAGATTATTGCGTAAAATTGACATTATCTCTAAAAAGGACTTTAATTTAATAAAAGAACATTTTAAAAAAATGATATAAAAACGGCCTTCCTTTTCAGGAAGGCCTCGGAGCCCGAAGGCAAAAATTTATATTTAGATTATACCAATATAAAATTTTATTGTCAAGGATAAATACATGTTAATCAGAAACGAAATTAAAAAAATAATTATTAAATCATTAAAAAAAGAAGGCTTTGAAGAGCTTGATTTTCAGGTTTCAAAATCAAAAGATAGAAAGCACGGAGATTATTCTTTAAGCATTGCTCTTGAGATAGGAAAAAAGATGGGATTAAATCCAATGGAAATCGGGGAAAAACTTAAACAAAGAATTGAAAGAGAAGGAAAGAAAGTTTTTGATAAAGTTGAAGTTTTGCCTCCCGGCTTTATTAACATCTTTTTAAACAAGAAATGTTTTAATGATTTAATTAATGAAATTTTAAAAAAGAGAGAAAGCTTTGGAAATTTAGATTTAGGGAAAGGAAAAAAGGTTCAGGTTGAATTTGTGTCAGCCAATCCAACAGGACCATTAACCGTTGGAAATGCAAGAGGGGGTCCTTTTGGAGACACTTTGGCAAATGTTTTAATTAAAGCAGGATTTAATACAGAAAAAGCATATTATATTAATGATTATGGAAACCAAATTTTAGCATTAGGACATTCTGTTTTAAAAGATGATGAAGCAAAATATCAAGGTGAATACATTGATTTTCTGCATAATAGACTAGGAGATGAAAAAGATCCTTACAAGATTGGGAAATGGGCAGCATATATTATTTTAAAAGAAATGATAAAGGCTACTGTTGAAAAAATGAACATTAACTACAATGAATGGTTTTCAGAAACATGGCTTTATGAGAATAAAAGAGTTGAGAAGGTTTTAGAGTTTTTAAAAAAGAAAGAGTTAACTTATGAGGAGGATGGAGCAGTATTTTTTAAAGCAAAAGAATTTGGAGATATTAGAGATAGAGTTTTAGTTAAAAGAGATAAAAAGCCAACTTATCTTGCAGGAGAC
>JAQVLF010000036.1 GCA_028704295.1 Minisyncoccota bacterium | reverse complement strand
GGCATGCATCATCATATACACATGAAGATGTGGTTGTTAGGTATGAACGAATGAAAGGAAAAAATGTCATTTATCCATTTGGAACAGATGACAATGGACTTCCAACAGAAAGATTTGTTGAAAAGGAGAAAGGAGTATCATCTAGGAAAATGCAGAGAAGTCAATTTATTGATCTTTGCAATAAAACTTTAGAAGAAGTAAGACCTCAATTTATACAAAACTGGAAAGATATTGGGATGTCTTGTGATTTTAATTTAAGATACTCAACTATTAGCAGGGAATCTCAAAAAATATCACAAAAATACTTTATTGATCTATTTAATAAAGGCTTGGCATATAAAAAAGAAACTCCTATTTTGTGGTGCCCACTTTGCGGAACCGCTGTTGCACAGGCTGAGCTTGAAGATAAAACTATTCCATCTGTTTTCTACAACATTAATTTTGATTTAAAAGATGGTGGACACATAACTATCGCAACAACAAGGCCAGAACTTTTATCATCTTGTGTCGCCATATTCGTTAATCCCGAGGACGAAAGATATAAAGATTTGATTGGAAAGAAAGTTATGACTCCAATTTTTAATGCTGAAGTAGAAATTAAAGCTGATGAAAAAGTAGATAAAGAAAAAGGAACAGGAATTGTAATGTGCTGTACTTTTGGAGACACAACTGACATTGAATGGTACATGTCTCACAATTTAGAATTAAAAACCTCCATCACAAAAGATGGAAAAATGACTGAATTAGGAGGAGAATTTGAAGGATTAACTTTAAAGGAAGCGAGATTTAAGATTATTGAAAGATTGAAACAAGAAGGAAGAGTTATCGAAGAAAAATCAATTGAACATTTAGTAAATGTTCATGAAAGATGCGGAACAGAAATTGAAATTCTGCCAACAAGCCAGTGGTTTATTAAAATCCTTGAGAATAAGGAACTCTTTATTCAAAGAGGAAAAGAAATTAATTGGAATCCAAAACATCTAATACATAAATATGAAAATTGGATTGATAACTTAAAATGGGATTGGTGCATATCAAGGCAAAGATTCTTTGGAATACCTTTCCCTATTTGGTATTGCGATAAATGCGGACAAATTGTTTTACCTGATGAAAATGATCTACCAGTAGATCCATTAACTCAAAGTCCAAACAAAAAGTGTTCTTGTGGAAATGACAGCTTTATTCCTGAAAAAGATGTTATGGATACATGGGCAACAAGCTCATTAACTCCTCAGATTTTAGAAAGCTTAACAAATAGAAAACTTCTTTCAATGAGTTTAAGATCACAAGCTCATGACATTATTACAACATGGCTTTTTTATACGGTTGTTAGATCAGAATATATAGAAGAGAAAACACCTTGGAAACAAGTTTTAATATCAGGCTTTGTTTTGGATCCAAAAGGAGAAAAAATGAGTAAATCTAAAGGCAATATCGTTGAACCAAAAACAGTTATTGAAAAATATGGAGCAGACGCATTACGATATTGGGCAACAAACACTACTTGGGGAAAAGATATCAGGTATGACGAAAACGAACTTAAAAATGGACAAAAATTGATTAATAAAATAATCAATGCCTGCAAATTTGCTTCTCAAAACTTAAGCAAAGAAAAACCAGAAAAATTATATGTTCTAGACAAATATTTCTTAATTAAGCTAAATAAATATGTTAAGGAAGTTAATGAACTATACAGTAAAAAGGAAATATCTCAGGCAAAAACAGTTATTGAAAAATTCTTTTGGAATAGCTTTTGTGATAATTATCTAGAATTATCAAAATGGAGAATATATGGAGGAAATAATAAAGATTCTGCAAAATACACACTTTATACTTCTATCTTAACGATTATGAAAATGTTTGCTCCGATTATTCCATTTACAACAGAAGAAATTTATCAAACATATTTTAAAGAAGACAAAAGTATTCACTTAACTAAGTTTCCTGAATTTGACAATGATTTAGTTGATGATGAATTAGAAAATATGGGAGACAATATGATTAAGTATTTAGAGGAAGTAAGAAAAATAAAATCAGAGAAAGGCGTTTCTCAAAAAACTGAATTAGAGGAATTTGAAATAAAGGAAAATATTGGAGAATTAGAAAAGGATTTAAAAGAAACAGGAAATATTAAAAATATTATTAAAGCATAATTTTATGAAAAGAACATTAAATATTGAAACTATAAGCAAAATAGGGGAGGAAGTTTTGCTTAAAGGGTGGGTTCATAGTATAAGAGCACATGGAAAAATCATTTTTATTGATTTAAGAGATTTAACAGGAATCACACAAATTGTTTTCACTCCTAAAATGGAGGAAGAATACTATAACCTAGTTAAAGAAATTAAACCAGAATACATTGTTGAGATATTAGGCGAAGTATTAGAAAGACCGGACAATATGAAAAATAGTGAAATTCCTACTGGATCTATTGAAATTAAAGCTAAATCTTTAAAAATTTTATCATGCGCCAAAACAATGCCTTTTCCTATTGATACAAACGGATATGACATTGGAGAAAAAACTAGATTAGAATATAGGTATGTTGATTTAAGAAGAGAAAGGCTAAAGAGAAACCTTAAAAAAAGATTTGAAACAATTTCTCTTATGAGGCAAATTCTAAAAGAAAAAGGATTTATTGAGATTGAAACCCCTATTTTAACAAAATCTACACCAGAAGGCGCTAGGGAATTTGTCGTTCCTTCAAGGAACTTTAAAGGAAACTTTTATGCCCTTGCACAAAGCCCTCAGCAGTATAAACAGCTTTTAATTTCTGCTGGAATTGAAAAATATTTCCAAATTGCAAGGTGCTTTAGAGATGAAGATCCAAGAGGAGACAGACAGCCTGAATTCACTCAATTAGACCTTGAAATGGCTTTTCCAGAAGGCAAGGAAGAGATTATGAACTTAATGGAAGATATATACATCAAAGTTATTAAAGAAATTTTTCCCGAAAAGCACATTACACAGATTCCTTTTCCTAAAATGACTTACAAAGAAGCCATGGAAAAATATGGGGGAGACAAGCCTGACATGAGAAAAGATAAAAATGATCCAAATGAACTAGCTTTTTGGTTCATTACTGATTTCCCTATGTTTGAATGGAAGGAAGAGTATAAAAGATGGGGAGCGGTCCATCATCCATTTACATTGCCACAGGAAGAAAACCCAGAAAACTTTAAAGAAGGATTAGAAAATATTTTAGCTCACCAATTCGATTTAGTTTTAAATGGATTTGAAATTGCAGGAGGATCGCTTAGGACTCATGATATAGAGCTTTTAAAAACTTGCTTTATGGTAATGGGGCATGACGAAAAAGAATTAGAAGAAAAGTTCAAGCATTACTTCGATGCTTTTTCATACGGAATTCCACCACATGGAGGAATCGCATCTGGATTAGACAGATTTTTTGCGGTAGCACTAAATGAAGAATCTATTAGAGAAGTGATTGCCTTTCCAAAAACAGGAGACAGCAAAGACTTAATGATGAAATCACCGTCAAAAATAACTAATGAACAATTAAAAGAACTTGGGTTAAAAGTAGAGGAGAATGAATAAAAACATCGTCCTTATAACAATTTTAATTGCTATCATAATCTTAGGCGGTTTTCATGCTCTAAATTCAATTAAAGACAATTCAACTAAAAATACTCCATTTTTAATTGATAATAGTTTAGACTTATTTAAGCCTTTTAAGATAGATAATGATTCTTTAAATCTTGAAGCAAATATTGTATCCTCTGTTCTTCTTCGAAATGATAAAAAATTAATACTTTATGAGAAGAATTTAGAAGAAAAATCAGCCATAGCTTCTTTAACAAAGTTAATGACTGCTGTTATTGTAATGGACAACTATCCTTTAGACTCTAAAATTGGACTAAATGACGATATGCTCATGTCTCTTCGAAGATCAACGAATAAAATTTCAGAAGAACATATTACGATAAAAGATTTATTATATATAATGCTTATTGAATCTAATAATAATGCTGCTGAATATTTAGCGTCTAAACTAGACAGAGATAATTTCTTAATTTTAATGAATGAAAAAGCTAAAAAATTAAAAATGAGAAATACTCATTTTGTAAATCCTCATGGCTTAGATGAGGATAATGAAATATACAATACTTCTTCTGCCAAAGACCTAACTATTTTAATCTCTGAAATTATTAAAAACTATCCTTTAATAAAAGATATTTTATCAAATTATAATTATACTTTAATAACTCAAGAAGGAAATGTTTACAATTTAACAAATACAAATATCTTGCTTAAAGAAATCCCTTACGAAACATGGGGAAAAACAGGATACACTGAAAAGGCAAGCGAATGTTTGATTCTAATGACAAGAAGTCCCATGGGTGATATAATTATAAATATTATAATAAATTCCAATGATAGATTTACTGAGATGGAAAATCTAATTAATTGGACGCTTAAATCTTTTTCATTTTAATCTATGACAATCGAAGCATATAACGCAATCAGACTTTTGGGGCTAACAGCCATCGGGTCAATCATATCTATTATTTTTGCTCATTTTTTAATTCCATATTTAAATCAAAAACAATTTTGGAAAAAGAAAGTGAGAGCTTTAACAATCGACGGAAAAGAAGCTGAAATATTTGCAAAATTCCATAAAGACAAAGAAGTAAACACTCCGAGGGGAGGAGGCGTTATAGTCTGGGGAACTGTTTTAATAATGGCGGTTCTATTTGCTTTAATTGCAAAAATAACTGACGTATGGTGGATTGAAAACCTCAGCTTTATAACAAGGACAGAAACATGGCTCCCATTCTTTACCATAGTTATTGCCTCTATTATTGGTCTTGCTGACGATATGGCTGTTGTCTGGGGAAGAGGCAAATACATTGGAGGAGGATTAAAGTTTTCTTGGAGAATGGCCCTAGTCTCTGCAATTGGATTAATTGGAGGTTTATGGTTTTATTTAAAACTAGATTGGACAACTATCCATATTCCTCTTCTTTTTAATTTCCCTTATGGAATTAGCTTAGATCTTGGAATATTTTTTATACTACTATTTATTATCGTCTCCTTAGCTTCGTGGGCAGGAGGAGTTGTTGATGGAATTGATGGATTAGCAGGCGGAACATTTGCTTCAATTTTTGCTGCTCTTGCAATAATTGCATTTTCAGAAGGCAAATATGATTTAGCAACATTTTCATCAATTATTACAGGAACATTATTTAGCTTTTTATGGTTCAACATCCCTCCTGCTAAATTCTATATGGGAGAAACAGGGGTTTTGGGATTATCAATAACAATGGCCGTGATTGCCTTTTTAACAGATTCGATTGCTGTTCTTCCAATAATCGCAGGCATACTTGTTATTGAGGCTGGCTCTGTTATTTTACAGCTTTTATCAAAAAGGTTCAGAGGAAAAAAGATATGGCAATCAACGCCTATCCATCACCACTTAGAAGCAATTGGATGGACGCAGCCTCAAAT
>JAQVLF010000035.1 GCA_028704295.1 Minisyncoccota bacterium | reverse complement strand
ATATATATATATAACGCAAGTTGGTTTTTGACAGTTGGTTTTTGGCTGACGCGAATCAAAAAACGAGAATCTTTCTCGTTTTTATCTGTGCCGCGGGTGGGACTTGAACCCACACGTCATTACTGACAACGGATTTTAAGTCCGTCCTGTCTACCAATTCCAGCATCGCGGCAGGCATTGTGGAGGCGTGGAGCGGAATTGAACCGCTAAAAAAGGTTTTGCAGACCTTCGCCTTAACCATTCGGCCACCACGCCTTATACGTTAAGCATAGTAGCACACTTATTCGTTTTTTTCCAGATCCTTGATCTTTTTCAAAAGCTCTTCTACTCTTCCAGCCTCCTCTGTCTTTTTCTCTGTCACAAACTCTATTTTTGGTACAGGCCTTATCTTCAATTTCTTATTTAACTGCTGCTGCAAAAAGTATATTCTTCTTTCAAGCGCATCTATTACGCCCTCTCTTTTTTCGGTTGGAATAATTGAAACAAAAACTTTTGCATAAAATCCAGAGGAGGCAACTGCTACCCTAGTTACTGTTACCACGATATCAGAGGGAAGATCAAGTTCTCTTAAAATAATTTGAGAAAGTTCCCTTTTTATTAAATTGTTAAGCTTTTCTTGCTTGTGCATTTAATTCTGGCTTTACAAATTCTTCTTTATAGAACTTCAAGATATCTCCTTCTTGAATTTTCTCTTTTCCTTGATATAGAATTCCTGCCTCACTATCCTTGTACGCTACATCTACTTTCTTTTTTGAAACTTCAAGCCCAACTACTTTTCCCTGCCCTATTTTCTCATTGTCTCTCCATATTTCAATATTAACATTTTTTTCTATTCTTCCTTCAACTACTCTTCCTCCAACAATTTGTTTCTCTCTTTCTGTTCTAAAAATTGCTAAAACATCTAATTCCCCTAAGTCGATTCTTTCTTTTTCTATTACTAAAAGTCCTTCCATCAATTCTCTTATCTTTTTTGACAAATCATAAATAATGTCAAAATAAAAGAAATTAACGTTACTGTTTTGAATGATATTTTCTGCAATTTTATCAGCTTTTACTCTAAAAGTAATTATATTTGCATCTGAGGTTTTTGCCAGCTTAACATCCTTTTCGTTAGCGTCTCCAACTTCTGCTCTTAAAATATTCAATTTAACTTTATCTTGAGGAATGCTTTTTAATATCTCTAATATTCCTTCGATTGATCCAATAACATCAGCTTTAATTATTAAATTTAAAACTTTATCCCCTGCTTTAATGTCTGGATTTTTAATTAGTAGTTCTTTTGGCCTTAGGTCCTTTTCGGCTTGAGACAAAGTTTCATATACCCTAATTATTTCTCCCACCGTAGGAATATTTTCAAACCCATTTATCACTACTGGATCTGAGGGGCAAGCCTCATTAATTTCTTTTCCTTCAAAACTTTGAAGTGTTCTAATTTTACCAACAGCAGAGTGTGTTCCAACAAACTGTCCTTTCTTAAAAGTTCCTTCAGTAACAATTGCAGTAATAGATGGTCCTTTGTGAGGATCCATTCTAGATTCAATAATTACAGCCTCTTTCTCGCCGTTATAGAAAGCTTCCAAATTCTCCATTTCAGCTACAAGCAAAATCATTTCTAAAAGATTTTCTATTCCTTGCTTTGTTTTAGCTGAAACTTCTACTGCAGGCACTTTTCCTCCAAGAGATTCAACCCAAATGTCTTCCTGCAATAGCTCTTGTTTTACTCTTTCTGGATTAGCGCATTCTTTATCTATTTTATTTAGTGCCACAATAGGAGTTGCTCCTGATTCTTTAATGTGCCTTATTGCTTCTTGAGTTTGTTTTTTAATACCTTCACAAGCATCAATTACAAGAATAGCAATGTCTGCTACTTTTACTCCTCTTGATCTTATAGCTGAAAAAGATTCATGTCCCGGAGTATCGATAAAGGTGATCTTCTTTTTATTATACTCAATTTGATAAGCACCCACGTGCTGGGTAATTCCTCCTGATTCTTTTCCTAAAACCCTGAAATCTTTAATAGCCATTAAAAGAGAAGTCTTGCCATGATCAATATGGCCTAAAACGACCACTACTGGTGGTCTTTGTCCAATATTTATATTGTTCTCCTTTTTTTTATTCATGGCCCATTGCTTTTTTTAAAATATTCTTTTCTTCTTCCAAAAGCTGATATTCAGACATACCATTATTTATTGGTTTTGTAAACAATCTTGCCCCATCTCTTCCGTACAACGAAGTTAAGATAAATCCATTATTTTTTTCATTCAAAAGTGCTAGAGTAAAACTTTGATCACCTCCCATATTGCTAAAAGGGTTAAATCTTAAAACAGAAAACTTAGTAAAACTATCTAGAGATCTTTCTTCATTTTGTTTCACTATCTTTTCTAATTTGTCTATCTTGGATTCAAGGGCTTTGATATATTTAACAGCTTCCTTTAAATCTTTCAATTCCTCTGGATTTTGGGACTTTTTCTTAAAAATCATAACAACTTAAGATATAAAATATCATTTTTTTGCAATACTTGCAAATATTCGCTATAATATTTATGCGTTATATATTTAAATCATGAATGAAAAAATTTTACTACAACAATTAAAATTAGCTGAAAAATCAGGAATGTCACCTCTATTTGAAACAATAGAAGATGCTGTCAATTGGCTTGATGAGATTGATAATATCGATCGATGAGGTATCTCCGTCTTGACAAGGGGATGATCCAACCGAAAGTTTGATAAGGCGCGTCATGGAAGTCTAGGGGATTCCCTGCGCTGAAGATATATCTTGAATTCGGAGTATAAGGAGAGCTTCGTGAAGCTATAATAGCAAAATCTCCTTTTCATTTTTCAAACTAGCAGCAAGGCTCCGCGCTTTGTTTTTTGATTATAAAAACAAGAGGTGAGCCTACTTAATAATTAGAGAAAATTTGGAAAAATAGTTAAGCAAGTAAGCATCATATCGATGAGGCTTGCCAATTCTATAAATTTTATAGTAAACTTAATATACCGTATTTAGAAAAAGGCGTCGACCGTTAGGACGATGGCTTTTTTCTTTTACTGTTTAACAGCGATTTAAAAAAATTAGGAAAATCATTGTCATATTTTATATAGGATGGAATCAAAAAGCTAAAATGATTGCCTACAAAATGAATTAGCTTGTTAGAAATTCTTCCTTTAATAATCTTCCATAAAAAAAATTTTCGAACCTCTTTGTTATACTTTTTAAAATTAGGAAAGTTTTCAATTAACATTTTAGCTTCATAAAGCTGCCAAATAATTCCTCCCCCGCTCCAAGGCTTTGTCAATCCTGTTGCATCGCCAACAATTGCGTATTTGTCGCTACTCGCTAATACAAGTCCTTGCGGAACTAATGCAAAGCTTAAATTGCTGCCCTTTTTATTAAACTTCTTCCATTCGTCTTTAATATTTTCTTTTTTTTCTAAAACACCATATTCTGTATAGTTTCCTTTTGGAATAATCCAAGTAAAACCATTTTTTGTTTTAAAAGTTTTTACAGTATCATTTGAATCTTTGACATTACTTTCTACTTTTAAACCTACCCTGTATCCAGGATTCTTTAAATTTAATTTATGCCTTAAAAAAGAACTCGCCCCATCTGCTCCAATTACATAGTCAAATTCAGAAAAATCAGTTCTATTGCTTTCAAAAATAATATTGAATTCAGCATTTTTAATCATTCTTAAAACAAATCTTTCCCTGTTAATTACAATGTGTTCCGGATTGAATTCTAAAACAACTTCTTTTTTCTTAAATTTAATTAAGCACCTTTTAATTGTGTTTTCTATTAAATCATCGTCTATTTGAATAAAATCAAAGATCCTTTTTGAAACTAAAGTAGAGCAAGATTTTTTTCCTACTTTTTCAATGCTTTGCTTTTCAAATACCGTCACGTCAAAACTTTTCTTCTTTAACTCTGAAGCTACGTAAAGACCAATAATTCCAGCACCAATAACACCAACTTTCTTTTTCATGAAATTATATTAACATGTAATTTCATATCTTTATACCTTGACA
Organism: Minisyncoccota bacterium; assembly: GCA_028704295.1. Lineage (GTDB taxonomy): Bacteria > Patescibacteriota > Minisyncoccia > Minisyncoccales > Minisyncoccaceae > JAAZMU01. The sequence goes on along the minus strand of JAQVLF010000035.1, from coordinate 1,475 downwards.
TTTTTTATAATTTTATAGTAATAAGCTTAGCAAATCAAAATATCGGAAATTTCCAGTTGTTTCCTGTCGACTTAAAGGATCCCTAACGACCTATTTTATGCCTTGGGTGAATTTAATGCCATGCCCATAAATTATTTCAATGAGTTTAGGTAAATTCAGTTGTAGCTATATTTTATCAATAAATTTAATTTATGAATACAAAAAATCTATTTTAATACTTCATGATAGTTTTTGAGAAGAAAAACAGCTTCCTCCCGCAAATGTGTCTTAACCCACGCTTTGGCTTTTTCGTCAGGCAGAAGCTCGGCCAAACCGCGCAGAATTTCGTTATCCTTTACCGCTTCAATAACCGAAATGCAGTCGGCAATATGCTCTTTGACGGTCTTTCCGGTTCTAGCTTTGAGAACATCTGCATTAATATCCCAATTGTTTTTGGCAAAGAACCAGGTATCGTAAATATCACGCATGGCCAATAGTCTACGGTCGGTAAGTGCGACAAGCTTGCTGGCAAAGAGATAATCTTTTTTGCCGACAAACATGGAGATACCGAGATATTCTTTTAGCTCGTAGTATTCCTTGATATCTGGCATAAAAACCCTCACGTTCGCCTCGACTTTAACATTGTGATCGACGTCGCCGTAAGAAAGCAGGAAAAATATAGTATTGCGCTTGATATATTGATCTTTAACTTCACCATAGGCTTTTAGCATTTTGCCTATTTTCTCATAAACCATTTGCTGAATAGCTTCATCGCTAGTGAATAGGTCAAAATCCAAATCAACGGAGAATCTAGTGAGGCCGTAGAAAAAGTAGGCGCAAGTGCCGCCTTTAAACCCAATAAGTGAAGATATGGAAGTATCGAAATAAATATCCCTCAAAATCCGTCCCATGATTAGCCGATGCTTTTCTTTATTGAGCATATTTTTGATATTCTTTTAGCCGTTTAATAAGCTGTTTATTCTTATAGATTTTTACCAACTCAAAGCATATTTCCCAATTAATGGATCGGAGATTGTCGAAATAGAATTTGGGAGATAAATAAATCATATCGAGGAAAGCACGCTCCGGCGTGGCTATACTATACCCATTTTTTTTTATACCGAGCCCATTAAATAAAATGCTGTCTTTTAGTTTTCGAAAAATAATTGTGTGACCATCAATCTTTTTAGTCATCGGGTAGGGACCGGCAACGAATGTTGCTTCATGATGCTGGAAAATAATCCCAGCTTCTCGCAACACAGTCTCAAAGCTTATATAGGAGGGAGTATAAATACTCGCCGCTAATTCTTTCAAATCATATTCCCTGTTTTTGGCAAAAATGCCGCGCGAAAGACGGATCAAAGATCCCTGTTTGGCGTAATATTTAATTTTAGCCAGCAAATTTAACGTATTTGTTTCTCCCCAAATCAAAGCGATATCCCTAGTAGTCAGAATTGTTTTAGGGGAAGCATAAAGTTGTGCAATAAGGTTTTCAG
>JAQVLF010000006.1 GCA_028704295.1 Minisyncoccota bacterium | reverse complement strand
TTCCATCTTTCTTTTTCTATATCTTGTTTTTGATCTTCGCTTGCCAGTTTTTCTTTTGATTCAATCTCAGATTTTTTTTGATAAACATTTCTTTCCTCTTTCCTAATCTCCCTAACTTTGCTTTTCAATGCTTCTATTGCGGCAAATATATTTTGAATATTTTCTTCAAAAGGCTTAATTTTCTCATTAACTAACTTCTCTTCCTCTTCTATATTTTTTATTTGCTCCTCTATTTCCTCGATTTTCTCTTCGTCTGTTTTTTGAAGGATAAGATCTTCTTTAACTTCTTCAATTATTAGCTCCTTTATTTCTTCTTTGACGCCTTTTAATTCTGCTTTATCGTTTTCTTCTTTAAGAACATCCTTAACTTCTTCTATTTCTTGCAATTCCTCAAATATATTCTCTGAATCATTTAAATCTTTTTCTTCCTTTAAAATCTGAGAAAATTGTTCGTCTTCCAAATTAGGCTTTGATTCACTTAAGACAGCATCTTTTATGCTCATTTTTGGAGCTATAATCGGCTCTGCTCCTTTTTCTTCTTCTTTTTGAACAGTGGTGTTGCTTTCTTCTAAAACCTGTGTTTTAAGAGGCGTTTTGACTTGAATTTGGTTATTCTCGTCTTTTTCTTCTAAAACAGAAATTTCATTTCTTAAGACATCGTCTTTTTTAGATGAAACTAGATCCAAGGTTTTGATGAGGTTTTGTATTTTTTCTCGCTCTTTGCTTAACTTATCGTCTTTAATTGCTTTTTCTTCAACTTTAATTTCTGCCTTTTCAATATCTTCTGTTTGCTTTAAACCACCTAAAAATGCTTCCTGATTTAAAGAAGTATTTTTTTCTTGAAGGAACCTAATGTCCTTTGCCATAGTCCTTATAGAGTTTCTGTCAAATATGATTTTGCTTTCTTCAGTTTGAACTTGAGGATTGTCCATTTTTTGCTTGTTTAAGTGAAAGGCTAATTTTTCCCTGATCACCCAAAGAAATTACTTTTACATTAACCTTATCTCCTATTTTAACAACATCTGAAACTTTTGCAACTCTTTTATTGTCTAGTTCAGAAATATGGATCATTCCTTCCTCTCCTGGAAGTATTTCTACTATAGCTCCAAAGTCTAAAATTTTCTTAACTATTCCTGCGTAGATTTTGCCCACCTCAACTTCTTCAGTTAAGCTTTCTACCCATTTAATAGCTTTTTGCATTCCCTCCTTGCTTTTTGAGGTAATATATACTTTTCCATCGTCCTCAATCTCAATTTCAACATCACACTCCTCAATAATCTTATTTATCATCTTTCCTTGAGGCCCAATAACATCTCCTATCTTTTCTGGATTAATAGTAATCATTTCTACTCTTGGGGCGTATGGAGATAAATCTGCTTTAGGCTCTTTAATAACTTCTTTCATTACTTTTAAAATCTCATTTCTTGCTAATTTAGCTCTTTCAAGTCCTTGTTTAAGCATTTCTTCTGTAATTCCATCAAATTTAACGTCCATTTGAAGAGCAGTCACGCCTTTATCTGTTCCAGCAACTTTAAAATCCATGTCCCCATAGTGATCTTCGGATCCTTGGATATCAGTTAATATCTTGTATTTCCTATCTTTAATAGGCTTAGTCTCATCTAGTTCAACAATGATTCCCATAGCGATTCCAGAAACCATACTTTTAATAGGTACTCCTCCGTCCATTAGAGCCAAGCATGCAGCACAAGTAGATGCCATTGAAGATGATCCATTTGAAGACAGAACTTCAGATACAACTCTTATTGTATAAGGAAAATTTTCCATATCAGGGATAACTGGCTCTAAAGCTTTTTCTCCTAGTCTTCCATGCCCAATCTCTCTTCTTCCAGGGCCCCTACTAGGTCTTGGATCTCCTACTGAAAAAGGAGGAAAGTTATAATGGTGCATAAACCTTTTCTTTCCATCAAATTCTACTCCCTCCAAAATCTTTTCTTCTCCTGGACCTCCTAATGTTAAAACTGATAAGGCTTTTGTTTGTCCTCTTTCAAATACTCCTGATCCATGAACTCTTGGAAGATAGCTAATATCTGCATATAGAGGCCTAATTTCATCTAATTTCCTATTATCAGGTCTTTTATTTTTTTCCAAAATAATGGTATGAAGAGTTTTTTCTAAAACACTTTCAGTAAAATTCATTCCGTAATTTATTAAAGAAGAATCTTCGTATTTTTCTTTAAGAAAAGCTTTAATGTCACTAAATAAATCATGATTATCTAATTCATTTTCAAATCTTGATCCAAAATTATCCAAGATGTCTTTCTCAACTTGAGGATTAGCTTCTTTTTGTCTTAAAACTTTCTTTTCCTTTCCTACTTCTTTTTGAATTTCTAGTTGAAAGTTTATTAATCTTTCAATAAAGCCTTTTGCAAAAGCAACTGACTTTAAAATAATGTCTTCAGTTTTTTCAAATAATTGTGCCTCAAACATATTAAAGATAATAGAATCATCTTTATCTTTTAGTCCTGACACAATTAAATCAATTCCATTTTTTTGCTCATAATTAGGGAAAGCAATTAAGTTGTCTTCTCCTCCTCCTATTCTTGCTCCCGCAACTGGTCCATTCCAAGGAATATCTGATATTAAAAGCGCAAGAGAGGCAGCAAAAATACCAATTATTGCCGGATCTGTTTCTCCATCCCATGAAAGAAGAGTTACTGTTACACTAACCTCTTTTTTAATGTCTTTATCAAAAAGAGGCCTTAAAGTTCTATCGATTAATCTTGAGATTAAGACAGATTCATCTGATGGCTTTCCTTCTCTCCTTGTAAATCTTGATCCAAAAATCTTGCCTCCTGCATAAAACTTTTCTTCATAGTTTACGCTCAAAGGAAAATAGTCTATTCCATCTACATCATTTTCACCCATCACAGCTGTAGCTAAAACAGTAGTTTCTCCAAATCTTACAAAAACAGAACCATTTGCTCTTTCCGCAAAATCATTAACAGTTACTGTAAGCTGTTTATTATTTATTTCAATATCAAAATCTTTGCTTTTCATAAAAGTTTAAAAAAGGTCTCTAAAATTACAGACCTAATTTTTTTACAATCTCTTTATATGTTTTTTCATCCTTTTCTTCTAAATACTTTAAGAGCTTTCTTCTCTTTGAAACCATTTTAAGAAGTCCTCTTCTTGAGTGGTTGTCTTTCTTGTTCTCTTTTAAGTGTTCTAAGAGTCTTTTAATTTCCTCTGTTAAAAGGGCGATCTGAACATGGGCAGATCCTGTGTCTGTCTCGTGAATATTGTATTTCTTAATAATTTCTAATTTTTCTTCTGTTGTTAACATATATTGTCTTATTTATACTTTTTCTTTATGTGCCCCGTGAGGGACTTGAACCCACGACCTTGAAGTTAAGAGCTTCCTGCTCTACCAACTGAGCTAACGGGGCTTATTCTTCATCTGCCGGAACTTCAACCTTTACATTGTTGAGCGGATTCAAAAACTTTTTATCGAGTCCAAATCCGTCTACAAAGCTTGTTATTAAAAACTTTGCCCCATAAATAATTAAAATTCCAAATGCTACGGCTGTAATAATATCTTTTCCTGTTTTTACTTTTTTTTCATCGCCTTGTGCCCAAATAATATTAATTCCTGCCCAAACTATTAAAAGTATTGCAATTGCATTTATAATTGGGAACATAACTGCCATTACATCGTTGATTAAAATAAATACATGATTAATTTGGCACGGAGCAGATTCATCAATAGCCGTTGTCGGATCATCAGAACTCCTGCCACATGGAACAATGCCCCCTTCTGCAAATGCTATTGAACCAATAAAAATCAGAATCAATGTTCCTACTATTATAAATGAAATTGGTTTTTTATTCTTAAGCAAAGGCATTGTTATACAATATAAAACAAAAATTTGAAAAAATCAAGAGGAGCATGTTTTTTGTCAAAGCGATTTAGAAATATCATACGTGTTATGCTTGCGTTCCGTTCTTATACCATCTAAAAATGATCTCAAAAACTTGTCTTATTAAAACGAAATAAATTGTATTAAATGTGAAACGCAATATCACGCATTTAGAGCCCCTGGCAGGAGTCGAACCCACATCACTAGGGCCGAAACCTAGTACTCTATCCATTAAGCTACAGGGGCGTTTAATTATTTTTTGATCCTAAAAGGAGGTACGCCATCTTGATCAAATATAATTCGGTTAAAAATATGTCCTTTTAAAGTATTTACTGGTGATAATCTTTTTATAATAACAGGAATTAAACAAAGCAGGAATAAAAGGAATAGTCCATAATTTTCTATTGTATAGCCCCATATCATCGCGGCTAAATATGCAATGATTGTTCCAATTGAGGCAGTCCATAATATAGCAGAAACAACAACCGGAATCAATATGATTAGTCCAACAATTGGATTAAAAGCAATACATCCTCCCAAAAGAGTGGCCATTCCTCTTCCGCCTTTAAAATTCAAAAATATTGACCAATTATGTCCAACGACAGCTAAAAATCCCGCTATAGCTTGAACAGGAATAGATAATCCCAATTCTTTTGCAATGTATACAACAGCAAAACCCTTCAAAACATCAAACATAAAAGTCAAAAATGCTGGCAGTTTCCCAATATTTGTCAAAACATTTGAAGAAGAAGCTTTTTTCCAACCGACTTCCATTATATCTTTTTTTGAAAACAGCTTTGTAAAAACATATGCAAAGGGTATTGCTCCTAAGATATATGAAATAATAAATAATATAGTGATTGTTATATATTCGTTCATTTTTTATAATCTTTAACTTGTTTATTAATTCTGTCAATATGCCTTATTATAATCAAAGGCGTGCATAAAAGAGAGATATAGAAAATTAAGGGATCGATGAAATAAAACGGAATTACGGCAGCTGCTTCTCCAAAAAGCCTTCCTATAATCTGATCAGATATAGCGCTTCTAATGATGCTTGGCTTTGTTTTAACTGGAATAAATAACTCAAAGATAAGCATGAACAAAAGAACGATAGCAAGCCATAAGAAAAACATCCTCCAGTTTAGGAATAATAATATTCCTAAAAATGTTGCTGCCCCTCTTCCTCCATCAAATTTAATCAAAATTGAATAATTATGCCCTAAAATAGAAAAGAATGCTGCTAAAACTCCAGCTAAAATAGCATTTTCAGGAATTAATTGCATAGCAAGCCAAACAGAAAAAGCTCCTTTAAACGCATCTATTAAGAATACAGATAAGAAAGCGAAAATTCCTGCGATTGTCCCTTTTGCCTTACTCGTGATCCTAAGCGTATTCAAAGCTCCTAGATTCTTAGAACCTACTTTTCTTGGGTCAATTTTATTAACTAATTTATTAAAGATTAATGCTGTAGGAAATGATCCAATTAAATAGGAAATTAAAATGACTATAATGTAGTTAAGCATCATATTTTTTTAAATAATAATTACAAATAATGCTATCTGGTCCTAAATGGCAGCCGATTATAGGGTTTGCTGCATCAATAAATAAAACCTCTATATTCGGGCATTCTTTTATCAGTTTTCTCTTCAAATCCTCTGCAACCTCTAACATATCAGCATGGGTTATCGCAACCATCGCTTTGTCATCTTTAATCTTGCCTTTTAATTCGTTTAATAAAGATTCTGCCTTGTCTTTTGCTTTAAATTTAAGAGATGTTACCTTAACTTTCCCGTCTTTTAAAGTTAAAAGAGGTCTTATTCCAATTTTTTCAAGTCTTCTTATTAAATTAGCCCCTGTTTTACTTAGTCGTCCATTTTTCTCAATCCATTTTGGATCTCCGGGAAAGCCAGCAATATAAACGTGTTTTTTAAACTCCTCTAATTGAGGAGCAATCTCTTTAGATTCTACCCCCTTTTCTCTAAGCTCACAAGCTTTTAAAGCGATGAAGCCTTCTCCTGAATCAATGGTAAAAGAATCAATAACCCTTATCTTGTTTTGTTTTTCTTTTGGCATAAACTTAATTGCCTGCATTGCAGAATTATATGTTCCAGATATCCCTGTACTTAATGTTATGCAAATAATTTCCTCATTATTTTTAAACGCTTCTTCATAAGCTTTTTTAAAATCTCCAACTGATGGTTGAGAGGTTTTAGGAAAAGTATCTGAAAGAGTATTTCTCATCCTTTTAAAAAGATCTTCACTTTTTATTTTTCCTTCGATTCCTTCTTCGGGCCAAATTACTTTTAAATATACTATATCGATATTTTTCTCTTTAATTAGGCTTTCTGGAAGCGAAGCCGCAGAATCTAATATTATTTTTATTTTATTCATATATAAAATTTATTAATAATGTGTTTGGGCCAGCATGCGCTCCTAAGACAATGTCCATTATTGAGGAATATAAGACATTCACGTTTTGAAGCGGACTAAGCAATGTTTCTAATTTTTTTGCCTCATTAGGATTGTCAGCATGCGTAATAATGACCTTTATTTTCTTTTGCGTATTTCTTGTAAATTTCTTAAATTCATCGAACAAAGGTTCTGCTAACCCTCGTATATTTTTCTTAACTGCCATTGGCCTTATTACCCCTCCTTTTTCCCTCATGACAATTCCTATGTTCATTGCTCTTATTTTCTGAAGCCCCAAGGCTGCAAGAGAGGGAAATCTTCCGCCGCTTTTTAGCCACTTTGGATTATCATACATAAAAAACAAAAAAGTATCCTTGATTCTTTTATTAAAATTATTAATAATTTCCTCAATTCTTAACTGCTTTTCTATGTCTTCTAAGGCTTTAACAATTAAAAGGGCTTGAGCGCCTGAAGCTGTTTCACTGTCTAGAACATGTACTCTCTCCCCATCCTTTCCCAAGAATCTTTTAGCTTGCATTGCGGAATTGTATGCTCCAGAAACCTTGGAAGAAACGGATACGTGTATTATTTCTTCAAAATTTTCCAAAGCTTTTTTAAATACATTAATATATTCTGCAATTGATGGTTGAGAGGTTTTGACCTCACTATTAATTCCTTCTTCTTCAGCTTTCCTCATCTTTTCAAAAATATTTCCGGAAAAATCTTTTATAGCTTGCAAGTCCACATGAAACTTTGCAACTCCTATATTGAATTTCTTAATTATATCTTCTTTTAAATCAGAAGCAGAATCAGTTGTAATTCCTATTTTTTTCATATTTTTATATATCCAATAAAGACCCCTTTGTATCCTAATTTGAGGCTAACTGCTGGATCAGCCAAACTAATAAAAGAAACTTGGATGTTTAATGGCTTTAATTTGGTTTTTAATTCCTTTGCTTTTATCTCGTTATCTCCGTGAGAAATTACTGCGAGACCCTTCTCATTCTTTCTAAAATCTTTTCTAATTTTGTTTACGATTTTATCTATACATTCTTCTTTTCTTAATGTTTCTATCGGGATGAACTCATTTTTTGCCTCAATTAACACAAACTTATTCTTTTCTATAACCTTTTTGATCTTGTCTGAATATTTCTTAGATTTGACATAGGGAGAATTAATTATTCCAAAACTTTTAACTATTGTTTCTTGAAGCTCTTTTAGGATCATTTGAGCTGGTTTTTGTTCGTTGATAAGATCAATTGCTTTTAAAACCAAAACCGCCTCGCCTGCTCCAATGCTTTTTGAGTCAATGATGTGAATCTTTGACTTCTCATGTGAATCAAGCATTTCTCTGCCTTCCCTTGCTGAATCAAACGCTCCAAAATAATCATTTGAAGAGGTGATACAAATCACTTCATTGAAGGTTCTTAGTTGTTTTTTAAAAGCTTCCTTGAAAAAGTCAGCATCTATTGAATGGATTTTAGGAACATAGTTGAAGCCTTTTTCTTTTGCTGTTTTAAGCTTTAGTGACACACTTTCTCCTTTTAATTTATCAATGCCGCCCCAATCAATCCTATAAGGAATGCTCTCTATCTTATAATATTTAAGATTTTTTTCATTTAATCCGCATGCTTCGTCAATTACAATTCCTATTTTGTTTTTAACAACAGACTCCTCTCCCACAACCTCTCTTGCCATATCCTCTATTCGCATAGTCTCCTCTTCCCCAAATGTCCTTATAATATCTCTTACTTCGTATGGATCGTCTGTATGAATATGTATTTTAACTCTTTCTTTAACTTGAATAATATCTAAACAATCTCCCAAGCTTTGAAGTTTTTCTCTCATTTCTTTTTCTGAGAAAAAAACATCTCTCATTAAGGCAACAACCTCGTATCTATTTGTAAGAATTTGTACAAACCTTTTTGTGTGAAAATCCTTTTTTCTTAATTTTTTAAAAGAAAACGGCTCTTCATTTTCTAAAAGTACATCAAAATATGTTTCGAGTATCATTAAAAAACCAAGTCCTCCAGCGTCAATGACTCCGGCTTTTTTTAATATAGCCATTTTATTTTTTGTTGCTAGAAGAGCCTCATTGGCTTTTTCTAAAGAATTTTCAAAATTAACAACAATATCATTGCTTTTTTCTGATTGAAATGCTAATTCATTAGAAAAAGCTTCCATAACATCTAAGATTGTTCCTTCTTTTGGGTCTTGGATAGACTCTCTTGCTCTTTCATGTCCTTTTTGAAAGCAATTAGCCAAAGATTTGGCATTAATTTGAGTGTTATTAGGAATGTCGTTAAAAAATCCAACCATAAAACCCGTATAAATAATGCCTGTATTTCCCTGTGCTGCCATAAGGGCTCCATCCAAAACAGCATCGCCTAGTTTTTTTAAATTAGAAAAATCCTTTCCATTAATAACTTCCTTGACTCCATTTAAGGTTCCAGATAAATTGCTTCCTGTATCTTGATCTGGGACGGGAAATACGTTTATTTTATTAATTTCTTCCTTATCTCTTTCAATCCTTTCACAAGAGAAAAGAATCATTTTCTGCAGTTGTTTACACGTTAATGCTTCCATTTTATTTTATCTTTTTCTCAATGGTCTTTAAAATCTTTTTAACTAAATCCTGACTTCCTAAACCAAGTGAAATGCCAAATGTTAATGCGAGAGCAGTTGTTACTCCAATAAATAACGTTAAGACTAAATCTGGCACAATTTTAAGCTGATACATAATCGCAAGTGCCGACAAAACCCATGTTGCAGTAGATATGGCTACTCCTAAAGCATTAGTATATTTTAATTTATCTCCAATAAATACAATCTTTTTAGAAAACTCTGCAACAAACACAGCAAAGATAAATATGGCTGAAGATATTAAAATATTTGGATAATAATTAACAATATTTAAAAGAAATTCTGTTAAAGTTGTAAGTTCCAATATTTCAAAACAAACCATAAGCGTTATTAGAAGACAAAATACATACACAATTATTCCAAAAAATTTTGATGCATTCAGTATTGCATTATATCTTTCAAAGAAATGATGCCATCCTAAATTTTTAGTTGCCTGATCAAGCTTTAATTTTTTAAGCAAATTCTCGGTAATTTCACCTGCTTTTTTTGATAAAAGATAACCAATAATAAATATTATTATTGCCCAAAATATATTAGGCAAAATATTATTACTTAAAGGTATGATTATATCTTGCATAAATTAAAAATTTATTTCTTATATTATTATAATATATTACCATTTGGCATTATGCAAGCCTAACACATATCCAATTCTATTAAAAACAGAGTGGATAATAAAGGTTTGTATAAAAATTATGAGCCAAATACCTAAGCCTAAATTAATAAAAGGCTCTAGTACGACAAATGTACCAAATACGTAATTGGTTTGATCAAAAGGAATAAAAGGAGCTCCTGGCTTAAGCTTAATCTGCCTTTTGACAAAGGCAAAGCTTAGATCCCCTATAATTATGCCTAAAGATAGCAGCGCTCCGAATAAATAAGGGTTAAAATAGCTGAAACTAATTACTTCATACAACTCCACATGCTTATTTATTTCAAAAAATAAGGGAGACAACAATATTCCGATAATAAATATCCCAATTGCCCCTCTCCATGTTTTGTGCGTACCAAATAAGGGCTCTCCCCTAAATGTTTTATTATTATCAATTGGAATAGCTAATTTAGGAAGAATATTCATTTTGTGCAAAAGTGGAGGAATAGCATTTGCAATATATGCTGGCAAAAAGAAAAATATTGTTGCTATAATAGTTTCAAAACTCATAATTTTAATTCTTTTTCACAATACAGTCTTTTAATGTTTTCTCTGTGAGACCATAATATAATTAGATAGAAAACTACTCCTAAAATAAAATATGTGATTGAATGAGAATGGAGCCAAATAATAAAAGGAATAAAAAATCCTAAAACTAAATTATTTAAACTCATGGTTTTAGTTATTTTAAGTAGGATTGCCCAAATTGTTATTAAAATAATAAATTCTTTTAATCCACAAAAAGCAATTAAAGCTGGCACAAATGTGGCAATTCCCTTTCCTCCTTTAAATTTAAGCCATATAGGAAAAATATGGCCTAGAACTGGGATAATTGAGACTAGGGCTATTTGCCACTCAATAGTTAAATAATTAGAAGCTAAATAAACTGGAAGCGCTGCCTTTAATACATCTAAAATAGCTACTAAAACAGCCCATCTTACTCCTAGAGCTCTTGAAACATTTGTAGCGCCAGTACTTCCGCTTCCTATTTTTTTAATGTCTATTTTATTTATCTTGCCTGCGATATATCCAAAAGGAATAGATCCAAGCAAATATGATATTAAAATTAAAAGATATATATTCATTAAAAACTATATACCATTTTTAAAGATTTTTTTCAACGAGAACTTAAAACTTCTATTCTTTGATTATATTCTTCGCTTGAAATATTTCCATTACTTAATAAAGAATTTAAACCGGCAATATAATTTTGTTTGATTTGGGAAGAAGATAAAGCTGCGTTGTAAATGCGGACATCGTCTATAGAACCATTTAAATAATAAGAATCACCACCAATAAATAAAGCAGTCGGCGAACTTGGTGATTTTAAGGAAAAACTTCCATCAAAAACTCCAGCATCAATACTGTTAATGTAAAAATTAACTTTTGTTCCGTTGTATGAAACCACGATATGTGTCCAAGCTTTTTCTTCTACAGATATTGTTCCTGTATAAGTATGCCATGATGTATCAAAAGAATTAAAGTATGGATACATCTCGCTAGTAATATATAAAACATATTGATTTCCGCCGTCATTAGCCTTCCTTACAATGCTTTGATAATTCGTTTCTTTATTTAATTTTACCCATGCACTAATAGTAATTTTATTCGTAATATTTAAACTGTTATCATTTCCACAATCAATATAATCATCTGTCCCATCAAAATCTAAACATTGTCCAGATACACACTCAGATTCAGGCCTATAATTTGCAGATCTATTATCTCCGGAAGTGGCACCACTCCATGTTCCATTATTGCTTCCCCAAGCATCATTAGCATTTCCATCTAACTTCCACCTAGACACCATATTCGCAGCTAAATTATTAGCTACACTTTCTTCAAATACTTTAAGCTTAGCAATATTAGCTTTAGAAATAAAAGAAGTAGTAGTTACGATAATAACTCCTGCTATAACTCCAATGATAACTATTACTACTAGTAATTCTATTAAAGTAAAAGATGTGTTCTTTTTCATATGTATATGGGATTTAATTTTTTTATCAATTAAAATATACCATATATATATATAACGCAAGTCAAATTAAAAAAGTAAAAATAATTTACTTAATAATAATTAATATTATTAATTAATTTATTATTGTTATTATTAACCCTGTGGAAATGTGGAAAGAAAGCACAAACACACATATTATATAGAAAGTGGAGGTGTATAAAATCTGAAAAACATATTTCTAAAAATGGGTATAAAAAGTGATGAAATTAAAAATTATGTTTTTTACTCATTTTTTGTGCAGTTTATACATAATATATTCGAATATTTTTCCACACTTTATCAACTCTCTGTATTGCCCCTCGCAATAAAGAAATACTTTGTTAATTCTATTCCAGTAATACTTAAAACAGCAGCTAAAATTATAAATCCCCATGCTGTTAAATCTAATGGCATTGTTTTTAAAATGGTTTGGAAAAATGGATTATAAATAGCTAAACAGAAAAGAATAATCACAAGTATTGATGATAAATTAAGATATTTGTTTGAAAAAGGATTAATCTGCCACAAATTCTTTCGTAAGTTTTTATAGGCAAATATTACAAAAGCCGTGTCAATGCAGATTATTCCAAACATAATAGTTCTTACATGATCTAAATCCATCCCTTGTTTAAAGTATAAAAAGGAGAAGAATAAAAGAATAACAAATTGATCTATTATGCCTGTTGCGAAAATCAAGGTTTTCATTTCTTTTGTTAAAAGCCCTGTTTTTCTGTTATTAGGTTTTCGTCTCATAACATTCTTTTCTTTTGGCTCAAAAGCAAAGGCTATTGTGGGGAAAGTGTCCTCGATTAAATTATTCCACAATATTTGCATAGGAAGGATAGGTAAAGGCCATCCAAATAGAATAGTTGAAAAAGTGACTAAGATAATGGATGTAAAAGAATCTGCCAGAGCGTAAGACAATGATTTTCTTAAATTATCAAGAACAGTTCTTCCTTCTTCTATAGTTTTAACAATTGTTGTAAAGCTGTCATCTAAAAGCACTAAGTCAGAAGCTTCTTTTGCGACTTCTGTTCCAGAGCCTAAAGCTATTCCAATATCAGCTTTTTTAATAGCTGGTGCATCATTTATTCCATCTCCTGTCATGGCAATTACTTTTCCCTTTTTTTGCCACATAGCCACAATTCTTAACTTGTGTCTTGGTTCTACTCTCGCAAATATTTTAATCTTCCCCATTTTTTCTTCCAGTTCAGAATCAGTTAAATTATCTAAGTCTTTTCCTTCTAATATATTTTCTGCTTCTACTTGTAATCCGATTTCTTCGGCAATGGTTTTTGCCGTCTTAGCATGATCGCCCGTTGCTAAAATAGTCTTAATGCCAGCCTCTTTACATATTTCTATAGACTCTCTAACATCGTTTCTTATTGGGTCTATAAAAGAGATAAGCCCTATAAAATTAAAATTTTTAGCGATTTTATTTAAATCTTTTGATGTTTTTTTAATTTCTTTACATCCAACAGCAATAACTCTTAAACCTTTTTCGGCTAACCTTTCAATTTCTTCATGCCATAAACTTGCATTTTTTGATTTTTCGAGTATTTTCTCAGGAGCTCCGCATATATACAATGTTTTTTTATTACCCTCTTTTCTCAAAGATAAAGCATATTTATTAATGGAGTTAAATGGCAGGTTTTGGATTTCTTCTATTTCCAAGGTTTTCTTAATATCAAATTTATTGTTAAGAGCTCCTTCTAATATAGCAGCGCCAGTTCCTCCTCCAACAATAATTCCTTCCTCATCCATATATGCATCACTACAGAAAATACTTGCTTCCATTGCGAGTTCTCCATCTTGAGTAATGATGTTATTTAGCTTCATTTTCCCTTCTGTTAAGGTCTTTGTTTTGTCAAAGCAAATAATTTGAGTAGATCCCAAAGTTTCAACAGAGGTTAATTTCCTTATAAGTCCTTGTTTTCTTAAAATTCTTTCTCCTCCAATAACAAGTATCATTGTAATTACAATAGGAAGCGCTTCTGGAATTCCTCCAACAGCAATTGCTATAGATGTCTCAAACATCTCAGCCCAGGATAAATCTCTTAAAAATATGCCTAGGAGGAATATTATGAAACAGCCTATCCCAATAACAATGCTTATTATTTTAGAAAAATTATGTAATTTTTCTTGGAGAGGAGTTTCTATTTCTTTTGCGTCATTAATTAAGGATGCAATTTTACCAGCCTCTGTTTTTTTAGAAATAGCAGTAACTATTGCTTTACCTGTTCCATTTTCGATTAATCCGCCCATGTATATCATATTTTTTCTATCTGCCAAAATAGTTTCCCTTGGCAAAATGTTTGGATTTTTTTCTTCAGAAAGCCATTCTCCTGTTAATACAGATTCAGAAGTTTTTAAGTTATTGGCGGAAATTAATCGTCCATCAGCTGGAATTTTTTGTCCTGCTTTTAAAAAAATTATGTCACCAGGGACTAAATCTTCTTCGAATATTTCTTTTTTTACACCCTCTCTTAAGACAGTAGTTTTTATTTTCAAAGTGTTTTTTAATTTTCTAAGTACATTTGAAACTTTATTTTCTTCGAAATATCCGAACAATGCATTAACAATGGCTGCTAAAAGTATAACAACGGAATCTGTGTAGTTGTGTACAAATAATGTAACTATTCCTGCAAAAACAAGAATATACATCAGAGGACTTTTAAATTGACTCAAGAAAAGCCTAATATTTGAATATTTTTTTTCTTCATTTAAAACATTTTTTCCAAAACCAAGCTTTCTTTTGTGGATCTCTTTGTTTGAAAGTCCATTTTCAACATCAGAATTTAGAATTTTAATAACTGATGCAGCCGATATATTATGATATAGTTTTTCCATATTTTTGTCCGCGTTCATATCCGCGATGCTAATTATTAATTAATTTTGTCCGCGTTTGTCCGCGTTCGAGCCTTGTATTTAAATGGTTTCTCTGTTTTCATGTCCGCGTTTGTCCACATTTGTCCGCGTTTGTCCACAAATTTGTCCACATTTGTCCGCGTTCGAGCCTTGTATTTAAATGGTTTCTCTGTTTTCATGTCCGCGTTCATGTCCGCGTTTGTCCGCGTTCAGCATGTCCGTGATGCTAATTATTGATTAATTTTGTCCGCGTTGGTTTTGTCCGCGCTCATTTCCGCGTTTGTCCACATTTGTCCGCGTTTGTCCGCGTTCGAGCCTTGTATTTAAATGGTTTCTCTGTTTTCATGTCCGCGTTCATGTCCGCGTTTGTCCGCGTTGGTTTTGTCCGCGTTTGTCCGCGTTCAGAATCATGTCCGCGTTCATTTTTTGTCCGCGTTTGTCCGCGTTCATGTCCGCATTATATCATAAAAATAAAAAACAGGAAACCTCTCGGAATCCTGTTTTTTACGGGATGATGTTCCACGTGGAACATCATACAAGCCAGTACTTTTCCTTTGTCATTTTATCTTCTTTTTTTACAACGTTTTCAATTTCTTTCCTCGAATCATCTGCTATTAACTCGAGCTCCTGTTCTTTCTTTTTACCTAATTCTAAGACTTTTTCTTTTAAATATTCTCCATTATTCTTTTTAGGATCATTCAAAACCTCTGCAAGCAATATATCTAATACTAATCCTATTGTCCTTGATGGATTAATATTTAAAAGATTTATAATATCGTTTCCATTGATTTTAAGCATTTTAACTGAGATCGGATCCTTGGACACTTTTTCTATTAAATATTTTAAATGTCTTAATTTATACGGTTCTGCTTTTGGGCAGCCAGAACCAATTCTGTCAGCCATTCTAAGTTTAATTAAGTCATTCATATTTTCTAAGCCAACGTTTTTAACAAGGCGTCTGATCGAAGATTCTGTAACTTCGTCTACATTGTAATAAAAAAGATGATATCTTACAAGATTGACAATTTTGTCTATATCTTTTTTGGGAAATTTCAAACGATTCAATATTTTTTTAACGATTTGAGCCCCAATAATCTCATGATTGTAAAAAGTTGCACACTCTCCGCTGCCTTCTTTTGTAATTGGTTTTGCAATATCATGAAGCAAAGCAGCTATTCGTATATGCATACAGAAGTTTTTTTTAATAGTAAAATTAAAAGATTCTAAATTATGTTCGAAAACATCGTATATGTGGTGTTTATTTTGCGTGCATCCATACCCTAATTCAAGTTCTTTAATAACATAGTGCATTAGTCCAGTTTCTTTTAGCAAAATAATTCCCTCTTTTGCATTTTCTGACATTACTATTTTAATAAATTCATCTCTAATTCTTTCATTTGAAACTTTGCCTAGTAATTCTTTATTTTTACATATACTTTTTAAAGTATTTTCTTCAATTTTCCACTCTTTTCCTAATTGAGCATTAAATCTAATTGCTCGAAGCATTCTTAAAGCATCTTCATTAAACCTTTCATCAGGACTGCCCACAGTTCTTATTATTCGAGCCTCTAAATCTTCTTTTCCATGAAACAAGTCTATAAATGTTCCACGTGGAACATCGAAAGCCATTGCATTAATTGTAAAGTCTCTTCTTTTGAGATCTTCTTCTATGTTTCTTGTCCATTTAATAGAATCTGGATGTCTTTTATCTGTATAATCACTTTCTATTCTATAGGTAGTTACTTCAACAATTTCTTTATCAACAAATACTGCAACTGTGCCAAATTCATTTTCATATAATGTTTTAATATTTTCTTTATTAAAAACATCTATTATTTCTTCTGGCTTTGCATTTGTTGTAATATCCCAATCTTTCGGCGTTTTCTTTAATAAATAATCTCTTACACATCCACCGACTAGAAATGCTTCAAAAGTATGCTTTTGAAGCACGGCAATTGTAAATAATATGTTTTTTGGGATTTCTATGTTCATTAACTTCATACTATATCAAATTAGGCATTCTTGCAAACTTTTTTACCTTGTGGTAATTCATATCTGATATGGTAATTCATGAACTTATACAAAATTTATTCTTTTTACTTACAGGGATGCTTACATTTGGAGTCTTAACCTTTTTATTAATTAATACTGGAACTATAATTTCTGATATGAACAAGAAGTTTTATACAATGATTGTTTTAACAATACTTTGCACCTTAATTTTATCTATCTATCTATTTGGATTTTATTGGTATGTGCTCATTCCTTCACTCCTTTCTGGTTATTTAGTTTACAAAAGGTTCCATTGACAAAATGTATTAAATTTGATATATTTTAAATAAGATAGATGTCGGGAAAAGTTCTCCGACATTTTTATTAAGATAAATAGTAAGAATAATAATATGGATTTTAAAGCGTTTACATCAGCCATCACTCAAATTACAGAAGAAAAAGGCCTTGAAAATGATAAGGTTTTAGAAATCATCGAGCAGGCATTGGCTTCTGCATATAAAAAGGAATATGGAGAAAAAGGACAAGTTGTTAAGGCTGTTCTAAATTTGGAAACAGGAAAAACTGATTTTTACAGGGTTCTCTTAGTAGTAGATGCTACATTAGTATATATGGATGAAGATCAAATTGAAGAATATGGTATTTCAAAAACAGAAGCAAAGAAGTTTTTAAAGCAAGAAGATGATGAAGAAGATACAAGAGCTAAGTTTAATACAGAAAAGCATATATTAATATCTGAAGCAAGAAAAGAAAATGAGGACATCGAGGTAGGAGAGGAAATTAAAACCCATTTAGAACAAAAAGAAGACTTTGGTAGAATTGCTGCTCAAACTGCAAAACAAGTAATCTTGCAAAAGATAAGAGAAGCTGAAAAAGAGAATATATTAAACGAATTTAAAGATAGAGAGGGGGATATTGTTTCAGGAATCGTTCAAAGAATTGAAGGCAGGAACATTTATTTTGATTTAGGCAGGGGAATTGGAGTGCTTCCAAAAGAAGAACAAGTAAGAGGAGAGTTTTATAAAGAAGGACAAAGATTGAAATTGTATTTGCTTAAGGTAGAAACAACTCCAAAAGGACCAAGTGTTATTGTGTCCCGTGCATATCCTAAGTTTATCTCTAAGTTATTTGAATTAGAAGTTCCTGAAATTAATGGAGAACAAATCGAAATTAAATCTATTGCAAGAGAAGCAGGATATAGGACTAAAATTGCAGTTGAATCAAAAGCAGAAGGAGTTGATCCGATTGGAGCTATGGTAGGGCAGCGAGGGGTTAGAGTTGCTGCTGTAATGTCTGAACTAGGGGGAGAAAAGATTGATATTATTGAATATGCTGATGATCCAAAGTTCTTCATAATCAATGCTTTATCTCCAGCCAAGGTGACAGATGTAGAAATTAAGCCCAAGAATACTGCCTTAGCCATTGTTCCAGATGATCAATTATCACTTGCGATTGGAAAAGATGGTCAGAATGTAAGACTTGCAGCAAAATTAACGGGCTGGAGAATTGATGTTAGAGGAGAAAATCAAGATGAAGAAGAGGTAATTTCAAGTGAAGAAGTAGATAAAGAAGAGGAATAATATAAAAGAACTATGACATACGAGAAAAAACAAGAGAAAAACAAACTTGTATTCAATATAACTGTAGAAGCAAATGAATTTAAAGAGTTTTTAGATAGGGCACTAGAAAGCATTGCTAAGGAAGTTGAGATAAAAGGTTTTAGAAAAGGGCACGCTCCACTTAATATTGTAAAGCAGAATATAGATCCATCTCTTGTATTATCTAAAGGAGTAGAAGATTGCATATCAAATAAATGGTTTGAAATTTTGAATAAAGAAAACATAGAAGCAATTTGTCAGCCCAATATAGAAGTTCTTAAAATGGCAGAAGGAAACCCTTTGGAATTCAAAGCAGAAGTAGAGGTTTTGCCTGAAGTTAAGCTTCCTGATTATAAAAAACTAGCTTCCGAGGTTAAAGATGGTGAAATAAAAGTAGAGGAAAAAGAGTATGAAGACGCAATTAGCTGGCTTTTAAGTTCAAGAGCGAAGTTTTTTCAAAAGGATGGGGCAGCAGAAAAAGGGGATTTAATCGAAATTACATATACAGCTAAGGATTTAGATGGCGGAAAAGAAAAAAAGGATAGATTTATTTTGGGAAAGGGCCACTATATTGATGGATTAGAAGAAAAATTATTAGGACTTAAAAGAGAAGACGAAAAAGAAATAGAGGTAGTAAGCCCGGAAAATGAGAAAAAGAAAATTGTATTAAATATTAAGGTAGATTCTGTTCAAGAAATGGAAACTCCGGAATTAAACGATGAGTTTGCTAAGGGAGTTGGGTTTGAAAATGTTAAAAAGCTAGAGGAAAGTATAAGAAATGGACTTCAAAAAGAAAAGGAAATGGCGGAAAAACAAAGAAAAAGGACAGAAATTTTAGAAAAGATTGT
Organism: Minisyncoccota bacterium; assembly: GCA_028704295.1. Taxonomy (GTDB): domain Bacteria; phylum Patescibacteriota; class Minisyncoccia; order Minisyncoccales; family Minisyncoccaceae; genus JAAZMU01. Next base: position 3,240 of record JAQVLF010000006.1, on the reverse strand, counting down.
TAAATCATCAAAGTTAGAAGCCCCACAACCTTTAATTGAAAGGGAGGTTGATGTGCTTTTGCAAAACCTTAAAAACAGGACTTCATACGAACTTCAAATGACTTTTGATGAGTATTTAAAACAAATTCAAAAAACAGAAGATCAAGTTAGGAAAGAATTCGAAAAAATTGCTGAAGAAAGAGTAAAAGGATTCTTAGTTTTGCATGAAATTGAGAAAAAAGAGAACATTAATGTTAGTAGCGAAGAAATTAATAAGAGAATAGAGGAATTAGCAGCCGAATATCCAGACAAGAACAAGGCAAAAGAAGAAATGATGAATTCAAATGTTAAATACTATATAGAAGATGAATTAAGGAGAGATAAGATTTTTAATATTTTGGGTTGTTAATTTTTCTTAATTAAGATAAAATTAATAGTAAATATTATGAATTTAATTCCAACAGTAATAGAAAAAACAAATTTAGGCGAAAGAGCCTACGATATTTATTCTAGGCTATTAAAAGATAGGATAATATTATTAACGGGCCCAATAGATGATTTAGTGGCAAATTCAATTGTTGCTCAATTATTGTTTTTGGCTTCAAAAGATCCAAAAGCAGATATTCAATTCTACATTAATAGCCCAGGAGGCTCAGTGACAGCTGGTATGGCTATTTATGACACAATGCAATACATAGAATGCGATGTTTCAACAGTAGCAATTGGAATAGCAGCTTCTATGGGCGCAACGCTTTTAGCAGCAGGAACAAAAGGAAAGAGATACGCACTTCCAAATTCTGAAATAATGCTTCACCAAGTATTGGGGGGAGCGCAAGGACAGGCAACAGAAGTAGAAATTGCAGCAAAACATATATTAAAAATTAAAGATAGAATGAATCACATTTTAGCTAAGCATACAGGGCAGCCATTGAGTAAAATAACGCAGGATACGGATAGGGATTTTTATCTAAGCGCAGATGAGGCAAAGGATTACGGGGTAGTTGACGAAGTTATTAAACAAAAGGTATAATAGGAGCAATAATTAGTAAAATATAAACTATGCCAGGAATAGAAAAAAGCGAAAAACCAGTAAATATTATTAATAATAAAAGGATTATTATTGCTTTTGCAATACTAATAACATTAATTTTGGCTATTGTCTGGTTTTTAAAAATAACAGATAAAGATAATCTTAGCTTAGAGGTTTATGTTCCAATCCCAGAAGCTTCTATGGATGTAGGAGTAGTTGGAAATTTGGAAGAAGGGAAAACACTTGAAAGTGTTAATCCAGAAGCTATTGAAAATCCAGTCAGGCCTTTAGATATGCCTGTTCCAAGGGATATATTTCATACATCAGGAACAATTACAGCTATTCAAGCAAACAGTGTTATTATTAAAGGGATAGGAACTAATTTTGACGATCAAATGAAAAGGGATTTAACAGTTGTTATTAATGAAAGCACTACCGTGAACGGGGTTAAAGGAAATTTAGAGCACTTTAAGAAAAGTTTGAAAGTAGGAGACAAAATTTCAATAGAAGCTCCTTATAATATTCATGGAAAAACAGAGTTTTTAGCAAGATACATTAACACGATTAATAATGACTAAAAATATGAATACATCAATGTTAATTATTTTAGGAATTTTAGCTTTAATTGCAATATTTTTCATTGCAACGTATAATAGCTTTGTAGCTTTAATAAATAGATCAAAAGAAGCATGGTCTGATATAGATGTTCAATTAAAAAGAAGGTATGACTTAATACCAAACCTAGTTGAAACAGTGAAGGGTTATGCAACACATGAAAGAGAGCTTTTAGAAAAAGTTACAGAAGCAAGGTCAAAAGCTATGCAAGCTGAAGGATTAAAAGAAAAAGGCGAAGCAGAAAATGCTTTATCTCAAACCTTAAAAACACTTTTTGCAGTATCAGAAAACTATCCTGATTTAAAAGCTTCTACTAACTTTTTAGAACTTCAAAGGGAATTGACTGATACTGAGGACAAAATTCAGGCTGCAAGAAGATTCTACAATGGGAATGTAAGAGATTTAAGTATTAAAATTGAATCATTTCCTTCAAATATCATAGCTTCAATGTTTAATTTTAAGAAAATGGACTTGTTTGAAATAGATAATAATGAAAGAGAACCAGTCCAAGTTAAATTCTAATGGCAACACTATACGATAATGTCAGTTCAAATAATAGAAAAGCCTTTTTTTTAATATTTTTCTTTCTACTTTTTGTGATACTTATTGGATGGGTTTTTTCATATGTTTTTAATGAGACTGGAATATTATATTTTGCAGTTGGTTTTAGCATCTTAATGTCTTTTATTAGTTATTTTAACTCTGATAAAGTTATATTAACTATGACAGGAGCGCATGAAATTGGAAAAAGCGATAATCCCGAATTGTATCGAATAGTTGAAAATCTTGCCATTACAACTGGTATGCCTTTGCCAAAAATTTACATATTAGATGAAATGCAGCCTAATGCTTTTGCAACTGGAAGAGACGAAAAGCATGCAATGGTAGCGGTTACAAGAGGATTACTTCAGAAATTAGATAAAAGGGAACTGGAAGCAGTTATTGCTCATGAGATAGCACATATTAAAGGCAAAGATATATTAATAGGTTCAGTTGTTGTTGTTTTAGTTGGTATTATTAGTATTTTATCAGATATTTTTTTAAGGTCATTGTATTTTGGGGGAAATGATAATGATAATAAGAATAATCCTTTAATCATTGTTTTAGCCATAGTTGGCATGATTTTAGCGCCAATAGCAGCCACAATTATTAAGCTTGCCATTTCACGAAAACAGGAGTTTAGAGCAGACGCGAACGGAGCTCTTTTAACAAGGGACCCAGATGCCTTGGTTTCGGCATTAATTAAAATATCATCCGACAAAACTCCTTTACAAAGAGTAGATAATACCACTGCGCATTTATACATTTCTTCTCCTTTTAAGCAAAAGGCTAGCTTTATAAGCAAGCTTTTTATGACGCATCCTCCAATCGAAGAGAGAATAAATGCGTTAAGACAAATATAGGGAAGAGTGCTGGAGCTTGGTTTAACAGGCAGACTTGGAAAGTCTGTGTACTCTAACAGGTACCGTGGGTTCGAATCCCACTTCTTCCGCTTTCAGCTTTAGCTGGTCTATAAGTTGCTTTTTTATCACTTAAAAGCATTCCGGCCTGGATTATATTCATATTTTTACAATATCTGCATTTCACTTCGATCGTTGCATCCCTAATTTCGCCTT
>JAQVLF010000005.1:20755-22386 GCA_028704295.1 Minisyncoccota bacterium | reverse complement strand
CTACCTCCCCCCTATTTTCCCTTAATTCTGGAGGAACGTATTCTAACCCTAACTTTTCATATATTTCTTCTTCTGTTTTTCCTGCAACTGACTTATTATTTTTATAGAGTCCGTATTCATTTAACTTGTACCCTTTTGAAATTGCAATCCTTCTTAAGGCAACATTGTGTTCTTTTGATCCCGTAAAATATTGAAGAGCTGCTCCAAAAGAATCCTTTTTAACAATTCTTAAATCAACATCATATCCTTTACTCATGCGAACAGAAGACTTTGTCTCTCCCTTCCCCCAGACTCTAACAATATTAGGAAGTGATACAAACTCATCCATTATTTTTAAAGGAGAAGATGAGCTAACTAAAATATCAACGTCTCCAACTGTTTCCTTCTTTCTTCTAAATGAACCTGCGACTTCTATTTGCTCAACCTCCTTTATTTTTTTTAAATGATGAATAATTATACTAACATCTTCCTCAACCTCTCCTAATGGAAATCTTGTTCCGCTTGTTTCCATAAAGGCGATGCTTTCTAAAATATTTTTTTGACTTTTTTCACCAAATCCTTCTAAATCTTTTAATTTATTTTTTTCTATCGCCTCCTTCAAATCAGCCACATTTTGAATGCCAAGCTTCTTATTTAAAAAATCGATTCTTTTTGGCCCAAGACCTTCAATCTTGCTTAAGTTTTTAACATCAATTCTTTTTTGTTTTTTTAGATCCTCATAATACTCGATTTTCCCCGTTTTTAGATATTCTTCTATCTTGAGGGCTATACTTTCTCCAATGCCGGGAATCTTTTTAATTCCTTTCAGTCCTTCATTTCTATAAACATCAAAAATATCCTCTTCTAAATTATCAAGAGACAAAGCTGCCGACTGATAAGCCCTTGGCTTAAAAGGAATTCCTTCAAGCTCAAGATATTCGCCTATCTCAAATAGTATTTTTGCAATCTCATCATTTTTCATTTTTAAAAACTTTACCTTTTAAAAAATCATAGCCTGCTTTAAAGAATAATACAAATCCTGTGACGGAAACAATTACGTCCCCTGACCTTAAAAGCATGGTAAATGCTCCTAAAATAGATGAACTAATATTTAGATTTTCAAAAGCGAAAGATTGGATTAATTCCTGCACCCCTAATGTCGCTGGGATAGGAATTAAAGTCGATAAAAAAGAAAAAGACAAAATTGATAGGCTTGGCATAAATTCTAAAGCATTTCCTAAGAAAAATATAATGAGCCAAACCCTAAAAAGCATTGCAAAAACTTTAATTAAAGACAAAAAATATCCTTTCCATAATTTTACTTTTCTAAGATCGAAATACTCAAAAAGGATTTTTTCTACCTTTGTTCCAAAATTTTCTCCGCTAATTTTAGATATAAACTTCTTTAAAAGACTTTTCTTTCTAAAAATATACATATAAACTAATAGGAGAATAGTAATGGTTATTAAAAAAGAAATTCCAAATATAACAAGTATGTTTTCTGATGGCTTTGCAATTCTAAAAAAGAAATAAAATGCTCCGAGTAAAATAATTAGGACGTTAATTGTCCACTCTATAATCCTTTCAATAATAACCGAAGCTAAAGCCTTATCCCAACCTATTTTTTCTTTATGTTCTAGAAGAGATGCTCT
>JAQVLF010000005.1:17475-20655 GCA_028704295.1 Minisyncoccota bacterium | reverse complement strand
AATAATAGAAGCTACATATTTTGATTGCTTTGGAAAAGCAAAAACATAATCTTTCATATATCCGATTTTTCCAATCAAGTGATCCTCTGTTCTAAAATATTGAATAAGAGAAACTTTTAAGCCGTTTTTTTCTAGATACTTTTTAATGTTTACTGCGAAAGGTTTTAAATCTCTTGCTTTTTTATATGGAATAGTTCCATAACCTCCGGCATTAAAAATAATAATTGCATCGCTTTTTTCTTCTGCTTTTTTAAAGTCGCTTTCAAAGTTCAAACTATTTTTTTTGAAAAAATAAAAATCAAACCACCAATAAGAATATAGGGTTAAAACTAAAACAAATATTAAAATACCATCTATCATAATCCACAATTAGTAAAAATGTAGCATTTAAGCTCTTTATTCTGCTTCTCAAGATAACATTCATTTGCATATATAAATCCATCCTTTGTATAAACAGGCTTTATTTCGCTACTGCAAGATTCCTTTAGACAAGCAGAAAACTTATCAATCTTTTTGTTAAGAAAATCATCTAATTCTCCTAAATCTAATTCGTCTATTTTGCCATCTCTATTTAAATCAGCTCTTTCAAAATCATTCTTGTTTCTTAAAAGCAAATTAAAATCATTTGCCAAATATTCATAATCTGCATAGCTCACGTGCCCATCCAAATTAAGATCTCCTAAACTAAAGCAAGGAGAATTTAACTCTTCACTTTTATAATTTAAAAATATATCCCCTGTTTGAATATCCTCAGGGTATAAATACTCTCTTTCACCATCTAATATATATGCCATCTTATTTACTTTAAAATTGACAAGCGCTGTATCATTGATTGCTTCAACATCAAACTCTAGCCTTATCCACTGAGGCAACCCCTTTTTTAATCTTAAAAAACCATCTTTTGTTGGCTCTGCACTGCTTAATAACCTTAAATTAGAGACCTTAACATATCCATCTCTCTCAAGCTCTAAATAAATTCCTGCTGATTCATCATCTTGATTTATTGAAACCTTAGATGGAATTAAGGCGTCTCCTTCATTTGAATCTAAATAAAAAGTTAAATATATATGTTTTAAATTTTGGATGCTTTCTCCATTAACCATAGCATTTCCATAAATATGAGGAGTGAAAGTTTTAGAGCAAATAGTAAAAGGAACTTCCTCTAAAAGATACTTTTGAATTTCAATTGCATCTATTAAATTAACTTCTCCGTTTCCTGAAACATCTGCTCTTGCCTTCATTTCTTCATCCATTTCTTTATTTAAAACTATGTATGAAATATCGTCTTCCTTTATAATACCATCTCCATTTATATCTCCATAGTTTCCACAAATTAAATTGTCTCCATTTACATAATTTAAATAGAACTTATTTGTTTCAATCTTAGTAGAAACTTTATTTATCTCTCCTTTTTTATTTATATAATTAATTTCATCAATAGAAGCCTTTGTATAAATAGACTTTTCTTTTGCTTTCAAGTCAAACTCCAAAGAAATCCATATTTTTTTCCCTTTCTCTATAAATATATAACCATTATCTAAAATGTCTGCTCCTGTATTCCACGTAAAGTTATATACTTTTACCGCATCTTGATTAGCTAATTTTAGATTAGATCCGTCTAAAAGAATATATGCATTTCCTTCTTCTGCTGAGATGTCAAAATTCAATCTCACCCTAGCTTCTGTTTTTTTATTATTATATGAAACGTCAAAATCATTATTAAAAATGACTTTTGGAGCAAATCCCACTGCCTCTAAATCATTTTCTTCAAGAGAGCATGCTTCGAAGGTCTCAATATTCCCAAAAACAAAGCTCTTTAAAATATTGTAGTCATTATTATCAATTACATTGTCTCCATTTAAATCACCCTTTGACATTGAATTGCTTTCGATTGATCCAAATTCAAATGCATCTAAATCACTCTCATCAATTATATTGTCTAAATTAAGGTCTCCATAATTTTGACAAGGAGATATTTTCTCTTTAGGCAAAGCAAAAGATAGGCTTTTAATTATTTCATCAAAATTAGTGCCTTCTATTTTTTTATCATACTCGCCAAAGGAGCTATCTTTTTCTGAATACATAGAAAACAAGAATCCTATGCAGGAATCTCCTCTATTTAAAACATATTCCTTGTAATAAACATCTACTAAAATATCGCCATATTCTAGATTATCCTCCCCCTCTATAACTTCGAAATTGTTTCCATTTAAGTTAACCTCCTCTCTATTATTAACTTTAGTATAAAGAGCAATATCAGAACAATTATTTCCTGAAATTATTTCTAATTTCTTAAAGTATAAGTTTGAATTATTCCTCTCCTTAGGAAGGAAAATATATTCATCACTAATTTTTGAGTTTTCTTCAAGATTCAAACTAATTCCTAAATTTTCATTTGTGTAAGTAAAATTTCCTTCTTTCTTTGCACATTTATACCCATCCCAATCAAACTTAGCTTTTGTGCATTGACTTCCGATCAAATTATATGGATGTTCAAGGCAAGCTCCCAAATAATCAAGCTTTTCTTTGCTTTCTTTGAGTAAGCATAGATTATCATATGTCTTTCCACTTTTAGAACATGCTGGTAAATAGACATTAGGGCAGCTGCTCTCTTCATTATTTTTTAAAGACACTAAATCAGAAAAGAATTGTGCTAATTCAGAAAAAGAACAGGACGTTAAATTCGTTAATGAACATGCATATACATTTTCAGAATTTATAATGAATATTACGCTTAAAAGAAATAAAAGGATTTTTCGATTTGTCATAGATTAAAATTTACTTATTTTATATATATTATTACCTTTTTTATTCAAAAAGACAATATTTGACAAAATTAACAATTTGTCCCAGTATATGGATAGAGTAAAAATGACGACGAGTGAAGTTGTTCCCATTTATATAATGGGGTCTAAGCCTGGAGACATGAATTTTCCGTCTCCCGAAGGACTGAGCGACAAACTTCTGATCAAAAACTTCTTTTCTCTATTAGACGCAGAGAAAGAGAAAGGAATGATCGGAGGAAAACAAAACCTCCGAATTTTTTCGAGATATGTGCTTGAAATAAGAAAGCGCGCAAGAGATGGCGTTAAACAATTCATCGCTACATTCTCTGATGAAGAAAAAAGTAGAAACCGTTTTGCTGTTGAGCGGATTGAAAACTACCGGAGGCAGGGTAAA
>JAQVLF010000005.1:0-17375 GCA_028704295.1 Minisyncoccota bacterium | reverse complement strand
CTTTTTTATATTGCAAAGATTTAAAATTGTATTAAAATATATTTATGACGAACTTGCAAAAAATAATCTTATCTTTTTTCATTATCCTAATTTTTTCATTTATTGTATTTTGTATTTCCTCTTTTACGAATAATTCTTCTTTATTCAAAGAAGACTTTTTTGTTATTAAAGAAGGAGAAACTTTAAAAACAGTTTCGCAAAATTTAAAAGATGAAAACTTTATTAAAAATAGTAGAATCTTTTATCTATTCTTTTTCTTGAGTAATGATCCTAGAAACATTAAGGCTGGAACGTATAAGTTAAGCTCATCCATGTCTATTTTTCAAATTATAAATGACATAGTTAAAGGAAATGTTGTCAAAGAAAAAATCACAATTTTGGAAGGATGGACAATCAACGATATCGCAAATTACTTAGAGCAAAAAGACATTTTTACAAAGGAAGAATTTTTTGATATAGCAGGTGAATCTGGATTAAATCATCCCTCAAAAGATTTTTCTAATGAATTTGAATTCTTAAAATCGAAGCCTTCTAACTTAAGCTTGGAAGGATTTTTATTCCCTGATACTTATTATGTAAACAGAAACGATACGGCAGAAATTATTATTAAAAAAATGCTTTCAAATTTTAAATTAAAAGTCTGGGATAATGTTAAAAACAAAGATAATTTTTACAACAATTTAATATTAGCTTCTCTTGTTGAAAAAGAAGTAAGAGGAATCAAAGACAAACAAATGATTTCGAGCATCCTTTTGAAAAGACTAAGAAATAGCTTAGCGCTTCAAGTTGACGCGACTGTCATATATGCACATGAAGTAGAAGGAAGCAATTCTCTTTTTGACACAAGTATAGATTCTCCTTTTAACACATATAAATATCCTGGCCTTCCAATCGGTCCAATTTCAAATCCAGGAATTGAAAGTATTGAAGCAGTTTTGAATCCGATAGAAAATAATTATTGGTATTACTTATCAGCTAAAGATGGAACTACTATTTATAGCAAAAACTTTGAAGAGCATAAATACAATAAATATCTTTACTTAAGATAAATACTTTTTATTCTTTATCTTCTCTGGCAAGAAACCTGCATAATCCTCTTTATTCAAAAAAGTTTTTACATTTTTTAAATGCAAAGGAACTTTAAGATTTCCATACTTTTCTACGTCCTTCAAAGCATTATTATATGCGTCATATAATTTTCTTGATTTCTTGCTTTTCGCCATGTAGACAACTCCTTGAATCAAATTGAGCCTACATTCTGGCATTCCGATATAGTGGCAGGCATGAAAAACATCGATAGCCTGACTTAAGGCTAGAGAGTTTTGAAGACCAATATCTTCCGAAGCAAAAACAACAAGACGCCTTGCAATAAATAAAGGGTCCTCACCTGCTTCCAACATGCGCACTAAATAATAAATGGCCGCGTTTTCCTCTCCTGCCCTCATTGATTTGATTAAAGCTGAAATTAAATCATGATGCTCGTTTCCATGCTTATCATAATAAAGATTCTGTTTTTGAAAAGCTTCTTTAACATCTTTTTCCTCAATATTTTTACTTAAAGAAGAAACATATTCTAAAATATTTAAAGCAACTCTTGCATCCCCATTGCTCATTTCCTTTAAAAACTTGATTGCCTTTTTATCGATTTGTATATTCTTTTCCTTAATCGCTCTTTTTATAATTTTTTCTATTTCTTTTTCTTCTAATTTTTCAAAAGTAAAAACTCTCACCCTTGATAAAAGTGCTGCATTGACTTCGAAAGAAGGATTTTCTGTTGTCGCCCCAATTAGAATAATGAGTCCGCTTTCTATATATGGCAAAAGCACATCTTGCTGTTTTTTATTCCATCTGTGGATTTCATCTATAAAAAGAATTGTTTTCTCATTTAACCTTTTGTTTAATTGTGCTCTTTCAACAATTAGCTTTAAATCTTTTATACCAGAAGTGACAGCTGATAATTCTTCAAAGTGCGATTTAGTAATATTTGCAACTATCTTAGCAAGCGTAGTTTTTCCTGTTCCAGGCGGACCATAAAAAATCATAGAAGGGATACCATCCTCCTCAATCGCTTTCTTAAGCAGACTATCCTTTCCTAAAATCTTTTCCTGCCCAATAAATTCTTTTAAGTTTTTAGGCCTTAATTCCTCTGCTAAAGGCTTCATAATAGTATTCCTTGCCTTATTTGTTCTTTTTTTTCTTCTTCGCTAAATAATTTAATTTTTCCAAATTCTCCGTCATATCCAGGAGTAATAGAAACATTGCCCTCTCTCATTTTCTTAATTCCACTTGCAACCATTTTATTTATTTTTTCAATATTTGAAATATCTTCATAAAGGAGTATATTAAATTCATTCTTAAATTCCTTAATTAATTTAACATATTCATTATTAACTGACTTTGACAAAGCTCCAACCCCTAAAACCTCTCCAATAATTTCTTTTAATGGAATCAAACTTTTAAATTTTGACGAAGGAGCTTCTTTTAAGTCAGCTAGCTCCATTACTCTATTTAAAACCCCTATGGTCAACGGCTTTCCACACACAGGACAAATCCCGCCATGTTTATATGTTTCTTCTGGACTCATATTTACATCATGCAATCTATGTCCATCATTATAGTACTTTCCCTCTTCGGGATAAAATTCAATTGTTTCAAAAACATCATTGTTTTTAATTTTTTGAATAATTGAACCGTAATTTAAATCAGTTTCAAATACATTTACCTCTCTTCCTATTTTTTCAAGTGAATGAGAATCAGAATTAGATAAAAGCGCCCTTTCTCTGCACTCTTTCATTTTAAGAAGCATTGAAGGATCTGCTGAAAGTCCAGTTTCATAAGCATAAATATATTCTCCCAACTCTTCAAAACATTCAGAAATAGAATCAAATCCAGATTTTGAACCATATAATCCAAACCACGGAGTCATAACATGTGCCGGAACAACTAAAATGTCTTTTGAAATATCTAAAACGATTTTTAAAAATTCTTTTGCATCAAGCCCTAGAATAGGTCTTCCATCGGATTTTAAATTATATTTTTCTCCCAACTTCTTATTAACTTTTTCTCCTATATCTAAATTAGGACAAATTAAGATTAAATGAATTTTTCTTACTTTTCCTAATTTAGAATAAATCAAACTAATCTCTCCTGTAATAACAAACCTTGTTTTATAATCTTTAAACTTATAAAACCCTGATTCATCTAAAACTAATTCTTCCTTAATTTGAGAAAACCATAATGGGTAAGTAAAATCTCCTGTCCCTATGACATCTATGCCTTTTATTTCTGAAAATTTGGCAAGCCCTTCTAAATCCATTTTTGAGCTCACTGCTCTTGAGTATTTAGAATGTATGTGAAAATCAGCAATTATTTTCATTTATTTTTTTATTATATCTCTTTCAAACGTTCCTAAAAGAACAAACACAATAACAACCAAGAATGCAACAATTAAGGCAATAAAATATTCGTGAACTGCAACAGCGATTCCAATAGCAGAAGCTACCCAAAGCCCAGCTGCGGTTGTTAATCCTTTTATTCCTTCACTATTTTTAAATATTGCTCCTGCTCCCAAGAATCCAACCCCGATTGCTATGGACTGAATTATTCTCCCTGGATCAAATGATATTTGAAGCTCATAACTAAAAGAATTATAGAGCGCGTAAAAAATTATTGTAAAAAGATATGACCCAAGACAAACAAGAGCATATGTTTGAAAGCCTGCATCTTTCCTCTTAATCTCTCTTTCAAGCCCTATTAAAGCCCCTAAAAGAGTTGCGTATATTAATTCCAAAATAATTATCGTATTTAACATAAGCTATTTTTATTGCTAATAATACCGTTACTCTTTTCAACTTCTTTAATAACTCTTTTTACTAAATTTTTGGGGTCGTTGTCATAAAGAATCGGAGCTTTTGACTTTCTTTGAACTTTGTTTAAAAATTCTTTAATATTTGCTGCGATTCCTCCTGTTTCTTCTAAAACTCCGATTATCTTTCCTGTCTCAAAGGCTGTTAAAAATTCGTGCATTGTTCCTGCTCCTCCAGCAATAATTATAACTGCTTCAGAAGATTTTGTCATAAGGACATCTCTTCCGGCATAATTTGCACCCGTATAAACAATAACATCATACGGCTCAAAAGGAAGCCTGTATCTATTAATATGAGAATTTTTTGAAGGAGCTGGAGAAAACCCAATATTTAATCCTCCATGATCTCTAGAACCTAGGGATGCAACATAGGGAACTCCTGTTGTAGCTCCCGAAATTACAACACACTTATTTTTTGCGAGCTCTTTTCCAACTTCATAAGCTTTTTTATCTACTCCCTCTATGCACTGATCCAAATGCGCAGATCCAGAAACAGCAACGTCATATTTAAAACCAAACTTACTTTTTTTCATTCTTTTTTAAAATTATATAATAATTCGAAAACTTTTTAATTTTAATTTCACCTTTATCAATTATTTCAAAATCCTTAAACAGTCTTTCTAAATCTTTTAAGCCAAAAATGTAAAAATAATGATTTTTTATACCATGCCAATTTATTAAAATTTCTTTCTCGCTAATAAATTTTACATCTTCTTTCTTTTTTCTTTCGCTTAGATTCCAAACCGTTAAGTACAAAATTCCTTCTCTTTTCAAAACCCTTTTTACTTCTTCTAAAAATTTGCTATGATATTCTTGTGGAATGTGATGCAAAAGTGCAATAGCATAAATCTTATCGAAATTTTCATTTTTAAAAGGAATATCTAGAGCAGAACCTATAATGAAATTTACTTGAGGATATTTCTCTTTTGCAATCTTAATTAATCGAGAAGAATTGTCTAATCCAACATAATTCGTATTTGAAAGCTTTTCATAAAATCTGCCATTTCCGCATCCTAGGTCTAAAACTTTTTCATTGCCTTTCACATCATCAAATAGAAAATCAAATTCAGGCCAAGCAATTTTTCTTGCACTTGAAAATCTTTCAGCTATCATATTATAATCATTTTGAGTCTTAATTAAAATTTTATCTTGATTATGCATAAAAATATAAACGAAGAAATTATTAAAGAATTAACTTTAAAAAAGGATTTAACTTCCGAGGATTTGGCATGCGCAAAAAGGAAAATATGTAAAAAATATCAAACAGCTTGCCCAAACAATATCAATTTGCTTAAAGTTTATCATAATTTAGTTAAAAATAAAAGCATAAAAGAAAATCAAATTATAGAAAATATTTTAAAGATTAGGCCTATTAGATCGCTCTCTGGCGTTGTTAATGTTTCTGTTCTAACAAAGCCATATAAATGCCCTGGAAAATGTACTTTCTGCCCAAATGAAAAAGATATTCCTAAAAGCTATATGTCAGGAGAGCCAGCAGTTGAGCGTGCAAAAAGATTAAGATATAATCCATATTTTCAAGTTAGAAGAAGAATCGACGTCTTAGAAAGTACTGGACACAACGCAGAGAAAATAGATTTAAGAGTAATTGGAGGTACTTGGTCATATTATAACAAAAAGTATAGAATATGGTTTGCTAAAAGATGTTTCGATGCTGCAAATGGAAAAGAATATGTAAGAGAAAGCTTCTCAAATAAAACAATAAAAAGTCTTTGGAAAGAATTAGAAATAGCACAAAGATTAAATGAAACAACAAAATATAGAATCGTTGGATTTTCTTTTGAAACAAGACCTGATTATGTCACAAGAAAAGAAGTTCATGAAATGAGAAAACTCGGTGCAACAAAAATTGAAATCGGGGTTCAATCTATTTATGAAGATGTGCTTCAAAAAACAAAAAGAGGTCATGATGTTGAAACAACTATCAAAGCGACCAAAATCTTAAAAAATGCAGGTTTCAAAGTCTCATACCAAATAATGCTTAATTTGCCTTTAAGCAATAAAAAAAGAGATTTAGAGATGTTTAAAGAGCTTTTCTCAAATGAAAACTTCAAACCAGACTATTTAAAGATATATCCTTTGGCTCTTGTTAAAAATTCTAAATTGTATAGTGATTATAAAAAAGGAAACTATAAGCCATATACTGAAAGAGAATTAATTGATTTAATAAAAGATATAAAAAAACAAATTCCATGTTACGTAAGAATAGAACGAATCATTAGAGATATTCCTGCCCCATTAATTGTTGAAGGCGGGGCTAAAGCTTCGAATTTAAGACAAATCATTGATAGGGAAATTAAAAAAGAAGGATGGAAATGTAAGTGCATTAGATGTAGAGAAATTAAAAATTTAGCTCAAGAAAAAGAACTTAGATTAATGAGAGAAGACTATGCCGCTCAAAATGGAAAAGAAATCTTTTTAAGCTTTGAAGATAATAATAGAAGCCTCTATTCAATGTTGAGGCTTCGAATTAATCCTAATAAAACTACTATTATAAGGGAAGTGCATACTTATGGAGAAGCTAAAAAAATACAAGAAAAAGGATCGGTTCAGCATAGAGGCTTGGGAAAAGCATTAATTGCTGAAGCAGAAAAAATTGCTAAAAATGAATTTAGCGCTAAGAAACTTTCGGTTATCTCAGGAGTAGGCGTTAGAGATTATTATAGAAAGCTAGGATATAACCTAGAGGACTACTACATGGTTAAAATCTTTTAACCCTGATTAATCCTCCGCAAGGAATAATTTCAATTCCTTTCTTTTCTAATTCATCTAAAAATAGGTTCATTCCTAAGGAATCCGAGGAGATGTGTCCTGCAATAATAACATTAATGTTGTTAGCCTCGGCCTCTTTTTTATTTTTCTCTGACATATGCATTCCAATAATAGTACCCACCCCAGCTTGAGCCAATTTTTCATATATTTTTTCAGAGCCTTCTGTTCCTCCAGTTAATTCTGTTAGCGCAATTTTTCCGCATCTATTTCCCTCTCCGCCAACAAGAACTTTAGGACCAACTCCTAATTTCATTGATTCTCTATATTCAGAAATATTCTCAAAAATCTTTATAATATCTTCTATATATTCTGGACGATTTTTTTCAATTTCTCTTTTTAAAAAATAGGCCGCTAAATTATCGCATGGGGTGTGAGCGTTCATAAAGTTAAGCTTCAAAAGCCTAGCCATATCAACTGGCCTATTATGATTTGCTCCATTAATTGATCTTGCAACCTCTGAAATTCTTTCTTTTGTTACGCTCTCTGCTTGATTGATAGGAACACCGTAATAGTTTAAAACGTCTATTTGAAGATTCATTACATCAGATAACCATGCAAGACTCTTTCCTTCTGGGTGGTGTTCAATAACTAAATCTATGCCGCCTAATTTGTCAGCAAGCAAAAGCTCTTCTCCTTCTATATCAATTCCTGCTAGAACTTTCTTAATTTCTTTATCTTCTGCAATATTGTAAATACTTGAATCCATATATGGATTTACAAGCGCATCCTTATCAAAGAATTCCTTTTTGTCTTCGCTCAAGCTCTCGTATTTTTCCTTTCTTTTTTTAAGATACTTTTCTACTCCTTCTTTGCCCCTGAAATCTGTCTCCATTCCCATCTTAATTGCTAGATCAAAAATTTCTTTTACCTTCATTTGTATATATTTTAATTAACTTATCTTAATTTCTTTTTAACATTATTTTAAAGAAAATAAAAGAGGGCTTTTAAAGCCCTCTTAAAATCTATACTTTAATCAAATGGAATTTCTTTAAAGTCTGGATTCTTTATAATTTTGCTAAATATTGAACTTAGTGCTTTTTCCTGAGTTTCGTCATAAACACCTTCTGAATCCCCAACTTTTAACTTGATAGTTGCATCTTGAAAAATAGTAACATGTACTGTATCCCCTGATTTTTCGACGCTTCCTCCTGAATAAGTCCAAATCCAATCTCCTCCACTCATAGATGCTCCAGCAGATGGTTTTGTATAATGTCCGCCAACAACACCTGCTTTATCCATTAGATATAGTTTTTCTCCTTCTGCTACAGTTACTCCTCCCAAACCAATCGGACTGCATTCTTTAAAATCTGATGGCTCAGTACAATCATTTCCTACACAGCAAGAAAAGTCTGCTTCTGTAGCCCTCACCATCAAAAAAGAATAGGTAACTTCACCTTTTTGCCCTTGGTAATCTTCTACTTCCAATTTTATAGACTCGTCATAGGGAGTATTCAGTTTATAGCTAGAGCTGCTTGTAGGGTAAAACATTGACCCTTCCTTTTTAGATACAGAATTGTTTAACCAACTTCCGCTAGTCCAAGTGCTTGTCTTAATATTTGTGTTTGGTAAAAGATTGCAATCCTTGTCATCAGGATCAACAGATGTATTCACTAAACCTACATCTTTTGACTCACCACTATTAGTTAATCTGTCAAAATAGCATGTTCCGCCATTAGCTACGCTCACAGCTTCTGGGATGCCGTTTTTTATGTTTGACTTATGTCTGCAGGCTAAACTAAAGTTTGCGATCGGATCTTGACTAGGGCATGCATTATTAGGATCGTAAGTTGTTTCCGCATTTAAAAACACTATTTCTCCTAAAATTGCTGATGGCGGAGTTCTTGTGTCTAAAAGATCTCCTCCCCAGGCATTTCCTCTAATATAATAAATTCCTTCGACATTTTCTATTACAGTATTATATATTTCTCCTCCTCCGCAACTTCTTTTTGGTTCTATATAATCACAAAAACTAGCACTAGCAGTCTGACCAAAAGTTACGTTCGCATAACTATATACGTGACAAGATCCATCTTTAGGCTTACAAAGTTCGTTAGAATATTCACACATTTGAACTTTGGGAGAAGAATTTACAGACACAGAAATATTATTACACAATGCTTCATCCCCATCATATTCTTTACATTTAGAATCATCGTATATTTTTTCATCATAAGGATAACAAGAAATATAGTATTCAAATCTATCATCAGTGCTTAAAATGTCTGTTTTGTCAAATTTTATCCATCCATCCCATCCGCCAGAATTGCTCCCTGCACCATTTGTTGTACAATATCCTAAGTTTGGATCAAAATCACAAGCCCCTAACGCTCTTGCCCATCCTGTTATTTGAGCTACCCCATCTTTAACCCATTCTACTGTTGCAACATGATCACTATCAATACTTGCATTATCTGGAAAGGCATTACCGTCTGCACAAGGTTCTCCGGCAGGACAATTGAAACAATTCCCTCCTGCACAAATTTGAGAAGCATTAAAACTAATTGGTCCAATTGCTGGACTCCATGCATACCCCGACAATTCCTTTGCTTTAGGTTTTAAATATCTTACAATTATAACCCCTGATCCACCTTTTCCAGGAACCCCCCATGTTTTCGTACTAGTATTGAATGCTCCTCCTCCACCACCAGAACCAGTATGCATTTTGGCATTTTGTCCATTATAACCTGTTTGGCATGCTGTACTTGGTGGACAACCTCCAGCGCCAGCTTTACCAGAATAATCATTTCCTCCAACGCCACCACTCCTACCTGTAGCTGACGTTCCACCTCCACCACCACCAGAATACAATAATTTATCTATTTCACTAGTAGTTTTTAAAGGATATTGCCCGTTTCCTCCTGACGGAGCAGGATAACCGTCTGATCCACCAGGGCCTCCATTCACTGATGATGTCCCTGTATATCCGTAACCACCACCAGAACCTCCACTGGAATATATTGATCTTTCATCGGTATCTCCCGTTTGTATAGATCCGAAAACACTACCCTTACCTTTTTTAGAATTTGTGTCACTGCTACTATAAACACCACCCGCACCAACTGTCACACTAATAACATCTCCTGGATTTACAACATAACCTAATCGATTTACAACATATCCACCAGCACCACCAGAACTAGCTCCAAACTGTGCACCCCCTGCCGCACCCCCCCCAACAACTGTTAAATCAACTGAGTAAACATCATCGGGAATAGTAATTGTTCCCTCTCCTCCATTTCCAATTCCTTTTATTCTAACATGATAATAATTTTGAGAACCTGCATAAACAGGAGGATCTGTAACATCGCATTCTATTGTTCCAGAACATGTTATGCCTGGTGAAAAACTTTCATTAATATTAACTCCATAATCAACGTTCGATTCTCCTGTATTTCCACAGTTCAAACTAATTGCTCCTATCGGGTCGGCATACGCCCAACCAGTAATATTATGATTCGAAGAAGAACATCCTCCCGTGGCAAGAACAGAAGCCCACTTTCCAAATTCAGTATTAGCAAATTTATCAATTTCTTGAGATTGATCTTTATTATATAAAATAATAGTAAAAATAACTGCGAAGATTATAAGTAAAAGAACTACAATGTTTTTCTTGATTGGCATATTTTTTAATTTTTAAATTAATATTAAAAATATTATACCATGTTGTAATTTTTATGCAACAAAAAAAACGATTCATCATCGCTTCTTTTTAAAATTTGTTTGGATAGTCGGTAATAATACCGTCTACCCCAAATTGTTTTAACCGCTCGGCGTCCTTCTTTTCATTGACAGTCCAAACAAAGACTTTGAATCCGGATTCATGAACCCTTTTTATGAAACCTTCGTCCACCATTTTCAAGGGAGGATTTATAGAAAATGCATTTATTCTTTTAGCTATACCTATGTAATCGCTCTCATCATCTTCTATTAAAACCCCTGTTCTAATTGAATGGCATAGGTGGTGAAACTTTTCTAACTCTTCATGATCAAATGAAGAAACTGCAAAGTTCTCCTCTTTCCATCCTTTTGAAAGATACTCACTAATGATATCTTTGATGGCAGATGCTGTTCCTTTCCCTTTGAGCTCAATACTAACAATCGCGCGCTTATTAATCAGATCGAGAACTTCCCTTAGAGTAGGAATTCTTTCTCCCATTCCTTGATCAAGCTTCTTTAAATCCTCAAAGGTCATCTCCTCTACGCGCCCATGTCCATTTGTTGTCCTGTCTACGGTATCATCATGAATGACCACAACTTCACCGGTTTTGCAGATATAAACATCGAGTTCAACAGCCTTGACATACTTTAAAGCTTCTTTAAAGCTTGAAAGCGTGTTCTCTGGCCTAATTCCACGCGCTCCGCGATGTCCAATAACAATCATAATAACTTATTTTAAGTTAGTAATTTTTTAAAAAAAGTCAATATTCAAACTCTTTTTTTAGCAAAATATTCACTTCGTTTTTAAATACTTCTATTACTCCACCTTCTATTATAAACTTCTTTAATCCTGAGTTAAATTCTATCTTTATTTGTCCTGGATGAATGACTGACAAAAGTTCTGTATGATGTGGGAGTATAGTAAGGTATCCTGCCTCTGTTGGCAAGTTTACACTTTTTGCTTCCTCATTATACAATTCTTTTTCCGGAGTAATAACTTTAACTAACATAATTATTTAACATCACTTATTACTTCTTCTATATTTCCTTTCATATAGAATTTTTCTTCTGGAATATTGTCCATTTCTCCTGCGATAATCTTTCTAAATCCTTCTATTGTTTCTTCAACTTTAACATATTTTCCAGAAATGCCTGAAAATTGTTCAGCTACAAAGAAAGGCTGAGACAAGAATTTTTGAATTCTTCTTGCTCTATCTACAACAATCTTGTCTTCGTCTGACAATTCCTCAATTCCTAAAATAGCAATAATGTCTTGAAGTTCTTTATATCTCTGCAAAATTCTTTTAACTTCTGAAGCAACCATATAGTGTGTTTCTCCCACGATTCTAGGGCTTAAGAATGATGACGATGATTCTAGTGGATCAACAGCAGGGTATAATCCTAATGAAGCAATGGCACGAGATAATACGAGCTGAGAATCTAGGTGTGAAAATGTAGACACAATAGCTGGGTCTGTTAAGTCATCTGCTGGCACGTAAATAGCTTGCACAGATGTAATTGACCCCTCTTTTGTTGATGTAATTCTTTCTTCGAGTTCCCCAATTTCAGAAGATAATGTTGGCTGATAGCCTGTCTGAGAAGGAATTCTACCTAAAAGCGCTGATACTTCTGAACCTGCTAAAACAAAACGGAAGATGTTATCCATAAACAAAAGCACATCTTTCTTTTCTTTATCTCTAAAGTATTCTGCAATAGTTAGTCCAGTAAAGGGAATTCTGTATCTAACCCCAGGCACTTCATTCATCTGACCAAATACAAGAGCAGTATTTTTAAGAGCTCCTGATTCTTCCATTTCTAAATAAATATCATTACCCTCTCTTGATCTTTCACCAATACCAGCAAAAACAGATACTCCTTCATGCATTTTAGCAACGTTTGTGATAAGCTCTTGGATCAAAACTGTTTTTCCTACTCCAGCACCTCCAAATAATCCTACTTTTCCTCCTTTTGGAAGTGGACACAATAAATCAATTGCCTTAATTCCTGTTTCTAAGATTTCTGTTTCTTCGCTTTGGTTTTCATAAGAAACTTTGTTTCCAATAATCTGTGAATAAGTTTCAGTTTTTGGAGCTTCTTTATTGTCTAATGGCTCGCCTAAAACATTTAAAATTCTACCTAAAACCTCGTGTCCCACTGGAACGGTAATTGGTTTATTTAAAGAATTAACATCATCCCCTCTTTTAATCCCTTCTGTCGGTCCCATTGCAAGACATCTTACTTTGTCCTCACCTAGAATCTGTTCTACTTCTAAAACTAAATTTTTGTCTTTTATTAAAAGGGCTTCGTATAGTGCCGGACTCTTGCCTTCTTCAAACTCCACATCTATTACTGGCCCGATAACTTGTATTACTTTTGCCATATCTTCTTAAAATTTTAATTATTATTCCATTGCTTCTTTTGTAGAAGAAATTTCTGAAACTTCGTTTGTAATATGCTGCTGTCTCGCCTTATTATACTCAAGCTTTAATCCTCCTAAAATATCAGAAGCGTTATCAGATGCATTTCTCATTGCCATCATTCTAGCTGAATGCTCAGAAGTATTAGCCGATAAAATAAACTGATAAATTAAATAAAGAATGAATTCTTTTACTACTTCGTTTAAAATTCTTGCTGGTGTAGGCTCTAAAACATGTTCAAATTGAAAATCAATCTTTTCTTCCTCCTTCTCAACAAAGTTATCTATAATACTTTTGTTTAAAGGAAATAATTCAACACATCTCGGTTTTTGAGAAAAGCTTGAAATAAATTTGGTGTAAAAGAAATATACCTTGTCATAATCTTTATTAACAAAAGATTCTAATAAAAAATCTGCTATTTCTTTTACCTCGCTATATTTCCAATAGTCCCCAACTCCAAAATATTCTCTTTTAACATTTTCATTATTCTTTTTGAAAAATCTAATAGCCTTTTTGCCAATTGGAAGAATTTCAACTTCCGCACTTTCATACTCTCCTTTAATTCTTTCAATTTCTTTTGAAGAAAATTTAAACATGTTGGAATTAAAAGGTCCGCAAAATCCTCTATCTGAAGCAACAACGCAAATTAAAATCTTTTTTACTTCACGTTCTTCCAAAAAAATTGATTCGTTTTTTTCAAGCGCCCCTTGAAGCCTTTTTAAAACTCTTGCCATTGCTATTCTAAAAGCTTTTGTTTCGTTAAATCTTTTTTGAGTCTTTCTCATTTTTAATGCGGCAAAAGTCTCAAGAGCTGCAGTGATCTCTGTAATATTTTTTACCGAACCAATTTTTGCTTTTACTGCCCTAAGATCCATAAGATTCTTTTACTTTTTTAACAATTGCTTCAATATCTTTTTTAACTTCATCAGATAAATCTCTTGATTCCCTTATTTGTTCAAAAATTTCTGGCTTTGATATTTCAATTTCTTTAAACAATTTAGCTTCGAAAATTTCTAAATCTTCTTCTTTTAATTCTTCGATATTACAAGCAACAGAAGCATAGATAATAACAGTTTCTTTTTCAAAAGAAAGCGGACTTTGATCTTTTTGTCTCAAAATCTTAATAATTGCTTTTCCTCTCTCAAGAGTTTTCTTTGTTTCAAGATCAAGTTCTTCTGTAAATTCAGAGAATCGTTCCAATTCTTGAAACTGAGTTAGATTTAATTTCAAACTTCCACAAGCCTTTTTCATGGCCTTTGTCTGAGCAGAAGATCCTACTCTTGATACTGAGGCACCAATATCCATAGCTGGTTTCTGATCTTTTCTATATAAACTAGAATCTAAAAAAATCTGACCGTCAGTAATAGAAATAACGTTTGTTGGAATATATCCAGAAATATCACCTGCTTGAGTTTCAATAATTGGAAGAGCGGTTAAAGTTCCTCCTCCTTTTTCATCGGACAATCTTGCAGCTCTTTCCAAAAGTCTTGAGTGTAAATAAAATACATCTCCTGGATATGCTTCTCTGCCTGGTGGTCTTCTTAATATAAGAGAAATTTCTCTCCATGCCCAAGCTTGTCTTGTTAAATCATCATAAACTAAAAGTGCATGGCCGCCTTTATCTCTAAAGTATTCTCCCATTGCAACTCCAGCAAAAGGAGCTAAGTATAGCATAGATGCTGGATCATCTGGAAAAGCACAAACAACAATAGAGTATTCCATTGCCCCTGCCTCTTCTAAAGTTTTTACCAATCTTTTTACTTTGCTTTTCTTTTGTCCACAAGCAACATAAATACAAACTGGTCTATTTTTTTCATCTTTTTGATTAATAATTGCATCAATTGCAATAGCTGTTTTTCCAAGACCCTTATCTCCAATAATTAATTGTCTTTGCCCTCTTCCAATAGGAGTCAAAGCATCAACAATTTTGATACCAGTATGCATTGGTTCTTTTACTGGCTGTCTATCCATAACAGAAGGACCCTTTCTTTCGAGTGGAAGCCTTTCTTTAGCTCTAATTTCTCCTTTTCCATCTATTGGATTTCCGAGTGGATCAACTACTCTTCCTAAAAGTTCTTCTCCCACATTAACAGAAAAAACCTCTTTTGTTCTTTTTACTGTATCCCCCTCTTTGATTTTATCGACATCGCCTAATACAACAGCTCCAACTTCAAACTCTTCTAAGTTCAAAGCTAAACCATATATATTAGCTCTTTCAAAGAATATAAGCTCGAAGTTTTCAACATTTTTGAGTCCAGAGATTTTAGCGGCAACGTCTTTAATTTCAATTACCTCCCCTGTTTCCTCTAACTCTCCTTTAACTTCGATGCCTTCCAATTGTTTTTTAAATTTTTCAATTATGTCCATAGGCATTATTTTTAATTTTTATCAAAGCATCTCTTATTGATGCTTTTACAAGATAATCTTTTGTTTTGATGCGAAATCCTCCTATTAAATCTTCGTCTACATTATAACTGATGTCCTTTCCTTTTCCAAAAAGATTCTCAACTTTTTGATTAATGCTATTCTTAAGATTTTCGTCTATTTCCTTTGCAACAAAAACATCAATCTTGCTCTCACTATTTTTAATTCTTTCGTATTTTTTTAAAATTGAAGAAAGCAAGTATTTCTTTTTATCTAAAGCTAAAATTAAGTTTTTAATAACTTTGTCCTCATCTCGATCCTTATTCTCAAGAGCTAAGAAAAGCGCCCTTGCCCAAGCTCCAATTTCCTTATCTTTTTTCATTTAAACTTTTTAGATAATCATTAATAATGTTTTCGTTTTCTTTTTTATCAATCCTGTTTTTTAAAATCTTCTCAGCTAAAGAAATAGAGTTGTCAACAATTTCTCTTTTTGTTTTTTCCATTTCTTGCTTTTTAAGATCCTCTGCTTCTTTTTCAGCTTTAAGCAAAAGTTCTTTTTTAACTTCATTTAAAGCCTCCATTGTCTTATCTTTCCTTCTTTGAGACTCAGCTTCTGCTTGAGTTAAGATTTGTTTTCTGTCTTCCTCATTTTTACTTTCCATTTTTTTATGAGCCTCCCTTAAATCATTAAGCTTCTGCTCTGCTTTTTCCTCTTTTAAAACACCTTCTTCAATTTTCTTTCTTCTCTCGTCTAAGAGCTTAGAAAAAGGCTTGAAAACAAAAACCGAAAGCAAGGCAAATAGAATGATAAAATTTACGAGTTGCCCTACAAATGTAAAAATCCAATTTGTTTCTCCTGACTCCATAATTTATCTAATAAATAATTATGCTACTACAAAGATTAAGATAAGCGCAATAACAAGCGCGTAAATAGCGATGGCTTCCGCAAATGCGATTGCCAAAATCATACTTGTTTGAATCTTTGAAGCTGCGTCTGGGTTTCTACCAATTGCTTCTGATGCTTTTGAACCAATAATTCCAATAGCTATTGCTGGCCCAATAGAGCCAATTCCAATTGCTAATGTCGCTGCTAATGCTAAATCTGGATTAATCATATTTTTATTTTTTTATTTATTATTATCTTTATTATCTTGATTATTAACCTTTTTATTAATATATGGAATAATTACTTTATAAACCATGTATACTGCGAATATCATTCCTAACACTATCCCTGCTATCAAATATATTGGAAATGTATTAAACTTTTTATCAAGCCATACTCCCAAAAGAAGAAATCCTATTAAAGGGACGGTGACTAAAAGCCCAATTTTCAATCCCAGAGATAATGTATTTAAATTTTTAGCCATGTTCTTCTGTTTCAACTGTAACTACATAAAATATTGCAATTAATGAAGAAAAAATCAAGGCTTGAATAAGCGCTACCAAAACTTCCAATCCTAAAAATGGAAGAGGCACTATAAATGGAATAAGGGATGATACAACCATTAAAAGCATTTCTCCTGCAAATAAATTACCAAATAGCCTCAATCCTAATGAAAAAGTTCTTGTAAATTCACCTATGCCTTCCAATATTCCTATAAAGAAATATAAAGGATTCTTAAAATTGATATACTTTCCAAAGTATGGAAGCACTCCAATTTTTGAAAGTGCCTTTATATGAATGTACAACATTGAAAAAACAGCAATTGCAAAAGTAAATGTTAAATCCGAACTAGGAGATCTCAAAGGAGTAAAAACCCCAACCCCTGGAATTAATTCAATTAAATTTGAGCACATTACATAAATAAAAATTGTAGTGCAGATTGGAAATATTTCTTTTGTTCTTTCTCTATTGCCTGTAACGCCATCTAAAAAATTAAAAATGGATTCAATTATCCATTCAAAAAAGTTCTGCGTGCGTGAAGGAATCAATTTTTTGCCTCTCAATCCAAAAAAGAAAGCAACAAAAATTAAAACAGCGCATAAAGTTGCAATAAGATGGGTATTTGTAAACCCATAAATTAAATGTTCGCCTGTTAAGCCTAGTGCGTGCATATGTTTATCTTACAGGCATATGTTATCTACAAAAAGAAAAATAGTCAAGTTTTTCTTGACTTTATATTTTACAGTGGTAAAATAGTTTTAGATATTTGGAGGTTCATTATGATGAAAAATTTTTCACCAGAAATTCAAGAGCTGATAAGGCAACGAGATGCCTGTCCTGGCTCAAAAGAAAGTATAGCTGCACATGCCAAACTCCTGGAACTGGGAGTTATGTA
>JAQVLF010000004.1 GCA_028704295.1 Minisyncoccota bacterium | reverse complement strand
TTATTACTTTTTTAGCTCCTGCCAAAATATGTTTTGAAGCACCTTCTCTATTAGTAAAAATACCTGTGCACTCTAAAACTACATCCACATTAAGCTCTTTCCATGGAAGATTTAACGGGTCTTTTTCCGCAAAAATCTTAATCTTTTTTCCATCGATTACAATACCTTCATTATCTACTTCAACTTCTTTTTCGTAAATCCCATATGAAGAATCATATTTTAGAAGATGTGCAAGCATTTCATTATCTATTAAATCATTAATGGCAACAACTTCCACATCATTAAAATTATCCAAAAGAATTTTAAGGCAGTTTCTGCCTATTCTTCCAAATCCATTAATTGCAATTTTTCTAGCCATATTTTTAATTTAATTCCAATAATTCAGTTAATTTTTGCCTATCAAATCCCTGTGTCCATTGATTATCAATAACAATCACAGGAACGCTCATTTTTCCTGTTTTCTCAATTAAAAGATCTTGAATTTCAGTACTTGCTGAAGCGTCGATTTCTTCAAATTCTACATTGTTGTCCTTTAAAAACTTCTTAAGTGTGACGCAATAAGGACAGATTGGCGTTGTATATACTTTTACTTCTTTTGCCATATTTAAAAATTAAAATTAATTATTATGGATTATATTACCATTTTAGATAATTATTGTAAAATAGTCCTAAAATTCAATTTTAAAACTTTATTCATAAGCTCAGACCCCTCAAAAACCCCAAGTTCTCCATTTTTAGCTTCATTTTCAGAAAAATGAGAGACATTATCTTTCCCGTTTCCGTAAATTAAAATAGGAACTGGATCATTTGAATGTTCTTTTAATTCACATGGCGTTGAGTGATCAGCTGTCACAATAATTAATAAATTATCAATGTCTATTAAGTCCTTGAAGTATCTATCTATTTCCTCAATAAACTTTTTTTTGTCTTCATATCTTCCATCATGAGAACAAACATCAGTTCCTTTAATATGCAAAAACACAAAATCATACTCTTGAAGAGCCTTTTTTACTGCTTCAAATTTATCCCATAGATCTGTATCAATATCAGCTGTAGTATTAGGAACATTAATCACATCCATGCCAATCATTTTTGCAATTCCTTTGTATAATCCCCCTCCTGCGACACAGGCTGTATTAAGTCCATAATTATCCTTAAATGGATAAACCCTTTTAAATTGACCAGCTCCTCTTAATAAAAGATAATTGGCTGGAAGGTCCCTTTTTTTATTAAATTCTAGATTGCTTAAAATTTCATTTGCTCTTTTTAGATATTCATTTAAGATTTCAGCTGTAAAATCGCCTTCAAATAATGTGCTTTCTATTTTAAAAGGCTCTTTACCCTCTTCTCCCGGATCATTCGAAGTAATATTAGAAGACAAATTATTTCCTCTTAAAACTAAAACTGCCCTGTGGCCGTTCGATCTTTTGATATCAAACTTTATGCCTTTTATTACAATATTTGATAAAGCCTCAATTAATTCCTCCGTATCTTTAATTCTGCCTGCCCTTCTATCAATAATTATACCATCTTTAATAGTTGAAAAATTAACTCTTAAAGCAATATCTCCTTCGTATAAAGGCATATTGATTCCAGCTGCTTCATATGGACCTCTTCCTAAAAAATAGTCCTTATATCCAAATAGTCCAATATGCGCTCCTTCTGAAGTTGGGTATTTCTCATAAAAAAACTTAAATGGCTTCATTAATCCATTTATCCCATTTTCTGCCATATAATCTAAATTAGGAGTATTAGCAGCTTCTAAAGGTGTTTTATTCCCTAATTCTTCAACATTTATATCTCCTAAACCATCTAAAATAGTGAGTAATATTTTCTTCATAAATTCTCTGCTATTTTTAAAAGCCTATTATATTTAGAAACTCTCTCTCCTCTTGCTGGAGCTCCTGATTTAATGTAGTCTGCCCCTGTTCCAACTGCAAAGTCAGCGATAAAGTCATCCATTGTCTCTCCTGATCTATGTGAAACCATTATTTTATAATTATATGACTTAGCTAAATTAACTGCTTCTATTGCTTCTGAGACCGTTCCTATTTGATTAATTTTAACAAGAAGACCGTTTATTGCATTTTTATCATACGCTTTTTCAATTGAATCAATATTTGTGGTTGTTAAATCATCTCCAATAATCAAAATATTTCCAAGCATTGCCTGATTTAACATTCTGAATCCTTCGAAATCATTTTCATCAAATGGATCTTCAATAGATTTAATCGGATAATTTTTGATTAGCTCTTTGTAATACTCAATTAACTCCTCTCTTGTTAAGGCATTGTCCTTATTTAAAACATATTTGCCTTCGTTATAGAATTCAGAAGCAGCTACATCTATAAATATATTTAGATCGTTCAAATAATTAAGCTCCTCTGCTGCCTTAACAATTAAGTCTAAAGCTTCTCTTGGATTATTAATTTTAGGAGCAAAGCCTCCTTCATCCCCCACATTTATGCCTTCTTTTCCATATTTAAAAGAAATAATATATTTTAATTTATGATAAACTTCAGAAGCCATTCTAATTTGCTCTTTTAATTCTTTGCCTTCAAAATTAATCATGAATTCTTGAAAAGCTAACTCACTTCCCGCATGTTTTCCCCCATTAATTACGTTAAAACATGGCGAAGGTATCTTAACTTCATTGTTCGAAATTAAAGCAATGTATTCATATAATTCTTTTTCACTTGCCTTTGCACCTGCTCTAGCAGAAGCTAATGACACTGCCATAATCGCATTTGCTCCTAAATAGGCCTTGCTATCTGTATTATCAAGCTCTATCATGGCATTGTCTATTTCTTTTTGGTTTTTAACTTGAAAGCCTTCTACGCTAGGAGAAATAATGTTTTCAATGTTTGAAATAGCATTTAAAACACCTTTTCCAAAATACCTATTTTCATCATTATCCCTTAATTCTACTGCTTCTCTTAATCCAATTGAAGCGCCTGATGGAACTGAATCAATGAAAATACCATTTTCTGTTTCAAGAGAAGCTTCAATTGTGGGATCGCCTCTTGAATCCAATATTTCTCTAGCTTTGATACTTTTAATTTTGCTCATAGTTTAAAAAATTATATGCTGATAAAGCTGCAATTGCACCGCTCGAAGCAGCGCAAATAATCTGTTTTACTTTTGAATTTGTAATGTCTCCTGCTGCAAAGAGCCCTTTTGTTTTAGTTTTCATTGATTCATCCACTATGATTTCTTTTTTTTCATTTAAATCTACCAAATCTTTTAAATAGTCAGTTTTTGGAACATATCCTGCCTGTACAAAAACTCCTTCTATTTCTGTTTCCAAAACTTCTCCATTGTTTTTCCATTTAATACTTTGAACAAATTTATCTCCTTTTATTTCCAAAATCTCTGCATTTGTAAATGCCTTAATATTTTTAAAGCTATTAACTTTTTCTTGATTTTTTTTGTCTGCCAAAAACTTGTCTCCTCTTTCTAAAATATATATAGTGTTTGCAATGCTATTTAAATATATGGCTGATTCAAATCCGGCATTCCCTCCTCCAATAATGGCAACATCTTTTCCTTTATAGAAAAAACCATCGCAAACTGGACAATAGGAAACGCCTTTTCCTAAGAACTCTTTTTCCCCCAAAATATTTAATTCTCTTGGCTTTGACCCAGAGGCAATAATAACTGTCTTGCTTTCGTATTCTTCAGTATCTGTTTTTACTTTAAAAGTATTATTCTCCCTTTGAATAAAATTAACTTCTTCTGCTTTCACTAAAACATTTTCCTGTTTTAGTAAGTGCTCTCTAAACTTTTCCGCTAATTCAATCCCTGTTATAGATGGAAAGCCTGTATAATTTTCAATATCAACTGCCTTATTTGAAAGCATGCCTCCTAAATTTTGAGAGAAAAGCAAAGTATTTAAATTATTACGGGAAGCATAAATAGCAACCGTAATTCCAGCAGGCCCTCCCCCTATGATTATTAAATCAAAAATCATAATTTAAGACTTTTTAAAAATCTTCTTAACTTTTCACCATTTTCCTCGTCTTTTAAGGCCATTTTTATAAAAGATTTATACCACGAAATAATGTCTCCACATTCAAGCCAGTCTCCATCTATTTCATATCCATAAACTGCTTTTCCCAATTCCGCCATTTCTCCTAAAGCTTGTGTTATTGATCTATCTTTCTGCATTGCATCTTTATTGTTGCTCAAATAATCAAAAACATCGGGAGTAATGATCATTCTTCCCAAAATAGCAAGGTCAGAAGGCGCATCTTCTACTTTTGGCTTTTGAGTAACGCTTTTAATTTTATAGAATTTATTGGCAATTTTTTCTACCTTAACAATGCCATAACTTGGGATTCTTTCTGGCGGCACTCTTTTTAAAGCGAGTACTGGCCTTCCGCAAGTTAGAAACATTTCTTGCAATTGCTCTAAACAAGGAACGTTAGAGTCAACAACATCATCGCAAAAAGAAATGGCACAAGGCTCTTTCATGCAAAAATCTCTTGCTTTAAATATCGCGTCAGCATCCCCTGTCGGTCTTTTTTGTATAAAAGAAGAAAACTTAACATTATTAGCTAAATTCTTTAATTCATTTAAAGCTTTTAACTCCTTTTCTTTGTTATTGTTTTTTAGAACTTCTTCCAAATATTCATTATTTTCAAAATATTCAAGCGCCCCAGTCTGCTTCTGCCTTGTTATAAATGAAATTTCATCAATGCCCGACAAAATAGCTTCCTTTACATTATAATGCAAAAGTGGTCTGCTTCCTAACGGTATTAATTCCTTTGGAACAACTTTTGACTCTGGCAAAAATCTAGTAGCTAGTCCAGCTATTGGAAAAATCGCTTTTTTAACTTTATTCATATTATTTTTTCTTTCTTAAAAATGCAGGTATTTCAAAGATGTTATCTTCTTCATCTTCTTTTTTTCTAGCATCTTCTTCAGCCTTTTTAATTTCAACTGCATTCCTTCTATTTATTTCAACTTCGAGTTCTTTTAACTCCTCTTCTATAGTGTCAGGCTTTTTTGGCTTTTCTTTTTTTACTTTCTTAATTTCAACCTTCTTCTCTTTTTTAACTTTCACTATTTTCTTTTTCTTCTCACTTTTTTTCTCCTTTTTTTTAGAAGTACCCGTCGCAAGAACAGTCGCTCTTATCTCGTTTTTTAATTTTGAATTCTGGGTCAACCCAAAAATAATTCTGGCTTCAGGAGCAAGCTCATGTATCTTTTCTGAGATTAAAGCAAGCTGCTGCATTGATAAATCTTTTCCTCCTTCAATATTGAATAAAACATTAGCTGATCTTGAAAAATCATAATCAACAAGCTTATTATTAAGAAGTTCCATTGTAAATGCATTTAAATCACCCCCTATTTTTGCCTGTACAGTGTTCAAATATGCATTTTGATCAACACCTTCAATCGTTGTCTTAATGTCTGCCCAATCAATATTAATTAGTCCTGAGGAATAAACAGTATTTAAAAGCCCTTGAAGTGATTTTGCAAGCTGCAAATTAACTATGTCTAAGGCAGAATTGAAAGGAACATCATCTTCAACTATTTTAAAGATTTTTTCATTAGGAATAGTTAATACTGCATTTAAATTAGCTTTAGCTTCTTCTATTGCTTTTTGAGAATCTTTTATTTTTTCTTTTCCTTCGAAATTGAAAGGAAGAGTAAAAATTCCAAGGGTAGTTAAATTCAATTCTTTGGCAATTTTAGAAAAAACAGGGATAGAACCTGTTCCTGTTCCTCCTCCAAGAGAAGCTACAAGAATGTATAAATCTTTTGCATCGGAAAAAATACTCTTTATCTTTTTCTCTTCTGCTTCCGCAATCATTCTTCCTAATGCAATATCTCTTCCTGTTCCAAGCCCTCTTGTTTCTCCTTCTCCAAAAGAAACCTTCTTCAAGTCTTTTCCCAAAGCCTCTAATGCTTGAATATCTGTATTAACTGCCACAAAATCTATTTTATTTGAAGAAAAATCTAATTTGCGTGAAAGTTCTTTTATAATATTGCCTCCGCCTCCTCCAATTCCAACAATCTTAATTTTAATTCTTTTTGTAGAATTATCTTTTGGAAGTCTTTCTTTAATCTTTTCCTTTTTAATTTTTTCTATTTTTTTTAAAGACATATCTTAATCTTTTTTAAGAATAATTTTTTGTTCGTCTGTAGCAAATTTAATTTTTTCTTTATCAAAAGCTTTTCTTATATTAAGTATAATATTTTCACGAGCTTTCATATATTTATAATAATTTCTTGTTTTAACAAAATAAATAATGCCATAGACATAAGAATTTCCAGTAAAAAAAGTTAAATATACTTTTGGCTTTTCCACGTCTTCCTCCTTTTCTATTAACTTCATAATAATCTCCTTCCCTTTTTCAAGCTTTTTAGCTGTTGTTTTTGCATCTACTGAAACTTCAAAGCTTACTCTTCTTTTTTCCATTTTTTTGTAATTTCGCAAAAAAGAATCAGTAAGCTTTCTATTTGAAATAACAAGCTCTTCTCCTCTTAAAGTCTTTATTCTTGTTGTTCTAAGCCCTATCTTTTTAACTCCTCCTGATTTTCCATTATCCAAAACAATATAGTCTCCTACTTCAAATGGCTTATCAAAATATATGCTAAAACAAGCAAATAAATCAGCTAAAACTTCTTTTAGGGCAAAAGCAATAGCAATACCCATAATTCCAGCACCAGCTAAGAGTGCTCCGATATCAATTCCCGAATTCTGCAGAATCAATAATGCCGCAATAACCCTTATTCCCCATTGAATCATGTTAGACAAAACATGTACAACGGAAGCATCTGTTTTTCTATCTTCTTCTTCGTGTTTTAAAACTTTTTTTATAGCAAAGTATTTTACCAATCTTTGCAAAAAATTAGCAACAAAGATTATGATTGTTATTAAAGTAATGTAATTAATGAAACTATTGAACCCTTCGCCTAAATGAAGAAACTTAGATGAAACAAAGATTGAAAAAATAATTTCAGTGGGCCATGTTTTAATAGAAAAAGCAGAAATTAAGAAATCGTCAAAATCATTTTTTGTAATATCTGCAATTGCCTTAAATTTATTAACAATTAAATACTTTAAAACTCTGAAAAAAACAACTAAGCCGACAAGAAAGCCTAGGCTTAATTTCCATTCTTCAACTGTTCCTATACTTAAAAAAAACTCATTTATCATAATCTTATTTTATCTAAAATACTTTTAAATTGGTTATCTTCTAATTTTATGCTCTTCAAACAACTATTAATTCTAAAATTATCACTTTCTCTTCTTGGAATTACATGCATGTGGTAATGCATTACTTCTTGTTCAGCTGTTCTTCCATTTGACTGAAATATGGTAATACCGTAAACATCTTCTAAATTGTTCTTCATTTGAATAGCAATCTTTTTTGAAACTTCAGCAATTCTTTTCAATGCTTCCTCTTCTATATCAAAAATATTTTCATAATGTTCTTTAGGTATAACTAAAGTATGCCCTAAAGAAGCAGGCCCAATTGATAAAAAGGCTAAAACAAGATCATCTTCGTATACCTTATAGCAAGGCAATTCCTTATTTATTATTTTGCAAAATACACAATTTTCTTGTTTCATTATTTAAAGGATATCATATTTATATTAAAAAACAAGTTTACTTATTAAAACTTCTCAGAAAGGATTGAATCTTGTCAATAAAAGTTGTGTTTTCATTTGTTTCTGTGCTCTCTTCAATTTCTTCTCCTTCTTTTTTAATAACATAAACCTTTTCTCCTGGCTTTTTAAAGTTGAGATCTTCTCTTGCAACTTTTTCTAAATATGCCTCGCTATATGTTTCTCCCAAATTAAATTTTAAAGACTCTCTTTGCTTTAACAATTCTTCTTCTTCTGCATTCAAAACATCAAGTTCTTTTTGAAGCTCCATTCTTTTAATAAAAAGATTTATGGCTGAGTATATGAGAAATATGAAAATGCAGGCAAAAAGCAAAATTCCAAAAAATTTCTTAAAATTAAACCCTCCCTTCTTTATTTTTTTCTTTCTTTTTGCTAACATTATAAATATAAATAATTAAAATTAAGTAATATGAATAAGAAATTTGTTAAAATATTTATGATTATATTCGTTGCTTTAATGATTCTTTCACTCGTAGGCTCAATGTTTATTGGTGTCTTTTAATTTATTTTAGCTTAATTGAACAATACTTTCAAGCAATAAAAAAACTGAAGATATTTCCTCAGCTTTTTACTTTTGGCTTAGATTTTCTATTCTTTGATTGTATTCTTCTTGTGAAATCAACCCTTTTCCCAATAAAGAATTTAGTCCTGCGATATAGTTTTGTTTGATTTGGGAGGAGGATATAGCTGCATTATATATTCTTACGTCATCAATTAAGCCATTTGCATATTTCACATCATCATTGCCAACAAAAAGATTATTAGATGTGCTATGCATAGCAACATATGTCCCAGCACTTCCCTCTCCATAGACTGGATTTTCCGTTCCATTAATATAAAATTTGATTCCTTCAATTGTTCTGCTTCCATCATAAATTGTAATTAAATAAGTCCATTTCCCTATATACGAAACCAAGTCTATACCATTTCTATAAATATAATTCCCAGTGCTATTGTCATATAGATACAAACGATGAAAATTATTATTTGTCCAAAGGTATTCATTACCCTTTGACAATATTACAAAATTTGTTCTATCAGTCATATTAACCCATGCTGAGAGGGTAAATGGGTGATCTGATGTAGAATTGCCAAAGCTTACAGAATTATTGCTACAATCAATATAATCATCCACTCCATCAAACTTAAAACAAGTCCCTGAGATGCAATTAGATTCACTCATTGGCCCAGAAGCATGACTATCTCCATACCCAGCAGTTAAACTATCAAAATAAAGTGTTCCTTTATTACTTCCCCAAGCATCCGGAGTCTTGTTTGTTTCAATAACATCGTCTAATTTCCACCTAGACACCATATTAGCAGCTAAATTATTAGCTACACTTTCTTCAAATACTTTAAGTTTAGTTATATTAGCTTTACCAATTGAAGAAGTAGTAGTTACAATAATAACTCCTGCTATAACTCCGATGATAACTATTACTACTAATAATTCTATTAAAGTAAAAGATGTGTTCTTTTTCATATGTATATGGCTTAATTTTTTATCAATTAAAATATACCATATATATACGAATTATGCTAGTCATTTGCTTTAAAGCACAGTGTTTTGTATTTAATTAAGCATATTTTAATTTATTCAACTGTTTTTTTGTTGATTGACATATGAATTCTACATACTGTCTCTTCAATGTTGAGGTTATTCAAAGAAAAAACAGCCTTAATGAATTAAAGCCATGCTTCTTAAGAATCTATTATCTATGTAAGTATAGATTTGATTGAAAGTTTTAGGGGGCATCATAACAAGGCTAGAAATAGAAGTCAAACTTATTTCTTCTTAATTTAAAAGCAACAAAACCCAATGCTATGTAAATTATTAAAAGAAGAATCAAAGGAAAATCATTAATCTCAATAATCATAAAAGAAAAAGTATTAGTAATGATAAGTATGTAGCCTAGTATTAATGAAATCGGAAGGAAAATAAAAAAGGACAAGCTTGGCAAGATTAAAGCAATAACTACGCATAAAAATCCAAAAATAAGCATAATTGTTGAAATTGGAACAACTAAAATATTTGTAATAAAAGAGGATAAGGAAACAAAACCAAATGTATAAGCTAAAAGAGGCAAAACAAAAACCTGAGCAGAAAAATTAACAGCAATTAAATCATTTAAAAACTGATTTTTAATGAATTTAAGCTTTTCTTTAAAATAGTTATTGAAAAATATTATGCCTAAAACTGCTAAAAATGAAAGTTCAAAGCCTAAATCATAAACAAGGGCTAAAGGATTAAAAATTAAAATCAAAACTGCTGCCATAATTAAACTCCTTATGCTATCAGTTTCTCTTCCTAAAAGCTCTGCTAGCATAATAAAAGACATCATTATAAAGGCTCTTAAGGCAGAAGCAGGAAAATCAATCAGGACAATATAGAAAAGAATAAACAGAAATGTAATAACAATTGCTTTTTTTCTTCCAACTTTTAAATAATTCAGAAAGCTTAGCATTATCGCGCATAAAAGAATAATGTGCTGGCCTGATATTGCAACAACGTGGCTTATCCCTGAAAAGCCTAAATTCTGCTTTAAATCAGAGCTCATTGTGTCAGTTTCCCCTAAAATAGTTGCATTTAAAATTGAAGCCTTGCTTATAGACAATTTTTCCAAAACAAGCTTCTCCGCCTTATTTTTAAAATCGTAAATAAAGAAATTGTTTTTAGATAAAACTTCTATTTCGGGATACTTAATAATTCCTGTAATTTCTTGATTTGCAAGATACATTATATAATCAAAATCAGCATAATTTTCTGGCTTTTCTAATTTTCCTTTAATTGAAACTTTATCTCCATAGTTTAAATCTTTATTTGTAAAAATCAAAATATTTGAATTAAGTTCTTTATCATTAACTTTTTCAACTTTTAAAATAGCTTTTTTTGTTTCAAGGTCGTCTTTTGGATTTCTCGATACTTTTCCCACAATTTCAACTTCTGAATTAAAATATTCTGTAATTTCATTATTCAAAACATTGTCTAGTCTATTATTAACGCAAAAATATCCCAAACAAAATGTTAAAATCAAAAACACGCCCGCAAGGACGTGCTTTCTTTTCCATAAAATACTAATTAAAGAAAAAGAGATAATAATTAAAAAATATATTAAATAGTAAGAATGAAAGAATGATCCCAAAAATATCCCTGATATGAAGCCTATGCAAAGGTATAGGAATATTTGAGAATGACTGAGCATCTTAGTTATCCTTAATATACTTCTGTAATTCCTTATTTCTCTTTTCTAATAATTCAAACCTTAAATCAAATAAATCTTTTGAATCAATGTAATCTTTATAGGCAAAAGCACAAAACTCCTCATAATCAAGCTCATTTCCATAAAGCAATTTTCCTTTTGTCGTAATTTCATATCTTAAAAGCGGATCCGCATGCTTTAAATTCGTTAAATCAATCTTATCTGAACAAAATCCCAAAATATCTGCTAATCCAAAAAGTACATTTGTGTATTCTTCCAAGCTCTTGAATGGATCCCGAAAAATAGCAATATCAAAATCGCTATCCTCTCTTTGTGTTCCCTTAACCTGAGAACCAAAAAGAACAATGTACTTAATATTATTTTGTTTTGCTAATTCTTCAAGAGTCATGAGCAAATTATAGCACAAACGTATTCTAAATAAAAGCAAGGAGCGGACTCCTTGCGGCTCTTCGCATATAGCAAAGAGGAGTTATTGTATTTTCATTATATCTCAGTAAAAATTATCGTCAAGCTAATCACCCATTAAATCATCTAAAGATTTCAATTCTTTGAACCTACCTTCTTCAAAATCTTTTTCACTTTGAGCTAATTTTTCTAAAAGCTCTTCTTCTTTTTGTTTTTTTGTTTTATTCATGACCCAAATATTTTTAAAAACACGTCAGCCGGAACTCTTACTCTTGTCTTTTCTCTCAGTTTGTCTTTATTTTTCTTTTGTTTTTCTAAAAGCTTTTTCTTCCTTGTGACATCTCCTCCATATAATGGCGCTGTGACATCTTTTCTTTGAGCAGAGATTGTTTCTCTTGCAATGATTTTTCCTCCAATCTTTCCTTGAATAGCTAAATTAAATAACTGAGCTGGCAAAACTTCTTTTAATTTCTTAGTTAATTTCCTCGCTTCGTCATAAGCTTTTGATTTAGGAACAATCTTTGAAAAAGCCTCTTCCTTTTCTCCATTGATTAATATTTCTAATTTAACTAAATCGGCTATTAAATACCCTATTTCAGTATAGGTCATGGAAGCATATCCTTGCGTAATATTTAAAAGGCTGTCGTAAAATGTTCCAATGATTTCTCTCATAGGAACTTCGTACTCAATTAAGTATCTATCCTTTCCAAAAGGCCTTGAATCAATATGGCTTCCATCTGTTTCTTTAAATAAATCAAACACATTTCCCAAATATTTTTGTCCAATAATTAATTTAAGGTCTGCCCAAGGCTCTTGAACTTCTTTAAAGCTTTCTTGCCATACTGTTGGATTCATAATATCAACTTCCTCTCCTTTCCCTGTAATTCCTTTATACTTTACTTGAGGAGCTCCGATTACAAGCTCTATTCCATATTCTCTTTTTAGTCTTTCAATTGTAATTTCAGCATGCAGATTGCCTAAAAATCCGCATAAAAATCCTCTTCCTAGAACTTGATAAGTTTGAGGCTGAAAAAAAAGTGAAGAATCATTCAAAGTTAATTTTTGCAAGCCCTCTTTTAAAACCTCAAAGTCTGATTGGTCGGATGGATACAATGAGACAAAAATCTTTGAATTAGCTGGATTATACCCTGGCAAAGCTTCTACTGAAAAACCTTGCTTTGTAATCGTGTCTCCAATATGTTCTTTCTCAGGATCTTTTATTCCAGTTGCAATGTATCCAATTTCTCCTGCTTTTAATTCACTTTTAGAAACCATTTGAGGCTTAAACATTCCTACTTCTTTTGAGGCTGAAGAAAATCTTGAATTAACAAATGATATTTTTTCAAAAGCTTTTAATGAGCCTTCTTCAACTTTAACATATGCTACAATGCCTAAGAAAGAATCATAGGCAGAATCAAATATTAAAGCTCTTAAAGGTTTTTCACTTTTTTCTTCTGCTGAAGGCACTCTTTCAATTACTCTTTTCAAAAGCTCTTCCACATTTTCTCCTGTTTTAGCAGAAATACCTAAAACTTCGCTTGGATCAATCTTTAAAACCTCCGCAATTTCTTTTTTGACTTCTTCTGTTTCTGCCAAAGGCGCATCAATCTTATTCACTGCTGGAATAATTACAAGTCCTTCTTTTTTAGCTAATTCAAGATTAGAAATTGTTTGAGCTTGCACTCCTTTTGTTGCATCAACGAGTAGGATAGCTCCATCAACAGCAGCCAAGCTTCTTGAAACTTCATAGTTAAAATCAATGTGTCCTGGGGTGTCAATCAAATTCAAAACATTTCCCATGTATTCCATTCTTACAGGCTTCATCTTAATTGTAATTCCCTTTTCCTTTTCCAAATCCATGCTATCCAAAAGCTGAGGCTTCATTTTGCCTTTTTCAATTGTTCCCGTAATTTCCAAAAGTCTGTCTGCTAATGTAGACTTTCCATGATCAATATGACTGATAATAACAAAGTTTTTTATCATATTTTCATACTACCATTTTATAATCAAAAAACAAGGCGCAGGGCCTCGTTATTAATTAAAAAAGTGAAAAGGAGATTTTGCTATTATAGCTTCACGAAGCTCTCCTTATGCTCCGAATTTAAGACGCATTTTCAGCACAGGGAATCCCCTGAACTTCCATGATGCGCCTTACTAGATCCTCGGTTGGATAGAGTATACCCTCGTCAAGACGGAGATATCCCTTATCGTGCAGTTGGTATATGCCCTGCACGATGGCATTCATCCCCATCATATAGACGAGGCTGAATGGAAGGGGTTCTTCCGACTTCCATACAGGTTTTTGCACAAAAACTGCGTATAGACCAAACGTAAAAAGACACTTGATCGCATAGTCACGCTTCTTGCGACCATACTCATTACATTTTTCTCGGCGGTCTCGTTCCTGTTTGAGATCGGCTTGCACCATTTCGTCCAACTTAGAAGCGCTGACCCCGACCCATTTTCCTGCTTCTTGCGAGAAAGTCAAAATTCGAGCCGCTGCTTCCTCCGGTTCTGCATGCTGCAGAGTGCCAAGTAATGTATACCTGGGAATCCGGATATCCTGAGGGGTGCATGGAAACACCTCTCCCATAGGGTGTATACCGTTCATGGTTACGCTCCTGCCATATATTATAATATTATTTGAGAATTTTGTCAAGGGTATTTTCCAAAAACTGCCTTATCCTTCCCGCTTCCTCTGTCTTTAAAACAGAAGTTAGGATGAAATAAATAATAAAAGAAACAATTGTCACTGTAGTAAACTCAAGCAAATTCATTAAGAATCCATTAAAACCATTAAATAGATTCATAATAAACAAAGCAACGAAGGCTATAACAATAGAAGAAAATATTATCTTAATTAAATATCCAAATATTTCCCTTATTCTCAAATCTCCTAGTTTCTTTCTTAAAAATGTAAAAAGCAGCACAAAATCTAAAATTAAGCTGATGTTATAAGCTAAGACGAGTCCTAAAAGCATGGCATGATGAGGTGAGCTTAAATTAAATAAGTTTAAGACAAAGGCATTAAGACTTTCATTTGTTTCAAGCAATTTAACAAAACTCATTGAAAGGATAAAATTAAAAACAAGAAAGAAAATGGAAATAACGGCAGGAGTTTTTGAATCTTTAATGCTAAAAAAAGCTCTTAATATTGTAGGCTCTAAGCATTGAAAAACTAAACTCAAAGCAAAAATTCCAAGACAAGCGCCTGTTACTTCTACGGCTCCATTTGTAAACTGCCCTGTTTTGTAAATAATGCTCACAATTAAATCTCGCATGATAAAAGTTAGGACGCTGATTGGCAAAGCTAAATAAAGAATGCCTTTCAAAACACTTTTGAAATTTGTGCAGAATTCTTCCATGTTTTTGTCTGTAATAGACTTAGACAAATGAGGAAAAATTGCAGTTGCGAAAGAAATTCCAATTAAGCCAATTGGCAAAAATCTTAAATTATCAGCCAAGCTAAAAAAAGAAATAGAACCAACTGCAATAGTTCCTGCAATAATTGTAATAATTGTCAAATTAGCCTGACTTGCTGCAGCTGAAATAATTCTTGGAAAGAGAAGTTTAAAAAAATCCTTTACTCCTTTAAATTTAAAATCAATTGCAAAATCATACTTGTACCCATATTTTAAACTCGCTAAAAACTGAATAAAAAAATGCAGAAAAGAACCAATTGCAACTCCAATCGCAGGAGCATAAATTCCAATCTGAGGAGTCAAAAAAATAATTCCCAAAACAATGCATAGATTATATAATACCGGAGCAATAGAATAAACTACAAACCTATTAAAGTAATTCAAGACTGTTGAAAATATAGAAGACAAGCCAAAAAAGAAAACAGCAATAAATAATATTCTCGTTAAATTAACTGCTTTATCTAAATATATTGGATCAAGCTCCGGTAAAAGTAGATTTACTGCTGAGTTTGTAAAAATAAAAAGAAGAGCTGCGATAACGATTAAAATCAATGAGAAAATATTAATAACTGAATTAATTAATTTCCATGCGTCTTCCTTATCTTTTTTAAAATAGTCAGAAAATAAAGGCAAAAGTGAAACTAAAACTCCTCCTGCAAGTACAATGCTATAAATCAAATCAGGAATCCTAAAAGAAGCAAAATATATGTCCAATTCTACCCCTGCTCCAAATGTAGAAGCTAATAATCGATCTCTAATTAAACCTATTATTCTTGACAAGACAATAAAAACAGCAATGACTGCCGTTGCCTTGCCTATCGTGTTCTGCTCTGACTTTAAAAAATCAAGGACCTTCATGAATATATTATACAATAATTTGACTTTTTTTCAATTACTTGATAATTTATAGGTGTTAAGTAAATTGAATGATCGCTTTGCAATTTGCAAAGAGGAAAGTCCGAACTCCTATTCCCTTCGGGGTCTAAAATGGTAGCGGGTAATTCCCGTCGCTTATTAAGAGTAGAGGTGCGAGCAGAGACGTTTTCTTTTGAAAGAAAGAAAATATCCTTACGGGATAAGCTTAAATGGCAACATTTGGGGTGAAACGGCTAAATCCTTACCTAGGAGCAAGAACAAACCTTTTTTATTAAAGGAAAAAGTAGTTCGCTTGAGGCTTAAAGCAATTTAGGTCCCAGATAGATGATCATTAAAACAGAATTCGGCTTACGGATTTGCTTACAATAAGGCCTGCCATTTTGGCAGGTTTTTATTTGACAAAAATAATATATAAAGCTATATAGTTGTTATGGATCTTTATAATCCAGAGACTAGAAGAGTTGTTGAGCTCATAAAGGAATACAGAGAAAATCCAAGAGAAGAACTAATTGATGAAATTCTAAAACTAATGAATGTAAGCCGAGAAGCAGAATGTCGAGGCTTGCTGGAAATTATAAGGTCCGAAGTTGAACCAAGGGCAACACTCCTAAAACGGTATGTTGATCACAAATCTAAGCAAACGTTTAAGGAATAATTTACTCTTTTTTTATTGAAATTTTGACTAATTGAAAATATTAACGTAATATAATTATAGGAGGTTATAATTTATGATACTTAAAGCCATTGCTAACTTCATCCTTATTGGCAGCGGGATGATTCTGATTTCGCTCTTTTGCCTATCATTGCCAGAGAGCAAAAGGCCGCCTTTGTACCCCGCCGCTGCCTATGCTGGAATCATATCTTTTTTAGCAATCATTGCTTCTTGCTAATTAAGATATATTCCTTTTTTGAATTTTTATTATTTCGTTGTATAAAACAATCGGAGGTTATTATGAGGGGTAAGTATATTGCTTGTTTTATTCTCGCCGTGGCAATTTTAGCCATTTCCCTTGATTGGGTATCGTCGGGTGTGCCTGAAAATGTTACCGTTGACGAATACTGCCTTCTTCCGGTGGGTTATAAAGATGGAGTTCCATTTTATTTCACTATGGAAAAGCAGCAACGATACGGACTTTTCGCCCGTACTTCCATCTATTACGTTGTGAAAGCTGAAGATGATGGAACAGTATGGGAATTGAAGCTATTTGACGGTAATGTGAACACGATAAGATATAACGGAACACATGCTATACTTAAAAAATATCAAACGGCACGTGTCCCAGGAAGAACGCTGGAAGATTTTGATGGTTTTCCCACTACGTGGGAAATCTATGAGCCGGGGTATGAATAACGCTGCCTCTTTTTTTTATATTAAATCTAAAAGAAGAAAATAGGATAAAAAAAACAAGGATTTGAATATGTGATTGGATTAGACGAAGCAGGGAGAGAGTCTCAGGAAATTACTTATCTTAGAACTTAATCCAACTGAATCATCAGAATTTCTCGTTTGGTGTAATATGTGCATAGGACATCTTTTTTGTTTTGTTAAGTTTGTTATGTATATGCTTAACTATATCAAAGAAGGTGTCCTTTTGTATATTTAATTATTCGCACTTCGGAGTAAAATGTAGGCGCAGCCTATTGACAAATTCTAAATATATAGTATAGTACTTTTGGTATGTCGCTGAAGAACAAGGGGACTCCGGCCCCCCAGAAAATCATCGATACCGACCAAGTCGGTATTGATAAAGAGGAAGCGCTCGGGAGGGTATATCACCCTCCCGAGAAACGAACAAGGGAGTCCTGTGCTCCAATGAAAATTGGATCATAGACTCCCTCTTTTTATTTCCCAAAATATTTAATAAGACAATCTTTAAACTTCTCTAAATTTTCATTTTTAACAGTAAACCCAGCCGCTGGAGCATGCCCCCCATACATCATTAAAACTTCCTTGCATGAATCCATGGCTTTAACTGCATCAATTCCTTTTGGGACCCTAACTGTTCCCCTACTCAAATCTTTTTTCTGAGCGTATAGAAAAACAGGCTTCCCTAAAAACCCTACAAGCCTTGATGCAACAGCTCCTAAGTAATCTGCCCTGTAATCTCTTGAACCTTTAAAAACAACATTTGATAAGTCGTTTTTCAATTCTTCCTTTAGGTTTTCTGTCAAGGCTCTGATTTCATTCTGCCTATCTTCTGCGTCTTGCAAAAACTCTTTTACTTTTTCTTTAGCTTCTTCAAAGTTATTTGTTCTAATAAAGTCATAAGTGATCACTCTATGGTCTTTCATTTTAACAGTATTGAAGACAGAAATGATCCTGTTCACAAACTCTCTTTTTGAATTCATCGGCCCCAAGATTTCCATAAAAGCTAAAATAGCTGGCCTTTGAGATTTATTTATATTGAGAAGGCCCTCATAAATCCATTTTTGATTTTCTTCCTCCTCTGCCATCATATCTGCAATTGTTGCAAGCATTACAAGCTCGATGAACGTACTCCTTAAATATGATGACATTTGATCTCCTAATATTTCTTCTACTAATTTAAAAGTCAATCCAGCGTTTGCATATTCTTTAAAATAGCAATCATCTAAGGGATGTTTAGGATCAACAATAATATCAGCTTCTGGAACTTCATCTAATACTTTATGGTGATCTACTATAATCACCTCAAAGCCCATTTTTCTAGCTTCCTCAACTTCTTTTACATTTGTAATTCCGCAATCTAATGTTATTAAAAGGCTTTTTTTATTGCCTTTCTTTTTATTTAAAAAAGCCAAAGCTCTTTCGTTTAAGCCGTAGCCTTCTTTATCCCTGTCTGGAAAAGCAATAATAATCTTAGGAATTTTCTTCTTCAAAAGAGAGGCTAAATTGCA
The DNA here is from genome assembly GCA_028704295.1 of Minisyncoccota bacterium. Lineage (GTDB taxonomy): Bacteria > Patescibacteriota > Minisyncoccia > Minisyncoccales > Minisyncoccaceae > JAAZMU01. The sequence continues at coordinate 4,800 of JAQVLF010000004.1, read as the reverse complement.
AACTGCTTCTTCTAATATAGTAACTGAAGCAACGCCATCCATGTCAGAATCGCCATATATTGCTATTTGCTCCTCATCTAAAACAGCTTTTTTGATCCGTGCGGCAGCTAATTCAATGTTTCTAATTTTGTCTTCCATAATGCTTTTCTAAAGCTTCTATTCCAGGAAGCTTTTTGCCTGATATATATTCAAGCATTGCTCCTCCTCCGCTTGATATGAAGCTAAAGCCTGGCGCCATCTTTTTATTATTAATAAAATCAATTGTTTCTCCTCCTCCAACAACAGAATAATTTCCCGTTTTTGCAATAGCTTCTGCAATTTCCAAAGTTCCTTTAGAAAAAACTTCGCTTTCTATTTTTCCCATAGGACCATTCCAAATAATAGTCTTTGCTTTTTTAATAATTTCTTTGTAGTAATTAATTGTTTCAGGACCTATATCAGCAATGTCTTCCCCCTCTTTTATAGTATCAACGCTTCCCACTCTTGAATAGCTGTCTTTAGAAATAACGCCGTCTATAGGAACAATCAATTTAGGATCATTAAAATTAATATTTTTAATTGCTTCAAAAACTTCTTTATCTTTAAGCTTCTCTTCCCCATAAAGCTCCTTTAATTCTAAAACTGTGTTTGCAATCAATCCTCCTAAAAGTACGGCATCTGCTTTTTTTAAGAAGTTTTCAATAACTCCAGTCTTTGTTATAATTTTAGCCCCTCCAATTAGTGTGACAAGGGGTCGTTCTGCTTTCAAAAGAGCATTATCTAGGGCCTTAATCTCTTTTTCTAAAAGAAATCCTGGATAAGCATCAATAAATTTAGGAATACCTACTATTGAAGCATGCTCTCTATGGCAAGTAGAAAAAGCATCTTCCACAAAAATATCTGCTTGTCTTGCAAGAGAGGCAGCAAACTCACTATTATTCTCCTCTTCTTCAGGATAAAATCTTAAATTTTCTAAAAGAAGTATTTCTCCTGTCTGTAATTCATTGATTGCTTTCAATGCCTTTTCTCCTAGAGCATCTTCTGCAAATTTAACTTCGTAAGAAGAAATCTCTTCCAATTTAGATGCAATAGGCTTTAAAGACGAGCCTAATTCTTTTCCTTTTGGCTTTCCTAAGTGGCTTATTAAAATAATCTTTGCATTATTCTCTTTCAGATATTTGATTGTAGGCAAATGAGATATAATGCGAAAATCATCCTCCACCTCTAAGTCATTAGTCAAAGGAACGTTAAAATCTACTCTTACTAAAACTTTTTTATTATCTACGTCAATATCTCTTAAATTTTTCATGAAATTAAAACTTAATATGATCTCCCGGCTTAATCTCGCCTGTCTCAAGATCATTTTCCTCAATTAATTCTTCATCTTTTGATTTTTTAATATCAGCAATAATATCTTTAAGCTCAGTCAATTTTACATCTTTTTTATCCTTTCTTACTTCGGGGACAAAGTCCTTAGAAATTTCTTTTAAACTAACGCCTGGAAGAGAGCTAAATGCACTTTCTCGAGTTCCTTCTTTTTTCTTCAAACATGATTTACATAATACTTCACGGCCCCTTTCAGGCTCAAAAGGTATTTTTATCTTTTTGCCGCACATGCTGCATTTAGCATCATAAAGCTCTTGTGCTTTCTTTTTTTCCTCTTTATCATTTTTCTCGATAATGCTCTCTGCTATATATCTATCAACTTCTAGTTTACTTCTTCCATATTTTTTTCTTGAATAATCAATAATGTCATTAACAAAAACTTTTTCTGGCATTTGTCTTGGATAAAGCGTTTCTGCTGAAAAAGGCCTTGAAGTCAACCCATCAATCATAAGCCTTACATAAATATTCTGCCTTGCTAAATTAACAAGGTCTTCTTCTGTAAATTCTGGCGAGAATTCTTTTCTTAAAACTTCTGCATCTTCTGCTCCTATTCTAAAAATTATCATTGTCCCAATATTTCCAAATACAGCTCCCCTTACAGAATCGTCCATTTGAGATATATATTGATGAGCTAAAGTTAAAGACAATTTATACTTTCTTGCCTCTGATAGAATTGTTGCAAAAGATTCAGTTGCAAAATTTTGAAATTCATCAACATATAGATAAAAAGGACTTCTTTCAAATTCTTTAATATCGACTCTAGACATGGCAGCTAGCTGTATTTTAGTAATTAAAAGCGCTCCTAAAAGCTTTGAAGCATCTTCCCCGATTCTTCCTTTAGACAAATTAATGATGAGAATTTTTTTCCCGTCCATAATACTCCTCATGTTAATTGTTGATTTTACTTGACCAACAATATTTCTAATTAGAGGAGTAGAAATGAACTGACCAATTTTGTTCTGAATAGCAGCAGTTGCCTCAACCTCATACTTTTGGCTGTATTTTGAAAATTCCTGTGTCCAAAAGGCCTTAATAACAGGGTCTTTTAATTGATTAACAATCTCCTCTCTCCATTCAGCGTCAGACAATAATCTATTAATTCCTAAAAGTGTGGCTCCTTCAATTTCTAAAAGAGATAAAATTGTGTTATTTAAAATGTATTCCATTCTAGCAGACCATACATCTGGCCAAATCTTCTTAAATACACCCATAAGCCCTGCTGCTACAAGATGTCGTTCATCTTCCGATACACTTTCCATAATATTAAAAGCGATTGGATAATTAACATCCCCTGGGTTGAAGTATATGACGTCTTTTATTCTCTCCTCTGGAATAAAGTTTAATATTTCATCTGCTGCGTCTCCGTGAGGATCAACAAAGCCAACACCATCACCATTTAGAATATCTTGTATAATCATGTTTTTTAAAAGCTCAGTTTTTCCCATTCCTGTCTTTCCAATAATATACATATGACGAAGTCTATCGTCTGCTTTTATACCGAACTTTTTCCTATCCCCTCTAAAGTTGGTTTCACCAAAAAATGTAATTTTATTATTTTGATCCATAAATTTTAATCTTCAATAGGCAATGTAGATGGAGGCGGTGCCTTTTTAATTTCTAATCTTTCTAATTGTACTGTTGGAGCAACTTCAAATCCTGGGAAGTGATATAATGTGGCTAATTCCTCTGTGCTTAAAAAACAAACCCCCCCTGGATATTGTGTAAAAGGTGAGTCCCTTAAAATATATCTCATAAATAAATCTCTCTTTCTTAAGTAGGCCCTTCTTTCCTGCATTATATCAGGTGGCTGTATTTTTGTAATAGTCTTTTTGAAAGGCAATATCGTATTCAAGTTTTTGGTTTGAAACTGATTCATATATGCAATTGGAATTACTTTATTTGGACTAAAAAAGACATCCTTTTTAGCAATATACATTGCCCTTATCGAGCAATTAAATCCAGGCTTTGAAATTTTTTCTTCTATAGCAGATACAACCTCCCTTTCGCCAGGAGTCAAGAACATTTCTGGGGGCAAAAGCTTTTCTTCTGCCTTTTCTTCACTAATGTTTCCAGTAAAAACATCTATAGCTTGACCAAAAAGAGACTTTACTTCTTTTGACTTAGGACGCTTTGTTAATTCATTGACCAAAACTTTTCCCCTCTTTACATAGTCATTTTCATCATCTCCTGCAGAAGATGCTAGAATTTGAAACCATAATTGTTCCCCTTTTCCAAGCTTAGAAAAAGCCTCAATAAGATCACTTATTGGATCTATTCTTTTTTCTTCATACGGAGTTTCTACTCCTTGCTCAAAGAATTTTTTGTATGTTTTAATAGGATAGACATCACTTTTTGTAGGCATGTAATTGCATCCCCACAAATCCCATTCTTTGTTAGGAATATCCCATGGAATATTTCTTGTATAGTCTTCTACTTCTGAAATTTCTACACTAGGATATTGAGAATGAACAGCAGCCTCAATCATTTTTCTTGAACCTGTTGGAATTCTTAAATAGAAATGAGGAACGCCCTCCAAGCTCACAATCTCAAGCGAAAATCCTAAAAGAACTTTTCCCTCAAAATATCTTTCCTTTAAATTAGGAGGATCAAACATTGCTCCCCAGATAAGAGCAAAAACATCTTCCATTGTTTTTAAAGGCTTTACAATTTCTCTCGGAAATTTAAATTCCAGAATAATATTATCCACAGCTAAAACAAATTGGGTATTTTTCCATAAAAAATATGACCAATGAAGCAATTTAAAAGCATAATACGGCAAAACAATCCACCATATGCTTAAAAATATGACAAAAATAAATTCTAAATAAGGAAGAATTTGATACCAAGTTTCTATTAAAAATTCAGGCATGAGACTTAACTTTCTCGGATTTTATACTTTCCAAAATTATCTTTTGAAAACAATTTTTTGTTTTGAAGGTTAAGCAAGATAGTAGACTCTCTTACAATTCTCTTTTCCGAGACTAAATTAATTACTTCTTCTTTAGATAAAGGATTCTTATTATTTCTTAATATGTCTTTAATAACATCCTTTACCTGCCCTTCATTATACCCCCATTCTTTGAGTGCGTAAATACCCCTTCCAATAAGTACAAAATTATTGTTTCGTATTAATTCATTGTGAATGGTCTGAGGGTGCAATTTTTTATGAGAAACTGAAGTTGCCACTAATTCTGAATTTAGATTGTCAATTCCTCTTGAAATATCCTTATAATGCAAAGGCTTTTTATTATGCTTTAAGATAAAGTAAATCTTATCTCTTACAGTCTTAGGATTAACTTCTGGCCAATTGATAAGCCCGTACTTCTTTTGATCAATTGTCTTGCTAATCTTTTTAGATATTTCAATAAATGATTCTAATGCTTTCAAATTATCAAATTCAATAAGTTCTGCTATTTTCTTAATACTTAATGGAAC
>JAQVLF010000003.1 GCA_028704295.1 Minisyncoccota bacterium | reverse complement strand
TTACTTCCTCATGTGTAAGTTCTCCTTTTAATAATAATTTTATTGTATCTTGGATTGGAGTCATTGTTGTAGGAATTTCTCTTTTAACTTGAACCAAACCTTCTTTGGAGCACATTTGATTGTCCTTTGAAGGATTGTAATAATAAAGGCTAATTTCTCTTTGCGGTTCATTTTTAAACCTTACATTAATTCTTGCTTCTTCTGTATTTTCTATAATACCAGAAGGATTATCTTTTTCTAAAACAATCCATCCGTTTCCTATTCCAGAATTATTAAAATCTATTTGAGCCTCAAAGGGAATGAAATTCTCTGTCATCCAATCATCTTTTGCCTCAGCAATTCCCTGCCCCAAAAGATTATTATTCTCATCATATATTTTTATAGGAAATGTGCCTTCAAAAAACCAAGACCCTTTTGCCTCTCCGCTAATAATTACAGGGCTTATAACTTCCTCTTCATTTAGAGGTGTATTAATTATTATAGAAGAATTATTAGCCTCCTTTTTAAGAGATTTATTATAATTTAATCCTATTATAATTAATGCTGCTCCAATTAAAATGATTAAAATTATATTAAATATTTTTTTCAAGTCTTTATTATTTTAAATTATTCTATACAGCAATCAATTGCTTTTTTAACAAGTTCTCCCAATTTTCCCATAAAGCCTTTCTTCTCTTTATCGCTCTTATTCAAAGCTTTTTCATCTATTTTTTTAATATCTTTTGTATCAATCAATTTCATATTTATTCCCCAGAATAAAGAATAAAGACTATATGCTTTATTGAATAAATCATAAGCTTCATCTTTTTTTCCTATGCCAAGCTGCTTTGTCCCGACTTCCATTAATCTCATTGATGCTGCTAAAAGATGTTTTGATATACACCAAACTTCACCCTCATATTCTTTGATTATTTTTTTAAGAAGTTCTTTTCTCATCTCTCTCACTTCTTTTATTAATTCATAATACTCGGGCTTTTCTAATTTAGCTCCAGTAAAGAAAAAGTGTTCTTCAATACTTATCAAATTCATAATAGCAATGCTTAAATCTTGATCTGAAGACAAATCCATTTTCTCCTGCTTTTTCATTTGATCTACTTTTTCTATGAATTCATTTAAATTTTTTATTTCCATAAACTTATTTTGTTAAAAAGTAAAATACAATACTTAAAATTATCAAAGGCAAAACTGGCATAACTACTTTTTGAAAAGGAAAATAGGCATGGCCATTATTTCTTTCTTTTAAATAATCATAGTAAATTACTCCTAAGCAAAAACTTAAACTTCCCAAAATGATGCCAAATAGCAATTTATCAATTCCTAAAATTATATTTAATGGATGCCCCATAATTCCTCCAAAGTATAGAGGAAGAATGATTAATAAATAATATAAGAAGATTGTAATAATTTCCTTTCCTTTGAAATTAATATCTTTCTTTCTTAGATAATCTAAAGTCCATACGATCATCGAAACAATAAGCCCGCCTATCCAAAGACCTGTTATGACGTCATCTATATGCAGCCATCTTGAAAGTCCAACCCCTGCACCTACTGCAATAGTACATACAGGACATACGGCAAATGCCTGTTTAATATTTAATAAAAATAATGCTGCTAAAATTAATATTTTCTTATTCATAACTTAATTTTATATATTTTAAGCATATTTATCAATAATTTTTTCAGCTAATATCATCCCATCTATTGCAGAAGAAGTAATTCCTCCTGCATAGCCTGCACCTTCTCCTATAGGATAAATTCCTAAGACATTTGTTTCAAAATTTTCATTTCTTAATATTCTTAAAGGAGAGGAGCTTCTCGTCTCAATTCCTGTCAAGATTGCGCCTTCATTTGCAAATCCTCTTATTTTATTATCAAATAAAGGTAGAGCTTCTTTCAAACTATCTACCACATAGTTAGGTAGACAATCTTTCAAAGAAGTTAAGTTTACTCCCGGCATATATGTAGGCTGAATGTCTTTTGGTTCGAAAGAAGATTTATCTTTTAAAAAATCTCCTACTAGCTGAATTGGCGCATCATAATTTTTTCCCCCCACTTCAAATGCCCTTCTTTCCCACTTTCTTTGAAACTCAATTCCTGCTAAAGGATGATCTGATTCAAAATCGGAAGGGTAAATATTGACTAGAAGTGCACTGTTAGAATTTTCTCCATCCTGCCTACTTTCGCTCATTCCATTAGTGGTTATCATATTTTCTTCGGAAGCTCCGGAAATAACATAACCTCCAGGACACATGCAAAAAGTATAAACCGACCTATCTTTTAAATGCACTACTAAATCATATCTAGCCCTAGGCACTCTAGGGTTATTGTATTCCTCCCCGTATTGAGATCTATCTATCATTTCCCTTTTATGCTCAATCCTAACCCCAATAGAAAAAGGTTTTTGCTGTATTTTAATATTCTTATTATATAGCATTTCATAAGTATCTCTTGCAGAGTGCCCTATTGCTAAAATAAGATCGTTTGTCAAGATTTTCTCTTTTCCGTTTACTACAATGGATTCTATTTTGTTGTTTTTGAAATTAATATCTGTTAAACAGGAATTAAATCTCACATCTCCTTGAAGCTCTATAATTTTTCTCCTTAAATTTTTGACAATGGTTCTTAATTTATCTGTTCCAATATGAGGTCTTGCATCATAAGCAATTTCAGGGTCGGCTCCCGCAAAGATAAACTCTTTAAATATATATTTTGTCCTGTTGTCCCGTATATTCGTATATAATTTTCCATCAGAAAAAGTTCCTGCTCCACCTTCCCCAAACTCTACATTTGATTTTATATTTAATTCTCTTTTTTTAAAAAACAATTCCACATCTTTAATTCTTGAATCAACATCTTTCCCCCTTTCAATAACTAAAGGCTTTAATCCTGCTTCTGCCAAAACAATGGCGCAGAAAATCCCGCTTGGTCCCATGCCAACAATTATTGGACGCTTCCTCTCCTTGTCTTCTTTTACGGCTTTAATATTATATATAAAAGTCTCGATTAATCTAATCCTATGCTTTTTAACATCCTTAATGCTGATACTATCTAAAACTTTTTCCTCATCTTCAACTTCGACATCAATAGAAAAAACAAAAAGAATGTTTTTCTTTTTTCTCGAATCAATTGCTCTCTTAGAAATATTCCAATTAACAATTTTCTTTACTTTTAAAATATTATAAATCTTGCTTAAGAGAAGTTCTTGATCATCGTGTATGCCCAAACTTATTTCCTCAATTCTTATCATTATTTTTAGAATGTTCTGGAACAATCATGGCAGCTATAATATATATGGCAAGTCCTGGGAAAAAACCTGTTCCAAATAAAATCAAAATCCAAATTAATCTTAATATTGTTGGATCAACATTAAAATATTCTCCTATTCCCCCGATTACTCCAGAGAAAATTTTATTATTTTTACTTTTGTACAATTTTTTCATATTATTTTATATTGATTAAAATCCCATTTGGGGAAGTTCATTATCGCTACTAAAAGATTATTACCATTAACAAAATAGGCTTCTTTCTTTTCAAAATAATACAAATCGCCTTCATTAATATAAAAATCTCCTTTTTCCGAATGAATTACTCCTGATCCAGAAATCACGAAATAAATCTGTTCACAATCCAAGTTTACAGATTTTCCTTCCTCTGGATAACGTCCATTAATTAAAGCTGTTGCAAAGCTCGAACTTTGTTTAGGGTATTCATACTCAAAGACTGTGCATTTACTTGAATTCTGTTTTTTAAAAGTTTCCTCTTTTTTTACTAGCATATTTATAATATAGCAGATTTAGTGTAAAATAGGAACTAAATGTTAATTTTAGTAAATATTAAGGCATCTGATAAAATTCATCTTTTCAATAAACAATCAGAATCAATTCAAGGAATTATAACAAGAAAGTCCTCTCATTGTTTTCTTGTTAAAGGCTGGGAATTTCCTTAATCTTTGCGAGTTTCCTATTTAATGCAGAAGGAAACAAATATTGCTGGGAAAATATTAATTATAATTCATAATTTTTAGTTTTCGATTATAATACTTAGATTATGTCATCATTGGTATTACAAAATAATCACTCAGATATTCATTTCTTAATAAAATTATATATTCCAAGAAAAATCAATGCCCCAATAGAAATAATAATGATATTTTTGGTCAAGCATTGCTCTAAAAAGTACAAAAATTGCAGCAATAATTGGAAATAATCCCTCTATTTCATTTTTCATAATTATACACATAACTTTTAATGCCATCACTCCAAACAAAAGTATCCGCATCCTTAAAGCCTAAACTTTGATGAAATAATCTAGAAGCTTTGTTTAAAGGTTCTTTTGATGTTATAACTTTAAACTTCTTAATCTTCGCTTCATTAAATAACTTTTCGTATAAAGCTTTTCCGATACCTCTATTTTGACAATTTGGATCTACTGCTATTTGAAAGATGTAAATAAAGTCTTCGCCTTTATATTTATCCAAAAGATAAGATCCAATCTCTCCGTCTCTTTTTATAAATTTTTTTGAATAAGCGAGCAAAAAACCTTTTATATTATTCTCCATTTCGCATACGTAATAATAATCATAATCATTTATCATCTTTATATAATAATCCTCTGACAAGTTCTCACTTGCCAAAAAACCATTATCTAAATTAGAAATATTTTTGATGTGAACAGATTTAATAATATTTATTATTTCCTTAACATCTTTACTTGTTACCTTTCTAATCATGCTTTTACAGATTTCGTATACTCAATGAAATAATTTACAATCTTCTCTGGCATATTTATGCCTGAAGCCTCGCCAAAACCTCCAAAATTAGCCCATGAATTAACTTCAAGTATTTTCAATTCCTTATTTTTTAATCTAACGATATCAAATCCCAAAGTGTGATGATTTAACTCTTGAGCAAGATTTTCTGCAAAAGACTCTAGCTCTTCGTTCCTAGAATAAACAAACTTACTTCCTTGTGCAAAATTCTTAGCAATGCCATCCCCTATCTTTTCGCAAACTCCAAGCGATTTTTTTCCAAGTATAAAAACCCTATATTCATTTGAAACATCTAAATATTCCTGCATTATGAAATCGGTAAAACCTTGTATATCTTCTCTTTTAAAATAAGAATCATAATTTTTTTATCCTTGATAAGTTCAACTCCTTCCCCCCGCTTGCACCCTCAGGCTTTAATATAAATGGCATTGGTATATCTGCCTTATCTAAAAGCTTAAAAGAAGCATCTTTATTCTTTTTTGAGAAGTAAATGGTTTTAGGAAAATGATCTAATAATTTGAAATGATTTCCGAATTTTCTATAGGAACCTCATGTCCGAAAATAACGGCTCCATTTGATTTCAAAATCTTAATAATCTGGTCTGTTTTTTACACGAACCCCATTGAATTTCTAGAAATAACCATATCAACACTTGAAACATCAATGTTGTTGTAAAGCACGCTTATATTTTTTTCATTTATAATAATATCAATCTCGCTTGGATCAGCAAAATAAACATCATGCTCCTGACTCTTGATGTAATCATAGAGCGAAGAGCGTGGACTCTCGTATTTCAATCTAGATAATAATAAAATTTTCATTTTTTTATTTTTTATTTTTTGACCTTTAATTACAGTTTCATACAACCCTCTGGATTATATCTTAAATGTCTTTTAATTTCCATAGTACGTATTTTACATTATTTAATAAATATAATATAATATACCTGATAATAAATTAAAATATAAAAATATGAAAATTGAATGGACAAAAGTTACTTGGTACTCAAAAATATTAGCTATTGTTATCTATGTAGGGATCTTTTTCCTCGCCTTTTACCTTGGAGCTAAATGGGGAGAAGCAAATGCTATCTTAAGCTTAAACCCAATAGAAAATCAAAAATCAAATGTTATTACTAATGCAAACTTTATTTGTGATAATGATAAATCTATTAATGCACTCTTCTTTGGCCAAAAGGTGGAATTATCTTTAAGCGATGGCAGAAATATGATGCTTATACAAACTATATCTGCCTCAGGTGCACGCTATGCTAATAACGATGAATCCTTTATCTTTTGGAATAAGGGAGACACTGCTTTTATTCAAGAAGGAGATGAAACTACTTATGATAATTGCCTAGTGGAGCAATAAATAAATTACAAAAACAGAATGAAAACTCTGTTTTTTTATCATTTTCCTAAAAAATTCAAAAACATAATAAACTAGAAATGTTGGTCAAGCCAGATTTCTTAAAAATCTTCGTTAGCTCTTTTCTTCTTAAAAGAAGTGCTGAATATCAATATTCATTTTATTGTGTAATTAGAAATATCTCCTCTGCTTTGAAAATATTTTCTTTTGCATAAAAACCTTTTACATGAAAAGGCCATGTTGGTCCTTCCCAATTTCCGATCAACGAATAAAACTCACTGAAATTAAAATATTCCTTTTCCCATTGAGGACCGGATGTTCTGTAAATCTTAATAGAATCGTCAGATAATATTTTTATGCTTTGATCTTTTGTCCAAATATTTCCCTCAAAAGATTCGTCCTCTAAATCGAAGCTTTGAATGTTGGGCCAAACCATTATTTCTTCAATAAAGGCTTGCTCCCTTGTATCATTGTTTTCTATTTCTGGAGCTGGAACTGACTTATTTGCCATAAAAATAATAAGAGCTATGGCTACAATTGGTACTAAGATAATAATATTTTTATTCATATTTTAAACTTTTAATCTTATCTTCTGGAAAAGAAGGACCTTTGACAACTATAAGAGCTGTTCCCTCTTTAACACTTATTAACTCTGTAATTACCCCTGGTTCAACAAAGAAAAAGTCACCTTCTTTCAAATTTAAAATATTATCTTCTATTTTCTCCTCTATGCCACCCTTAATTATTAATGTTAATTCGTCGCAACAATTGTGATGGTGACTATCACCAATATGATTTTCTAATTCTTTATAATCAACATAGGCAACTTCTATATTTTTAGAAAATATTGGAGCATTATCAAAAGATCCACATAAGTATCCTCTTGTCTTCTTGAACTTCTTATTATAAATTGAATCGAAATAATACATAAATTTATTTTAACAGCATTCGGTGTTTTAAGCAATAAAAAATAAGTTAAAAGAGGTTTTTGACCTCTTAGTTTTAATATAAATCTATTTCTGCCTTTAGCTTTGCATCTATGTTAACATAGTAAGCAAATTCCAATGCAACTTCTCCCTGATTGCTCACAATGAAAAATTCACAATCTTCAGGCCCCATCCTCATTCCAAAAAGACCATCCCCAACTTTCCTCTCAGACTTTGATATCATGGTGTTCCCATCTGCATTAATGAATCCTATTGAAAACAGCGTCTCTAAATCGCCTTTTGACTTAAGAACGATGACCTTCGTCCAATTGTCTGGGAGCGCTCCTTTTCCCAAAGTTTCGTCACCCTCTCCTTTTACTTTTTCCGACCAGAATCTGAATTCATCATCTGTTCTCATACATTTCCACTTGCTTTCAACCGCTCTCACCAATCTCACCTTCTAGTTTTTTTTCACTCAAACTGCTTATCTCTTTATGAGACGAGCATTCTAAAAACCACCTCATAGCTTCCAAAATGTTCGCCTCATAATTTCCTGAAAATTATTTTAAAAGAACTTTTATGGCATCCACAAATTATAATACGTATATTTCTTTTTAATAATTTACTGCCTTATATTTTTTAGAAATTTACTTACATATATAAATCAAAGATCAAAATCCATTTTTTTATTATTAGAAAGGATTAAAGATGTCTTATATTTCTCCGGTTTAAATGATTTAAGCCTTATAATCTTAGGATCTATATCCATTTTTCTTAATTCCTCTTTTAATTTGTATGTGAAAGCAATTTGATCATACCCAAGAAAGATTATATCAGGATTGTATCTTTTAATGGCTGCAAATTTATTCTTTAAGCTTCCCAAAATTACTTTATCAGCTAGTAAACTAGACTTTACAGCCTCTTTTCTCCTTTTTTCAGAATTAACGGGATACCTGTTCTTAACTTTTCTAACCGTCTCATCTCTCGCGATAACTACGATTAAATAGTTGCATTTTTCTCTAGCTTGCTTGAATAAATTCAGATGTCCTTTATGCAAAATGTCAAAAGTTCCAAATAAAATCCCTGTTGTTTTACTCTCGATCATTTTTTCTTTAAATTCTTTTTTACTTTTTTAATAAATTTTCCAAAATCGCGATCTTTCTTTCTTTTTTCAAAATCAGACATTTAATAATATTCTGCCTCTTTTCTAAATGTATATTTAAATACTTATCGTTATTCAAGTCTCCTTCTTGCAATGCTTTTAGCACCCTGCAGCCAGGTTCGTTAGTATGAGTGCAATCCCTATAAAAACTTACCGTCACTGTATATGTTTCAGCCATGTACCCTCTTTTGGCAGGTTTTATATCTTTTACGATAAAACCCCGTATTCATTTTCTATGACTTCCTTTAATTTTACTAAATTTCTTTCTTTAAAATACATAATTACTTTATACACCTAAATAAATTTACATCTTCGTTTTTATTATATGGCTTGCAAAGTTTTACTTCTTTAAATCCAATAGAAGAAGCTAGTTCTCTAAAATCATTTTCACTATAATGTTTTATTTTCATTACTTCTTTTTCAGTGCAAATTATTTTATTATTAATTATATTTTCGTAAGTGCAATCTAAAGTTTCTACATTGCTTAAAAAATTATATTCTTTAATAACGATTAACTTTATTTTTGTCCCATCACTTCTCGTAACATAAGATTCTGTTTTTGCCCCAACTTCAAAGGTCAAATAAGGCCTTTCTACTTCAACATCAATTGCCCCTTGATCAGATAAATAATTAAAAAGTTGTCTCAATGATTCTTTGGCATCATCTTCACTAGTTAACAAGCCAAAAGATCCTGAAGGAATAAACATATAATTATATTTATTTGATAATTTTAAGTTTGTTAAAGATTCAAAATAAAGTGTAGGAGATAAATTTTTATTTTTACACTTACCCTCGCATAATTTTAACATTTCCGAAGATGCATCCACCCCATGAATATTTATTCCTTTCTCAAGCAAAGGAATAAGAAATCTTCCAGTTCCACACATTGGTTCCAAGACCAAGCCACCAGCTTTCAATGATTCCTTATAATAATAATTAAGTGCATCTTTGGGAGCCGTTGGCTTATCTAAATCATAATATTCAGAACACAATTTTTTATAATTACTAATAAAATTTTTCATGATTTAATTTGTATTAATTCTATTGGCGCACCATTTTCCTCAATAAAAGCTACAATATTGCCTTCTGATGGACTATTCGGCTCAATAATAACTTTCTTTTCTTTTATTGCTTCATAAATATTATCTACTTCAAACGCTATATGAGGTATGGTCTTTACTATTTGTGGAAGATCGCAGTCGTCTTCGTATCTCATCCATTCAATTCCAAATTCGCTGTCTTCGTATCCATAATGATATAGCTTATAATCCCTCAAGTATTTTTCACCCTTGATGGGAGTTTTTGTTGGTATGCCTATATGATGATATTTATATTTTTCGTTCATTTTTTATGTTTTACTTTTTATCAGCTACAAATATATCAATTTTAAATCAATTAAATAATAACACAAGTAAAAATTAAAAGAAATTGCTTTTACTTCTTTTTGAGGTTTTAAACTGAATAACGTTATTACTCTCAAGCCCCCTTCTTGTTCACATTGAATGCAAGCGACATTCTTCTGTGTCCATAATCTTTATGCTTCAGCATTCTTCTCCGATTTCTGATTTAAGCTTTAAATATTTTCTGGAAGCTTGGGTTTCTAATACAAACTTTGTCTTGAAATGCATATTTTCGAGCTAACTCTTTCTTGTTTTTAAGAGAAGTATGCTCATTAATTTTTATAACAATCTCTGTTTTTAAAAATACGCTTATCAGCAACTAATTCTCGAATAATCTTAAAATGCTATTTTTTCTTTTTGAAAACTACTAAGTTAGCATTATGTTCAAATTTTAGATATACTTTAAATACATCCGATTTGAGTTATTGTAGCATAACATGTAAGATACTGATGAACAGAGGCACCAAAATAAGAAGAACTATATGAGTAAATAGGGCCCGAACAAGCTTCTACCGGTGTATTACTCCAAGTATGAAAACTCGTTGCGCAGGTAGTGTTATTTTCACCATATGGTTGTGACTCTGTTGCCTGAGTAGTAGACCAGTTATAAAATTGATACCATCCACTAGGACAGGTTGCGCTATCA
Organism: Minisyncoccota bacterium; assembly: GCA_028704295.1. Taxonomy (GTDB): domain Bacteria; phylum Patescibacteriota; class Minisyncoccia; order Minisyncoccales; family Minisyncoccaceae; genus JAAZMU01. The sequence continues at coordinate 13,366 of JAQVLF010000003.1, read as the reverse complement.
TATCGACATATTTTATAACCATCATTAGTAGTTACGACTTCTCCGGTACATTCACTAACTTTATGCTTGGCAGTAGCTAAATATTCATCATCTCCTCTCGTCATACCAATACACATGATTTCGTCCCATTCATGGGCTGTGCAAGTCGAATTATAACAACAACCCGTGCTAAAGGCATAGGAGGTACATTCTTCCAATCCTCGATCACAATTGCCACCACCCATAGCTACAAAAGTACAAGATGGAGCATCTTTATACCAATTTTCATCCGTTGTGCAAGAGCTATAATTAACACATGTCCTAGCCGACCACCGTCTTTCAAGACTAACATACCCATCTGGACAAGATATATTCTTTCCTACTAGATACAGAACTTGACTACCTTTATTAACATTAAACATCTTGCCCACATAACCTTTTGTGACTACTGTACTAGACGAATCTGTATCTAATATTTCACCACCTGCCTGTATTTTTCCATCGATTAATAAATCTCCAGCCAACACGCTCTGTACTCCTCCTGCATCAATATAATAATTTTGTTTTTCTGCGTCTCTAAACATTGAAGCAGCGATTTCCCCGAATTTTTTCTGAGCATTTGTACTAGTATTTATTGGTTCAGTATAACCGCTTGGCATAGTAGTAGTTGGTTCAGACCAGCTATATACTATAAAAGATACAGCAAGGAATAATACTCCTGATAATGATAAGATTAGTAATTTTTCTTTATTCATATGGCTTATATTCAATTGATTATTTTTTTATCAATTAAAATATACCATATACATATATGAAACGCAAATATAAAAATTGGCATTGGAAAAATGAAATATTAAAAAAGCCTTTGAAATAAAGACTTTTTAATTAGCTTAAATTAACAATAAATAAGGAAACTAAACAAATGTTATAGCTTCTCCTTTTTTATTTCCTCTTCCAGTACGCCCTATTCTATGGATATAATCTTCGTAAGTACTAGGAATATCATAGTTAATAACATGGCTAATATCATTAATATCTAAACCTCTCGCAGCTACGTCTGTTGCTACTAAAATCTTTACTTGATTTCTTTTAAAGTTATCAATTGCTCTTTTTCTTTTTGATTGAGTTTTATCTCCATGGATGACATCCGCTTTAAATCCCTTATTTATTAAAGCTTTTGAAAGCTTGTCTACACCGTATTTTGTTTTCCCAAAAATTAGAACTTTATCAAATCCTTCTTTATTTAGTAAATTATATAATACTTCTAATTTTTCAGAATTGCCGCCGTTTATCTTAACTACGTCTTGATTTACATTAGTTGAAGACTCTCCAACTCTTACAGAAATCTTTACATAATCTTTTAAAAACTCTTTAGAAACCTGCTCTATTTCAGAGGGAAAAGTTGCAGAAAAAAGCAAGGTTTGCCTGTCTTTTGGCGTTCTTTCAATTAAAAATCTAATGTCATTAATAAATCCCATATCAAACATTCTATCAGCTTCGTCCAAAACAACTGTTTTGAATTTAGATAAATCTATTTTCCTTCTTGTAACTAAATCTTTAATTCTTCCCGGAGTGCCAACAATAAAATCATTATTCTTTGACAGGTTAAACATTTGCTGCCTCAAGCTTGTCCCTCCAATACACAAGACAGAGAATATTTTCATTCCAAAAGAAAAGTCTTTTAACTCTTTTTCTATTTGAAGGGCTAGTTCCCTTGTTGGAACAATAACGATTGCTTTATTGCTTCTATTTAATAATAAACTATTAATAGTAGGAATTAAAAAAGCAGCTGTTTTTCCTGTTCCAGTATTAGCAATTCCTACAACGTCTTTTCCTTCTAAAATAATAGGTATTATTTTATCTTGAATAGGAGTCGGCTCAACATATCCTTTTTTAGAAATGTTGCTTTTTAATCTATCATCCATCTCAAAATCAGAAAATTTATGATTAATAGTTTGAACTTCCTGTTTAACTGATGAATTTCTTTGAATAAAACGAGAAATATCTAATTTTGCAGACGAAAAATTCTTTTTCTTTCCGAAAAATCTTCTTCCTCTAACTCTCGGTTTTACTCCGAATTTATTTTTAAATCTATTTATTTGCATAATTCAATGAAAAAGCGGAATCCCTTAATACAGGGACTCCGCCTTAGTATTTAGTACGTTATATATTAAAGCATATTATATTTTATGCAGTTTGTCAATACCTCGAACCTTCTTCAAACCTTACTATAACACTTAATAATAAAATATATATAGAAGATATTAAACAAAAAATAACAAACCTAAATGAGCTTATAGATTAATCTTTTAATGTCTTTACTCATATTATAAAAATCATGAAACAAAAAGACCCGTATTTAAAAGCAAGACAAGAAGTAATAAAAAGATTACAGGATAATCCAGACTTTAGCCTTAAATATTTAGAAAGAAAAAAGAAAAATGAGTTTAGCTTAAGACACGAAGTAACATGAGCGAATGGAGAGCCTTTAACCTTTTATGAGGATCAATTAAAAAAAGCAAGAGAAGAAATAAAAAGAGATGAAGAAAAATGAAGATCATATAAAAGAGTTGGTTAAGATTTATGATGAGTTTCCAAAAAGGTACATTGAAGATAATTTAAAGATAAAATCTAAAGATGGTTTAATTATTCATTTTAAGTTTAATAAAGTTAAAAGAATGATAGATATATCATTTAGAAGTTGAAATAGGAGTCAAGATTTCAAACTCAATATATAAAAATGCTCCCAATAAAACCATTGCCGCCATAACTTAATATCTATTAAAAATTAGTTAAAATCTTTTTAAAGCCTAAAAACACATTGCCTCCCTTCTCTATAAGAATGTTTATTAAATTATAAACTTTCTGTTTTATTTCAGGTGAATCACTATTGTAAATAACTTCTAAAGCTTTTGTTATTTCTTCCTCGTACAAAGGGTACGTTTTGTAATTTTCGGTTAAGTTGCCGTTTGAATTAATGAAATAGTAATTAATTATTTCTAAAGTTTTTTCTGGATTTTTTTCAGCAAAAATAGGCAATCTTCTTAGAAGACCAGAATCCCAACTGATAGTACCATTCGACTTTTTAAGAGTATCAACTATATATTTAATGGCAATATTATCATTTAATATTTCGCCGTCAAGATTAATCCAAAAACCGAAACTAGATAGAACCTTTGAATGTGAAACATTCTTTAATACCCAGCTCCATAGCTTGATAAGCTTTTCCTTACTTACATTGTTTTCTTTTAGCCACTGGTCTGCCAGACTACGTGATAGACAATTACGTCCTATAAATGATACGAATTCTTCTTGAGTCTCTGTGTCAGTGTTCCTCCAAAATTTAATGAATAAATCGTCCTTTATATCTAAACCAAGATGAATAAATGCATTTGCGATATGAATTGCAAGGGCTTTATTTATGTCTTCCTCATGCTCTCTTTGTGCACAATCCTTACAATTAAAATTAATAGCATATTCATAATAATCGTGAAGGGCTAAAAACAATTTATCGTATAAATCGTTAGAAATATAGCCTTCCCAAGTCGCTAAATAAATACTTTGTTTGTCTTTTTGATTTATTGGAAAAATTTTAGAAAATAATCCTTTAATAAATTCCCTGTCTTTAAAATAAAAGAATGCTAAGTATCTTCCGATGAGAAACCTAACTGCTAAAGAATTTTCTTCAGAAAGTATTTTTTTATATATTTCCTTAATATCGTCAGCCAATATTTTCCCATCTTTTTCCATAAATACAACAAGCCCCTCGAATGCTTTTCCTCTTACAGAATTAATTGCAACGTGACGTAGGTCACTATGTTGTTCTTTTTCATATTCTTCAGTGGGATCAGGAATTTTAAATAATAAATAAAAAACTATACCCCTAATCTTTGTCCTATTCTTTCCATATAATTCTTTTGTATATTTTTTGTCTCTTAGAAGATATAATAATAGATCGGCTATTGCTATATGAACCTCAATCCAATCAACAATCCAAGAGTTATTACTCGCTCTTTTAAATAATTTTTCCTCCCCTGATTCTTTAATAATTACAAACAATTCTATAATTTTATCAATTTGTGAAGAACTCAAATAATACCTGCCCTCTCCAAGCGATTCCTCTATTCCGTTTAAAATAGAATATAAATATTGTGGATGAATATGTATTCTATCAAAAAATTTATTAATATTTTCTATATATTGATCGATTCTTTCTTTAATATCCTCTCTTAAGGCATTAGCAAGTCCTTCAGCGTTACGAGGGCTAAAAAAGTCTTCATGGTTAAATTCCTCTGTAATTCTCTCTGGGGTCCATTCAGTTTTCAAGCCTTCCACAATCTGATCAACTGAATAGTCTTTTACTTCTACCGGAGACTTGTCTATAACAAAACCTGTTTGCATTTGATCCGTCATTATTAAAGGCATTGGAACATAACCCTCGATACGATCAATTCCAAAAAATTCCTTAAATTTAGCAATTTCCTCTTTAGTAAGATGTTCATAAGTAATTGATAAAATTTTTTGGCTAATCTTCCTATACCAGCTTTGCTCTGGATAGCATTTTAACTTTTCTGAGAAATAACTCAGTACTTTCTTAATATAATGTCTTTGGGTGTTGTTAGAAAAGATGGGGAAGGCAATTTTAAGAGCTCTTTTATATTCAGCATCTAATACCATATCTCGACAGTTAATAACTTCAAAAATTTTAAAAAGAGTTCTTTTTAGCTCCTTCTTAAATACTTTTGGACGTTGAGCTAATGTAAATAGTTTTAATCTCCAAGATAAACGACATGACGGAAGATCATTAATATATTTGAAAATTTGCATAATATTAACCTTGCTCTTAAAATCATCCCCAAGAATCCTTTCAATCAATTTTTTAATAGTAGCAATAAAATCTTTTAAATCTTTTCTGTTAAAAGTCTTCTCCCCTTTTTTAATGTCTAATGTAAAAAAATCAATATCAGATAAACAAAAAAAATCATCATAATCAAAATTTTTCTCTCCTTTGTTTTTATCCTCTTGACTATTGAATTCTGACAATTTAATAATTTCACCCAATATATTAATTAAAACCTTTAATGCTTTTTTTACATAATTATCCTTTACATCTATTAAGGATTCAAAAATCCCTGAAGCAAATAAATCAAAAACAAAAAATGGTTCATCTCTATACAGCATGAATTTATCATTATTACCATCTAAGAAATCTGATCTTTCTTTAATTATTAACAAACTTTGTGCTAATTCTATTATGGCACTATATTCTTTTTCTCTTCCTAAGCTTTTAATCATCCTTGTAAATTCGTATCCACTCTTGTGAAAATGTCTAACTAAATAAATCCATTGCTCATCATAAATTTTTTTTGTAAGCCGCTTGATTTGTTCTGCCTTGAGAATGTTCATAATTCTTAAAAATTGATTAATAACTTCTGGATTAAAATTATCTTTAGAAATTTTAACAGAATCAATAATTTTAACTACTGTCTTAGGCTTCTCCATTGCCACTCTATTTAAATATTCAAGTTCGGGCATAATTTCCCTATTTAAATTTTTTATTGGTTCTTTTAAATTCGCTAAAAATCCATTCGTCCAAATCCACTCTAGCCAATTTTTATCTATCTTTGAAAAAAAATATGCCTTAAGATTATCATTGTTCAAAAAGAACTTTATATCTTTTTTATTTTGTTTTTTTTTAATTATCGAATCATCTATTTTTTGATATAATTCAATCGTTGTAACGATTAATATTTTTAGATATTTTTTATAATACCTTACGGCATCAAAATAGGTGTCTTTGTTTAAACTCTTTAAATCTATTTTAAAATTATTATCTATTTGATACCCTTCTTCCTTCGGTTCAATAGAATGATGCGCTATAGTTGAAAAAAATTTATATAAATTATTTATATAAGTTGCATATTTTTTGGCCTTATCTTTTCCATGTCCTCTCTCTAGAAAATAATTGAGGAGCTCACAAAATTCATAGTCCCTGTTATCGTGGTATAACAAATAAATAATTTCTCTAAAAGAATTAGCAGATTGAGCCATCCAATCGGGATTTTCTTTCTGACTTTTTAAGCTTAGAGCATATATGCCACCACGATATATTTCTGAATACCTCTTATGTATTAACTTATTAATCTTTAAAGAATCTAATTTTTGAATTAGCTCTTGATCAATAAGTTCAATTAACTCTACATCGTAATCATCAACTGAAAATCCCATCCAGTCGGCTTGTTTTTTCTTTTTCTTAGACATCGTTTTTATTCTTTAATTAAAATGATACAAATATAGAAATTATGTGCCGATGAGGAGTATTTTCTAATCCAAAAACGGCATGAAACAAAGGATATAAATGTGAGCATCTTTCGAGGTACGTGTTTAAAATTTTTAAATAATTCTTCTTTTGCTTTTTGCATATTTAACTTGTCACTAAAATATTATCGTATATATAAAATAAATTCAATTCAAAAAGTTTCAACTTACAATAAAGATAAAAAGAAGCCTTTAAAATAAAGGCTTCCTGAATTGGCTACGTGCTCCGAATTTTTTCAAAGAAAATTACGAACAAGTATAAAGAAATTTTTCTGTTTTGTATTTCTCTTATTAAGAGAAAAGTGGAAACGCTCTATGCTAATTTGCAAGGCTTTTAATAATTCTTCTTCAAACTTAGTTTGTCATCTTCTTTATTTACTGTCCAATTTTTGAACAGCCTAACAAACGATTCATTGACTGAATTTTTTGCAAACGGATTATTTACAAAAACACAATCGTCGCCCAGATTTTCGGAGTGATTGAGAACAATTTTAGCAGAGAAAAGAACACCACTAATAAAACCAAATTCTTCGCTAGTAAAATAATTAACAGGCACTGGCTCGTTGTTTGTCTTTGAAACCTCATTTCTATGCGAAAAATTGGTCGCACCTGTTTTGACATTTATTTGCATAAACTGAAAGCCAAACAATGCTTTCAGCACATTTGGCATACCTGGGTCTTCAATATGTGATAGATCACCAGTATTTACAGCAATAACAAAGGGTGTTTTTGAATCAAACCAATTTTTATTTTTCCAATTTTCATATTGATCTAACGCCTTATCTTTTATTGATTGTGTTATCCGCAAAATCATTTTATCGACTGGCACATCTTGGACACGAAATTCTTCTGGTTTTGTAGCAACAAACATTTCAGGAACTGAATCAGGTTTGGCGGGATCGCCTTTTGTTGGCGCAACACACTCAATATAGGCGACATTATCAATTACAAAATCCGGTCCTTCGTTTTGTGATTGTATTATCAATTTCTTTTCTAAAAGGACGTTACCAACATACATTTCCCATGATCTCTGGTGAAAACTAGTGCGGATTTGATTTAGAAAATGTCTATCGGCGTATGGTTTATATTTTTTCCATAATTTATCAAACTTTTCTCGTCTTTCTCTACAACAACCACTTGCTATAAAATATGAATCGTATTTTGGATACATCTGTTTTACTTTTTCCAATTCCTCATTTGTCTCTACAAGAGGAAGTTCAACTGTGAAAATGGTGTCAGACATACTTTTTAATTTTATTTTCCTGATTTTCTTCTGTTGCATTCTTTGCATAACATCTGACAATTTTTATCTGTTGTTCCCCCACCTTCATGCCAAGGTGTTATATGATCTGCTTCCATTTCTTCTATTTCAAAATACTCTTTGCATTTTACACAAACACCTTTTTGCTTTTCATAAACCTTTTGTTTTATTGCGTCAGAAAATGCGCGGATTGAAAGATATTTTTCATTGTGAGTTAAAATATAAAGATAGATACCGCTCTTTTTTGTAACATCATCATCAAGTATCAATTTCTCTGTCTCTTCTTCAATTTTTTTCGTATCGCATTTTTCGTCTTTGTAGGTATTATAAAGAATGCCCCATTCAACACCTTTCATAAATTTTCTTTTTTTAGTAAAAGTTGTGCTTACCCAAGTAATTACATCTTGAAAATATCGCCACAAAGCCGCCGCATTTTGATCGTGCTGATGTTCCGACATATATTCTTCAATTTTGCCGTCAGAAATCCATTTAATCGCTGTTTCAAGATAATCCTGACGAATTGGCGATCCATTTAAGTAATCACTTCCTGTCTGGTAAGCAACACAACCATTCTTACTGAAATATCGCTTTGCGTCTGTAACCCAGGCCCCAGAATAAACTGCGTTTCGGAGTTCTTGATCGGTCAATTTTTCTCCTGCAATGTTTATTGTTCTAAACCAATCTAACTTTTCGCTATCTGTTCCGCTACACTGATAAACAGTAAGCTTATAATTCAAAATCTGCTCTTGCTTGTCTTTTGGCAAATTATGAAAAGCCAAGCCATTTATTGAAAAATCTCCGTCGGTATATTGGCAAATTGAGATTGTGCGTTGTTGACCGTCAATAATTTCAAAGTTTCCGTCCTCACGAAATGCCCAATACATCACATTAAGCGGAAACTCTTTTGTAATAGTATCAATAACCGCGTCTCTCTGTTTATCTTTATAAATAAATTCTCTTTGATACGGCGGGCGAATATCAAGCTTGCCACCATAGCCGACAACACCAGCCTCAGCATTGTCTTCAAAACCTTTTGTTAATTCACGAACTGTGATTTCTTTTAATTGTATTTTCATAGGATTATTTTGTTACCTTCTTATTTTTAATAATGACACGAGCATATTTTGGCTTGCCGTTTATTTTTGTCAAATATGTTCCTTTTGTTTTTTCTGTAGATCCGGTTAACATACTATATCTACCAATACCATCTATGATTTCAAATTGATCTGGATTGTACTTATCCACGAAAGTAATTGGCACGCCGATTGTTTTTTTATAATCCATTGGTATATCCTTCGTTACATCAACATTTATCGCATCATAGTGATCATATTTTGGAAACTCTTCTTCGTTGCCATAATATTTTTTATAAAGCAACAAATCCTCATGACGTTCTTTGTAGTCTAAATTAGTAAACCAACGCACACCTTTCACACGAATATACTTATTACCCTCAGAATCAACCCTATACCCCGCGGCATTTAATGGATAATAATCTGGAACTCTAAATTCACGATCGCCGCTGTGAATACTTGCACCCAACCATAGTTTATTTTCTTTCAATAGCGTGAATATATCTCTGTAAGAAACAGCGTTAATGTTTCCTATAATTAAAAATTTTTTCTTGTACTTCATTAATTGCATAACATATTCACGAAATAAAGAAAATGGCGGATTAGTGACAATAATATCCGCTTCTTTTAAAATTTTTATGGATTCCACGCTTCTAAAATCTCCGTCGCCTTTGAGCGGAGTAGCAACATTTTTATCGTGTTTCAAAAGCCATTCAACATCTGCCATGTTCACAGCCCCATCATCATCAAGATCTTTTACTTCATTAATTTCAATTTTATGCGGCTCTTTTTTCTTTGCGATCTTTAGGCCTTCTACATCAAATAAGGATAGTTGCCCGCCAACAACAGGCGACCCCGCATAGCTTGTGGCAATAAGTTTTTTAAGGCCAAGCACATTAAAATTGGAAGCAAAATATTTAAAAAAATTACTTTCAAATGGATCATCTGCATTACAATAGACAACCTTACCTTTAAACTTATCTTTGTAATATTTTAGCTCCTTTTCAATATCAGAAAGCTGGGTATAAAACTCATCTTTCTTTGCTTTATTAGCTTGCCTTAAATTTTTATTTGAAGATCTTGCCATAGTTGTTTTTATATTGAGAATAGAATAAAAATTGACGAAATAAGTATAAGAAGAATCATTGTCATAGGTAAAAATTCGAATAATTTTGCCATGTCTCGTTCTTGTTGAGCAAATTTTTCTAATTCTGCGAGACCTTCTTGAGCCTTATTTTTATCTTTTCGCTCTAAACCAATCTTTAGTATGCCTGCAATACTGTGCATCTTTTTTATATCAACTTTGAATGTTTCAAAATCTTCATACCAAGATTTTTTTATAAAATACAATCCAAAACAAATATTTAAAAATAGAAAAAATTCACCAAATATAAAAAAATTCTTACAATGGATATTTTCAATAGCTGTAAAGCCAAAACCAGCTATTACGCCAGAAATAGTAATAATTTGTTTTATAAATGAAAGTCCTTGATCGGCGGATTTTTGTGCTTGAATTATAAAATCACGACGCATATCTACCGTAATTTTCAAATATTTATGTGCTTTTTCTAAAATTTCCATATTTCTATTCCATTAAATCATCGAGTGAAACGCCGAGCGCATCCGCAATTTTTTAACTATTTCGATGGTAGGATTAAGGGTTGTTCCTGCTTCAATTTTGGCAATAGTATGAAAGGCCAAATCTTCCTTTTTCGAAAGCTGATCTTGCGAAATACCGAGTTTATTTCGGTATTTCTTTATATCTTCGCCAATTGTGGATTTTTCTTTAGCCATAATCGTATAACTTTACTATGATAGCTAGGTTAACTAGTAATGATATAATGACTTTGTCTTCAATAATTAGTATATGAAATTTATTGCATTTGGTCAAACGAAATTAGGGACGTAAATTAGGAAGGTTCTAACGTAAATGAAAGCTATTAAAAGAAGCCTATGGATAAAAGCTTCTTAAATTGGCTCACATGGCAAAGAAATTTCCGAACTTTTGACTGGATCAATGCTGTTGGAGATTTAGAAACCACAAATAAAGAAATTAACCACTTATTATTACTAACAAAATAACCCAATTACTGCCTGCCATTTTGACAATCGTCCCAATCAATCTTTTCCCTAATCTCTTGAATTTCATTTTCTTCAATATCTGAAAAAAAATCATCTAAATTATCGATAGATAAAACATCAATAAGAAAATACTCATTCTTTGCATTCTTTTCTTTGTCTATATAAGCATAATTAACTTCTAATTTGAAAGGTTCTGTGATCGAAGTAACTTCTTTTTCAACGTCCTCCATATTTGTACGAAAAAATTTATCAAATGAATTCACAACAATAATCGGATAAGATACAGATTGTAAAACACTATAAGGCCTCTTTGGATCTTCAGGCATAAAATCTGTTTTGTTACGATAATAAACCAAAGCATTAAGATTTTGATTTATAGCTTTTCCCATCAATTCATTCTCTCCATTTCGATTATTCTCCGATGAAAACAATTTCGCCACAAAGCTATCTGCCAAATAGTGATGTTTTTTACTATTTCTATCAAAATCTGAATAATCAACATTTGTGTCACTCCTTATCCTGTCAATTATTTTATTTTTATCTATATTGTCAAACCAAAAAACATTATGATTGGCCACATATTTACATTCGATAAATAAACGAACATTAACTGTTCCCAACCAATTTCCAAAATGAGATATGGCATCAAACTTTTTCTCAGCAATTATATCTATTTCACGAGGCTTATCAGTGAAATTATCACTATAATATGGACTTACTGTCACAAACCATCCTTTATCACGAAGAGCTTTTACCACTTGAGAATGAAACACATTTCCACTTTTTTTCATTATTTCTTCTATTTTCTTATTTGTCATAAATTTAAAGATATTTTTTATTCTTTTTATAAAATTCCTCTCTAAAATTAAAAATAAAATCTGTTAATTTAATAACATCAGAAATTGCAATATCTTTAATCATTTTTGTTGTTTTATCTTTTTTATAACAAATTTCTGGAAAAGTAATATAAAGAACAGAGGCTTTTTCAATTTTTTCATTAAGTTCAAAAATTTTTTCAATATGCCAATTATCTGAATTACGAAAACTTATAAAAATTGTAATGAAAAAACGTAAAGACTCCTGTAAATTTCTAATGTTTGAAATAAGTATTTTTCTCCTTTCTTCATTCATATTTTCTAATCTATCTCTTAATTCTTTATACTCATTATCTTTTCCAAATTCTTTGCTCAAAAAAATGATATAATCTTCTTTCGAATCAGAAAAATTACGATACTTCAACCCCGCTGCAAGCCTAACGCTTGTAAATGCCGATACTAAGATCGAATCTAAAATTTTTAAAATTCTTTTCCTTGAACTAGACCAATGATATATATCCTTAATTTTCAAAACCCAATAAACAAGAAATCCTGTTAATAAACTACATAAAAAGGGCCAAAAAAAATCTATAAAAAATTGCATACTAATTAAATCATCTAAATAAAATAATAATAAAATCTCCTCATTAAACATTAGTAAAATTAAAATAAATAAAACGGTTATCATGTTTTATTCATTTGAACCTAAAAAATATATCTTATATAATGGTAATCTATTTTTATCTTCATCTGTCAATTTATCATAAAATTCTTGCCATAAAGTTATAAATTTCTCGAAATCTATTAGTTCTATATGCTTATGAGATGTTCTTGAAAAATTTTCTGCTTCCGACGTAAATCTTCCAGAAGTAATAAATAATCCTACATCTCCATTGTCATTTAATAGCCCTACTAATTGTCTTATTTCATCAACTGCTATAGCTGCATCAGGCCTATGTTTTACTTGAACTTTAATTCTTGGAGTTTTAGTCCCTAATGGGTCTTGATATGCAATAACATCTATTCCGCCATCTCTTCCTTTCGGAGAGACAAATGGCGTATAATAACCCATTGCACGCAACAATGCAGCTACTATATCTTGAAATTCATAAGGATTTTTACTTATAAGATATTTTCTTAATCCATCAATAGATTTTTCTTCTAATTGTTCTAAATTTGCTTTTTGTAATTGATCTGGCTCAGCATCTAATTCTAAATCTTCTTGATCAATACCTTCCTTATCTTTTCTGTTTGCATCCCATTCTCTATATAATTTGGTTGCTTTATTTAGTAATTCTACGGATCCTAATTTTATTGCTTCTTCTCCTTCTTTTGTTAATATCCAAATTCCTTTTTCTTTTTCTAAAAATCCTGATTTGATACAGTCAATCGTATAGAAGTGAAGAATAGACTGCCATCTTATATTGCCAGTTTTTTCATATGTTTCCTTTGCCCAATCATCTAAAGGTATTGTTTTTTCTATTTTTTCCATTACTTCTTTTCCACGAAGCTCCCCACCAGCATCCTTTAAGATTTTAAATGCTTCGAAAATAATTGTTGCTGCTAAATCTCTAGTTTTTGACATAATACTATTTATTATTTAATTTATTTATCTAACCCCTAGCAAAGAAACCACCATAATCCCTAGGGGCTAGATATTATAATGCTAACACGGTCTTTATAAAATTTAAACTTACTTAATCCTCTACTCCCCAATCTTTACACAAAACCTCAGCTTGTTCTAAAACAGTCTTTGTAGCGTTTTCCTGCTTATCTGGGGGATATTTATACTTATTCAATAGTTTTTTAACTAACACTCTCAATCTAGCCTGTACGCT